>DATMSB010000027.1:0-44558 GCA_035565615.1 Vulgatibacter sp. | reverse complement strand
CGCGGTCCTGCTCTTCACCGCCTTCAGCCTGGACGCGAAGAGCCGCGAGCCCCGCCGCCGCCCCCGGGCGGCGCCCGCCCCGGAGCCCGCCCGATGAGCGTGATGGTCCTCCAGGTCTTCGTCAGCCTCATGCTGGTCCTGGGCTCGGTGCTCTTGCTCGCCATCAGCGTCAAGAGCGACGACCACGAGCACGCGGATCGCCTCTCCCTTCTTCCGTTCGAACACGAGCGGAAGTCCCCCGCCTCCAAGCGGCGGAAACCCTAGTCGCGACCAACAAAGGAAAGCCTCAGTGGAAGAGAAACACATCATCTACGACGACGCGACGGTCCGGCAGTTCACCTGGGCCGCGGTGATCTGGGGCATCGTCGGCATGGCGGTCGGCGCCTTCGTGGGCACGCAGCTCGCGTGGTGGCAGGCCAACTTCGACGTCCCCTGGCTCACCTTCTCGCGCCTGCGGCCGCTGCACACCAACGCGGTGATCTTCGCGTTCGTGGGCAACATGATGTTCGCGGGCATCTACTACTCCACCCAGCGGCTCACCAAGGCGCGGATGGCGTCGGACCTGCTCTCCAAGATCCACTTCTGGGGCTGGCAGGCGATCATCCTCGCGGCGGCGATCACGCTGCCCCTCGGCTACACGCAGTCGAAGGAGTACGCCGAGCTGGAATGGCCCATTGACATCGCCATCACGGCGATCTGGGTCGTCTTCGCCATCAATTTCTTCTGGACCCTGGCCCGGCGCCGCGAGAAGAACCTCTACGTCGCGCTGTGGTTCTACATCGCCACCATCGTCACGGTGGCGGTGCTCCACATCGTGAACAACCTCGTGATCCCGGTGGGGCTGCTGAAGAGCTACCCGATCTTCGGCGGCGTGCAGGACGCGCTGGTGCAGTGGTGGTACGGCCACAACGCCGTCGCCTTCTTCCTCACCACGCCGATCCTGGGGATCATGTACTACTTCCTCCCCAAGGCGGCGGAGCGGCCGGTGTACTCGTACCGGCTCTCCATCGTGCACTTCTGGGCCCTGGTCTTCGTCTACATCTGGGCCGGCCCCCACCACCTGCTCTACACCAGCCTGCCGGACTGGGCGCAATCGCTGGGCATGGTCTTCAGCCTGATGCTGTGGGCGCCGTCGTGGGGCGGCATGCTCAACGGCCTGCTCACCCTGCGCGGCGCGTGGGACAAGCTGCGCACCGATCCGGTGATCAAGTTCCTCATCGCCGGCGTCACCTTCTACGGCATGGCCACCTTCGAGGGCCCGCTGCTCTCGATCAAGAGCGTCTCGGCCCTGGGCCACTACACCGACTGGATCGTCGGGCACGTGCACGGCGGCGCCCTCGGCTGGAACGGCTTCATGGCCGCCGGCATGTTCTACTGGCTGGTGCCGAGGCTCTACGGCACGAAGCTCCACTCCACCAAGGCGGCGGACGCCCACTTCTGGATGGGGACGGCCGGCATCCTCCTCTACGTCGTCGCCATGTGGGTCTCGGGGATCAGCCAGGGCCTGATGTGGCGGGCGTTCACCCCCGAGGGCACGCTCCTCTACCCGGACTTCGTGGAGACGCTCCTCGCCATCCGGCCCCTCTACGTGGTGAGGCTCGTCGGCGGCAGCCTGTACCTCGCCGGCTTCGTCCTCATGGGCTGGAACCTGTGGAAGACCGCCCGCGCCGGCGCTGCGGTGAACGGCGAGGCCACCGTGGTGGTCCAGCGGCACGAGCGGGAGATCGGCGCCTGGGGCCTGCTGGCGAGCAAGCCCGTCTTCTACGCCGCCGGCCTCTTCGGCCTCTGCGTCCTCTACGCGGTGACCAACGTCTTCGTCGCCGCCGCCGCCCTGGCGGGCATCGTGCTCGTGGGCCTCTTCGCGGTGCTCACCTACCGCAAGGAGGAGGGGCGCCCGCGCTGGCACTCGCTGCTCGAGGGCAACTCGCTGGTATTCACGGTCCTCGTCCTGATCGCCATCCTCATCGGCGGCATCGCCGAGATCCTGCCCACGGTGCTCATCCACGAGAGCGTGCCCCGCACCGGGACCGCGCAGCCCTACACCGCCCTCGAGCTGGAGGGCCGCGACGTCTACGTGGCGGAGGGTTGCTACAACTGCCACTCCCAGCAGATCCGCCCCTTCCGGTCGGAGAAGCTCCGCTACGGCGATCCGTCGACCATCGACGACTCCATCTACGACCACCCCTTCCAGTGGGGCAGCAAGCGCACCGGCCCCGACCTGGCGCGGATGGGCGGCAAGTACCCGAACCTCTGGCACTACACCCACTTGATCGATCCCCGCGCCACGAGCCCGGGCTCGAACATGCCCAACTACCCGTGGCTCGCCGCGCGCCCCATCAACGTGAGCCGCGTCTCCGACAAGCTCCGGGTGATGCAGCGGCTCGGCGTGCCCTACACGGACGCCGACGTGGAGGCGGCCCCGCAGGAGCTCGAGCGGCAGGCCAAGGAGATCACCGCCGACCTCGCGCGATCGGGCGTGACCCTCGAGTGGGATCGGGAGCTCGTCGCCCTCATCGCCTACCTGCAGCGCCTCGGCAAGACGGCGCCGCCGGCGACCGGGAGCGACGCGCCCACCACCGCCGCGCTGATGGAGGGACGCTGATGTTCCAGGAAGCCTACCGGGGCAGCGAGCTCCTCCACCTGCCCATGTTCGCCCTCTTCCTCTTCCTCGCGGTCTTCGTCGGGACCCTCCTGTGGCTCTTCGTCTTCCAGCGCCACAGCGACAGGTTCGCCCGGCTGGCCCGCATCCCGCTCGACGCCGACGCCGACGTCGCCTCGAACCGAGGAACGAAAGAATGAGTCACGCAGCCGCACGCCAGGAACACGAAGCACCGGACACCGGCCACAACTACGACGGCATCCGGGAGTACGACAACCGCCTGCCCAACTGGTGGCTGGCCACGCTCTATCTCACCATCATCTTCGCCTTCGGGTACTGGGCCTACTACCACGTGCTCTCGATGGGTCCGCTGCAGCACGAGGCCTACCTGGCGGAGATGGAGGAGGCCGCCCGAGCCGCCGAGGCCCACGCGGCCTCGCGCGGCGCCGCCACCGACGAGAGCCTCGCCGCCATGATCTCCGACGCCGCGGCGATGGACGAGGCCAGGGCGACCTTCGGACAGTACTGCGCCGCATGCCACGCCGCGAACGGCGAGGGCTCGATCGGACCGAACCTCACCGACGCCTACTCGATCCACGGCCACCGCCCCACCGAGATCCTGAAGGTGATCGGGGAAGGCGTGCCCGCGAAGGGCATGCCGGCCTGGGGGGACGTCCTCGGCACGCGGAAGGTGGAGCAGCTCGCGGCGTTCGTGGCCTCGCTCGAGGGGAAGAACCTCCCGGGCAAGGCGCCGGAGGGCGAGCCGCGCGCCGGCCAGTGAGGGCGCGCGCCGCCCCGAGACTTCGACGAGGGCGCCCTCCGGGGCGCCCTCCGAGGTAGCGGATTTGACCAGGGAAAAGCCGAACCTGCAGCGGCTCTCGTCGATCAAGGCGGACGGGTCCCGCAACCCGATCCACCCCGCCGACGTGAAGGGACGCTTCGTCACCCGGCGGAGGATCGTCTACGCGATCCTCATCGTGATCTACGTGGCGCTGCCCTTCGTGAAGGTGGGCGGGAAGCCCGCCGTCTTCCTGGACGTGCCGGGCCGCCGCTTCTTCCTCTTCGGCGCCACCTTCAACGCCCAGGACTTCTGGCTGGTGGTCTTCGTCCTCGCCGCCCTGGGGTTCGCGCTGCTCTTCCTCACCGCGTGGCTCGGCCGGGTGTGGTGCGGGTGGGCGTGTCCGCAGACCGTCTTCCTCGAAGGCGTCTACCGCCGGATCGAGCGCTGGATCGAGGGGCCCCGCCAGGACCGCATCCGCCTCGCCGCCGCCGAGTGGACCTGGAGCAAGGCCTGGCGAAAGGTGGCCAAGCACGCGGCCTTCTCCCTGGTCTCCCTCTTCCTCGCCCACGTCTTCCTCAGCTTCTTCGTCTCCATCGGATCGGTCGTGGAGATCGTCCGCCGCGATCCCCGCGAGAACTGGGTGGCCTTCGCCTGGACGATGGCGGTGGCGGGCGCCCTCTACTTCGACTTCGCGTGGTTTCGCGAGCAGCTCTGCATCGTCGTCTGCCCCTACGGCCGCCTGCAGTCGGCCATGCAGGACGACCACAGCCTGGTAATCGGTTACGACTTCCGGCGCGGTGAGCCCCGCGCGAGGATCCGGCGGGGGGATCGCGCGAAGGAGCGGGCGCCGCAGGCCGGCATGCGCGTGTCGCTCCCCGTGGTGAGCGGCGAGCCGCTGGCCGCCCCGGCGTCCGAGGAGCCCAAGGGCGACTGCATCGAGTGCGAGCGCTGCGTGGCGGTCTGCCCCACGGGCATCGACATCCGCAACGGCCTCCAGCTCGAGTGCATCGGCTGCGCCCAGTGCATCGACGCCTGCGACGAGGTGATGATCAAGGTGGGGAGGCCCACCGGCCTCATCCGCTACGACTCGCAGGCCGGGCTCGCCGGCGCGCCGAAGCGCACCGTGCGCCCCCGCCTCGCCCTCTACGGCGCCATGCTCTCCGTCGCCTGCGCCGGCCTCGTCGTCGGGCTGCTGGGCCGCACGCCCTTCGAGGCCAACCTCCTGCGGGTCCGGGGCGCGCCCTTCGTCCTCGCGGGGGAGGACGTGCGCAACCAGTTCGAGCTCCACCTCGTGAACAAGAAGCCCGAGCGCACCGAGCTCGCCGTGGAGGTGAAGGGACCGGACGAGGCCACGGTGACCATCCCTCGCACCCGGATCCCCCTCGACTCCTTGCAGAGCTACCGCCTGCCCATCTTCATCTCCATCCCCCGGGGCTCCTTCATGGCGCCCTTCGAGGTCGAGGTGGAGATCGTCGACCCGGCCACGGGCCGCAAGCGCGAGGTCGAGGCGCGCTTCCTCGGGCCCGTGGGCAGCCACCACGCGAAAGGGCAGGCGCGGGAGAGTGAACGCGGTTAGAACGGAGCTGCCCTCTCGCCAACCCAAAGGTGCGCGCATGACCGACCGCCACGACGCCGCCGCCCTCATCGCCAAGTACGACCGGCCGGGGCCCCGCTACACGAGCTACCCCACGGTGCCCGCCTGGACCGACGCCTTCACCGCCGACGACCTGGGCCGCAAGCTCGACGAGGCGGGCGCGGCGGGCGACGACCTCCCCCTCTCCCTCTACGCGCACCTGCCCTTCTGCAAGGAGATGTGCACGTACTGCGGCTGCAACGTGGTGATCTCCACGAACCGCGAGAAGCATGCCGAGTACGTGGAGGCCGTCCGCGCCGAGATCGACATGGTGGCGGACCGGCTGGGGAGGCGGAACCAGATCCTCCAGCTTCACTACGGCGGCGGCACCCCCACGAGCCTGGACGAGCCCCTGCTCATCCGCCTCTGGGACAAGATCACCGAGCGCTTCTCGATCCGCCGCGACGCCGAGGTGGCCATCGAGGTCGACCCCGTGGTCACCAGCCGGGAGCAGCTCGCCCTCCTGCGCGGCATGGGCTTCAACCGCCTCTCGCTCGGCGTGCAGGACTTCACGCCCGAGGTGCAGCGGGCGGTGAACCGGCTGCAGACGGTGGAGGAGACGGAGGCCCTCGCCTCCTACGCCCGCAAGCTCGGGTACCGCGGGATCAACTTCGACCTGATCTACGGCCTGCCCCACCAGCGCCTCGAGACCTTCTCGAAGACCATCGACGAGCTGATCCGAATCCGCCCCGACCGGATCGCCATCTTCTCCTACGCCCACGTGCCGCACCTGCGGCCCCACCAGCGGAAGATCGACGAGCGCACGCTCCCTGCCGCCCAGGCCAAGTACGAGCTCTTCCAGCACGCGCGGGAGCGCCTCCTCTCCGAGGGCTGGGTCGCCATCGGCATGGACCACTTCGCCCTCGAGGAGGACGAGCTCGCCCTGGCGCAGAAGGAGCGCCGCCTCTCCCGATCGTTCCAGGGCTACACGGTGCGGCCCGCGCCGGACATCGTGGCGGTGGGGGCCACCGCCATCGCGGATCTGCGGGGCGCGTACGCCCAGAACGTGCGCCCGCTGGGCGAGTACTACGAGGCCATCCGGGCCGGGCGCTTCGCCACGGAGCGGGGGGCCTGGCTCACCGAGGACGACCTCCTCCGCCGCGACGCCATCACCAACCTCATGTGCAACTTCCACCTCGATCTGGAGGCCCTGGGCCGGAAGCACGGCGTCGACGCCGAGGCGCTGCTGGCGGCGTCGATCGACCAGCTCGGGGAGATGGCGGCGGACGGCCTGGTGCGGATCGCGCCGGGCGAGGTCGAGGTCACGCCGGCGGGGCAGCCCTTCGTGCGCAACGTGGCGATGGCGTTCGACGCCTGGCTCGACCGCATGCCCACCGACCGCAAGGGCCGGCTCCCGGTCTTCTCCCGCACCGTCTGACGGCCGGGGGCGCCGATCAGTGCCGCGCTTCCCCGGCGCCCTCGGGATAGAGCCCCACCTTCAGCCAGGCCGGCTCCCGCTTGTCGAAGGCGCGGTACGCGTCCAGGACGTCGGTGAAGGGCTTGCGCTGGCTCAGGATCTCCGCCGGGCTGATCACGCCCGTCTCCACCAGCTCGATCAGGTGGGGGATGTACTTGCGGTGGTTGCAGTTGCCCGCGTTGATCGTGAGGTTCTTGCCCATGGCGAGGCCCAGGGGGAAGAAGCGATCGCTCGGCGGGTAGACGCCGATGATCGAGAGGGTCCCCGCCTTCGCCAGGGCCTGCACCGCCCACTCGATCGCCTGCGAGGGCGCGTCCCCGGGCACCCAGTTCTCGCCCGAGGGGTTCACCTCCGGGGCGATCTCCTTCAGCTCCTGCTCGAACTGGGCCTTCTCCTCGTCGCCGGGCTCCGCCGGGCCGCCCGGGGCCTGCATTGCGTCCACCCCCACCGCGTCGATGGCGCGATCTACGCCGATGCCGCCGGTGAGGCGCCGGATCTGCTCGACCGGATCCTCCTTCGAGAAGTCGACGACCTCGGCGCCCTGGGCCCGCGCCCTGTCGAGCCGGTCGGGCAGGCAGTCCACCGCGAAGACCCGCCCCGCGCCCATCAGCTTCGCCGACGCGATGGCGAGCTGCCCCACCGGGCCGCAGCCGAAGACGGCCACCGTGTCCCCGTCTCCGATCTCCGCCAGCTCGGCCGCCATCCACGAGGTGGGGAAGATGTCGGAGAGGAGCAGGGCCTCGTCGTCGTCCATCCCGTCCGGGATCCGCACCAGGTTCACGTTGGCGAAGGGGACGCGGGCCTTCTCGGCCTGCAGGCCGTGAAAAGGCCCCGACTTCTGCGGGCCCCCGTAATAGGCGGTGCCCGCCTGCGGCCCGTTCGGGTTCACGACGTCGCATTGGGAGGTGTAGCCGGCCCGGCAGTAGGAGCAGTTCCCGCAGGAGATCGTGGATGGGATGATCACCCGATCCCCCACCGAGAGGTTGCGCACGTCCGGACCCAGCTCCTCGACCACGCCCACGCCCTCGTGGCCCAGGATGGTCCCCGGGGCCATCCCCGGCAGGGTGCCCCGGACCATGTGCAGATCCGTGCCGCAGATGGCGCTGGCGGTGATCCGCACGATGGCGTCGGTGGGCGCCTCGATCTTCGGCTCCGGAACGTCCTCGAGCCGGATGTCCCCGACCCCGTGGAAAACGACGGCCTTCATCTCGTACCCCCCTTTCGCGAGAAGGTGCTGACCTGGCGGCGTCGCCACAACCCACCCGCGTCGAGCCGAGGGCCCGCCTCCTCGCCCTCCCGCGCGCCGGTTGGGCCGCCGGGCGAGCCGTTGGTGATGATCGGGAGGCGGACTTCGTGGTAACGGGTGCCGAACAGTTCCCGCACGGGAGGCCGTCATCGCCGCTCTCATGATCATCGTGGCTCTGTTCGGGGCCCTGGGCGTCCTGCTCCTCGGCATGAAGATGATGTCCGAGGGGCTGCAGCGGGTGGCGGGAAACCGCCTGCGCGAGCTGCTCGGGCGCCTCACCTCCAACCGCGTCAAGGGCGTGCTCACCGGCCTGGCGGTGACCTCGATCATCCAGTCGAGCACGGCCACCACCGTGATGGTGGTGAGCTTCGTCGCCGCCGAGCTGATGACGCTCACCCAGGCGATCGGCGTCATCATGGGCGCCAACATGGGCACCACGGCCACCGGCTGGATGGTGTCGATCGTCGGATTCAAGCTGGACGTGAACGCGGTCGCGCTCCCCGTCGCCGGCGTGGGGCTCTGCCTGGGCTACATGCGCTCCCAGAAGCTCAAGGAGTGGGGCGGGGCGCTGCTGGGCTTCGGCCTGCTCTTTCTGGGCCTGGGGCTGCTCAAGGACACGGTCCCGCCGCTCGACAGCGAGCAGATCGCCTTCGTCGACGGCCTGACCCGGTACGGTTTCCTCTCGGTGCTGCTCTTCGTGGGCATCGGCAGCCTGCTCACGGTGCTCTTCCACTCCAGCTCCGCGACCATGGCGCTCACGCTGACCATGGCGGCGATGGGCTGGATCTCGTTCGAGCTCTCGGTCGCGATGATCCTGGGCGAGAACATCGGCACCACCGTGACCGCGAACCTCGCCGCCATCGGCGCCTCCACCGAGGCGAAGCGGGCGGCGCGGGTGCACTTTCTCTTCAACGTCTTCGGCGTGCTCTGGTCCCTCGCGCTGATGCACGTGTACCTGCTGCCGCTGGTGGACTGGATGGTGCCCGGCGATCCCTACGTGGACATGGGCGGGCTCGCCCCGGGCTCGAAGGAGCACGTGGCCGCCTCGAGCGTGATCACGCTCCACCTCGCCGCGGTGCACACCGTCTTCAACGTCACCAACACCCTGCTGATGCTGCCCCTGGTGCGGCACCTCGAGCGCGCGGTCAAGTGGCTGGTCCCCGGCAAGGAGAAGGGCCGCAGCCGCCTGCACTTCCTCACCCCCACCGCCGTGGAGGCCCCCGAGCTCCTCATGATCCAGGCCGGCAAGGAGATGCAGCACATGACCGAGGTCGTGCGCAGCATGTTCGCCGACGCCATGCACATCCTCATCCGGCCCGACAAGAAGCTGGGCGCGCTGGTGGAGGCGACGGTGGAGAAGGAGGACGAGGTCGACGAGCTGGAGCGGGAGATCTCCGAGATCCTCACCCGCTCCACCACGTCGGCGACGCCCCAGGCCACCGCCCGCAAGATCGCGGACATGGCGCAGAACACCCACCGCCTGGAGCGCATCGGCGATCACTGCTCCGTGCTGGTGCGGATCGCCCGGCGCAACTACGAGGCGGGGATCGTCTTCCCCCCGCAGTACATCGAGGAGCTGCGGGGGCTGGGCGACCTGGTGGACGAATCCCTCGAGAACCTGGGGCGTTACCTGGCCGGCGACGAGTCCTGCGCGGCCGCGTCGGAGGAGATCGAGCGGCGGGTGGATCTCATGCGGCGCCAGCTCCGGGCCAACCACCTGGAGCGGATGAAGGAGACCACTGGCGACGTGCAGCAGGAGCTCTCGTTCCTGGACGCGATCACCCACCTCGAGGAGGTGGCGGATCGGGTGGTGGGCATCATCCGCCGCGCCGAGATCACCCGCCGCGAGATCGCGGCCGAGTGGTCGCTCGTGTCGGCGGTCGCCGGCGCCCGCCCCTCGCCGCAGAGCTCCTGAACGCCGGGCGGGCCGCGGGCCGCGGCGGCCCAAAGCCCGAATAGAAAGCGCCCCCGCCCGAGCGGATCGGGCGAGGGCGCCTGCGGGACCGGGGGCCGCTCCTCGCGGCGGATCAGGGGGTCACGGTGACGGAGATGGAGTCGTCGGCGGAGCCGACGTCGTTCTCCACGGCGAGGACGAAGGTGGTGTCGCCGAGGGGGACCACCGTCCACGATCCGGTGCCCGAGACCTCGGCGGGCCGGAAGGTGAAGCCGTAGTTCGAGAGGCCACCGGGGATCTCCTGCCTGTAGGAGATCTCGACGTGCTCGTCCCCGCCCGTCTGGAAGCCGATGACGGCCTGGGCGCCCTGGGCGTCGCTGTTCCGGTTCACCGAGCTCATCGTCCCGTACCGGTAGTCGAAGGAGCCGTCCTCGAAGAGGACCACCTCGAAGTTGAGGTTCGTGGGGTTGTCGTTGTCGTTGTTGGTGGGGAACCAGAAGTTCTTCCACTGCACCACGACGTAGTCGCCGCGGGCGGGATCGTTCCCGTAGTCGACGTAGATCTTCCCCGAGGGGTTCCTGGAGTCGAACTCGTTGTTGAGCTCCATCGAGTTCCAGAAGGGCGCCAGGCTCACCCAGGAGTTGGCCCCCGGGGTCGCGCTCATGTGGGCGTTGATGCCCGAGCCGGAGCCCTTGGCGCCGAAGCCGATCACGCCGCTGTTGTAGATCCACATCTCCGTCTGGTCGGCTCCGCCGAAGGGGAAGTTGAAGCCGTTCTGGAAGGTGTGGGAGTAGCAGCCACGGCCGTAGAAGGTGCTGAGGTCGCCGCCGCCGCACTGATCGTTCCCGAAGGTGGCGATGTTGGTGCCGCTGCTCACGTCGATGAACGGCGCCAGGGTGCCACCGTAGGTCGGCTCGAGGGTGACGGTCTCGGCGGCGGAGGTCTCCCAGTCGAGGGTGATCTCCTGCCGTCCGTTCACGGTGGTGGCGCTCGCCTCGAAGGAGACGATCTCGGGGACCGCCGTGGTCACGGTGGCCTCGGCGACGGCGGGATCGCCGGCGAGGTTGGTCGCGACCATCCGGTAGGTCACGGGGACGGAGGAGGGGGAGAGCAGCCAGCTTCCGCTGGCGTCCGTGGTGGTGAACACCGACGTGGTGCCGTTGTCGTCCACGGCGAAGAGCTCCAGGCTTACCGCGTTGGTGCTGGTCCACTCCACCAGGATGGGGTCGCCGGAGAGGGGATCCCACGCCGAGGGGGTGGCCGTGAGCGTCACCGTGGCCGCCTCCACCGCCTCGACCGTCACGGACTCGTCGACCGGCGGGCCGTTGGGGGCGGTGGCGGTGAGCGTCAGGGTGTAGGTGCCTACCGCGGGGAACACGACCCCCACGGAGCCCTCGAGCGGATCCTCGCTGGTGAGGTCGACATTCGTCCCGTCGATCTCGAGCGCGAGGGTGGGCGGGTTCCCGTCCAGGTCGCCCTCGGTCCTCCAGGACACCGTCGAGATCGCGCCGGCGGTCACCACGGGGCCGGCCCTGAACTCCAGGATCCGGGCGCCGTCGCCGACCTTTACCTCGACCTCCTTCGTGTCCAGGACGACCGCACCCAGCGAGAGCTCGACCGAATACTCGAGGATTCCCTCCTCTTCCGCCTGGATGGTGCAGCTCCCGTCCGCGACGTCCGCGCGATCGGTGAAGTCGCAGCCCTCCACGACGGCGCCGTCGGAGTCGCGCACGAGAATCCTCGAGCCGCCGAAGGTCTTCCAGGCGATCTCCGCCTCCGCGCCGACCGCCACCCGCGCCGGAGTCGCGATCACCTCCTGGATCCCGACCTCGCCGACCTCGACGAGGATCTCCACGCGGGTATCGGCGCCGAACTCGTTGAACGCCCGGAGCTCGAAGACGGAGGTCTCGTCCACCACCACGTCCACCTCGCCGGACGGATCGAGGGGATCGGGGAGGCCGGGGAGGGGAACGCCCTCCCGGAGGAGCTCGATCTCCTCGGCGCCGGAGGTGGTCCACGTCAGGGTGATCTCGTCTCCGGCGTTCACCTGGGCGAGCGAGGCGGAGAACTCCACCGTCGGCGCCTCCACTCGGATCACCGTCGTCGTCGCCTCCGTGCTGCCGGCCTCGTTGGTGGCGATGAGCCGGAAGCTGGTGGACTCCGTGACGGGGACCGCGACGTGGTCGTCCTCCGGATCCAGGTCGATCGCCTCGCCAGGGGTGGGCTCGATGCGCAGGGAGGTGGCGCCCGTGACCGTCCAGTTGAGGGAGATCTGCACGGGATCCTCCTCGCGGGCGTCGAAGCGCGCGGGCGTCGCGGTGAACTCCGCGATCACGGGCTTCTCCGGGGCGCCCTCCACCTCGATCCAGAGCTCGGCGGTGCGGGGATCGCCCACCTCGCCGAGGGCCGTGAGGACGTAACGGGTGGTCTCGGTCGGCTCGACCTCCCGCTCGCCGTCGAGGAGCTCGGTGGTGTCGAGGATCACCTCGCCGGCCTCCTCGAGTACCACGCGGATCGCGTCGGTGGTCGACCACGAGATCGTGGCCTTCTCCCCCGGCGCGATCTTGGAGGGGGTGGCCTTGAACTCGTCGATCCGCGCCGCCCCGGGCGGGATGATCTCGACGTCGATGGTGCGGCGCAGCTCCGCACCGGTGATCGCGCTGGTGGCGACGAGGGTGAAGCTCGCGCCGGGTCCCTCGACCGGGACCACCTCGACGCTGCCCGCGGCGGCGGACGCGCCCTCGAGGTCCAGGGCCTCGCCGTCGCCGTCCGTCACCCGGACGGAGGAGACGTCGGTGGTGATCCACGAGAGCGTCGTGGCCTCGCCGGCCTGGACGGTGGCAGGGGTCGCCTCGAACTCGACGATGCGAGCGGTGTCGCCGCCGTCGGACCGCTTCTCTTCGTCGTCGGAGGCGCAGCCCGCCGCCAGCAGCAGCGCCGGCAGGAAGGCGAGCGCCAGGATTCTTCTCGAATGCATCGCTGGGTACTCCTATACGGCGACGACGCGTCGCCGCGGTCAGGATCCCACAGCAAAGCAACCGAACAGTCGCTGGTCAAATTACCCGCGCTGGGCTGCCTCCATCCGTCACCAGGCCACCGGGACCGGCACCGTGTTCGGCTGGTTCGGATTGGAGGGGATCGCGCCGGTGCCGAGCTGTCCGACGGCGTCGTAGCCCAGGCAGAAGACCGAGTCGTCGTCCATCACCAGGCACGAGTGCGCGCCGCCGGCGGTCATCGAGCGGATGCCCGTCATCGGCTGGCCGCTCGCGGGATCCACCACCGGGACCGCCGTGGGCTGGGGGCTCGTGGAGGTGGCCCCGTTGCCGAGCTGACCGAAGGAGTTCAGGCCCCAGCACTGGGCCTGCCCGTTGGTGCGCACGGCGCAGGTGTGGTTCGCGGCGACGGTGAGCGACCGGGCGTCGGTCAGGCCCACGATGTCCAGGGGCTCCGTGTTCTGGGTGGTGTCGCCGGTGCCGTTCTGCCCGCTGAGGTTCTGTCCCCAGCACTTGCCCGTGCCGCCGATCCGCACGCACGTGCGGAAGCCCGCCGCGTAGACCTCGTCCACGCCGGCGAGCCCCGCGATCACCGTGGGCACGGGCGAGTCGGTGGAGCTGCCCGAGGTGCCGCGGCCGAGCTGGCCGTTGAGGTTCCCGCCCCAGCAGGTGACCTGGCCGCTCTGGAGGAGCGCGCACACGTGGTTCATGCCGGCGGCGAGGCCGACCACGCCGGAGAGGGGCTGGGCGCCGTCCATCACGAAGGCGGGCGCGAGCTGGTCGGCGTCGGCGTCGTTGCCGAGCCTGCCGTTCGCGAAGCTGCCCCAGCACTTCACGTTCCCGCCGACCAGGGCGCAGGTCGAAGAATCGGTGAGGGCGAGGGCGGTGGCCTCGAGGAGCTCGTCGCCGTCCATCACCTCGACCGGCTCCGTGTAGACGCTGGTGTCGCCGCCGCCGAGCTGTCCCTTGTGGTTCAGGCCCCAGCACCGCACGCCGCCGTCCGAGAGGATGGCGCAGTTGTGGTGCTCGCCGACGGCGAGGTGGACGGCGCCGCCGATCCCCGCCACCTCGGTCGGCCTGGCCACGCCGGTCGAGCCGGCTCCCACGTGGCAGTTCGCCGCGGGGGGCTGCCCGTTGCCGACCTGGCCGCAGCCATTCTGGCCCCAGCAGAGGACCCTGCCGTCGTCGGAGAGCACGCAGCTCGTGTGGAACATCTTCGCGGGGAAGGTCATGGCCAGGCAGTCGCCGCCGCCGCAGACGGCCCCGCAGGTGTTGCCACACGCCCCGCAGTTGCCGGGGTCGGAGGTGAGGTTCAGCTCGCAGCCGTCGGTCGGGTCGGCGTTGCAGTCGCCCCAGAGCGCCTCGCAGGCGAGCTCGCACGCGCCCCCGGTGCAGACGCCGCCGGTGGATCCGGGCTGACCCACGCAGGACACGCCGCAGGCGCCGCAGTTCTGGGCGTCGCCCTGCAGGTCCACGCAGACGCCACCGCAGACCCCGCCCTCGGGGCCGCAGCAGACCCCGTCGGTGCAGGACTCGTCGGGGCCGCAGGTGATGCCGCACGTCCCGCAGTTCGCCGGGTCGGTCGCCGCATCGGTCTCGCACCCGTTGCTCGAATCCTCGTCGCAGTCGGCGCGATCGTCGAGGCAGGCCAGCACGCATTCGCCCGCCTCGCAGGCCGGCTCGGCGTGGTCGCCCCCGGAGCAGGCGTTGCCGCAACCGCCGCAGTGCGCGGCGTCGGTCGACGTGTCCACGCAGACACCGTCGCAGCGCTCCTGGCCCGGGGGGCAGCCGCACGCGCCGTCCTCGCAGGAGACGCCGTCCTCGCAGGCGATGCCGCAGCCGCCGCAGTGCGCGGCGTCGGTGGACGTGTCCACGCAGGCGCCGTCGCAGAGCTCGGTACCCGCCGGGCAGGCGCAATCGCTGTCCGCGCAGACCATGCCGGCGTCGCAGGCGTTGCCGCACGCGCCGCAGTGCGCGGCGTCGCTGCCCAGGTCGACGCAGGCCCCCGAGCATTCCTCGAGCCCGTCGTCGCAACCCGCCTGGCACTCGCCCTGGTTGCAGACCTGGCCCTCGTCGCACTGGTTCTCGCAGGAGCCGCAGTGGTCGGGGTGGTTCCCGTCCACGCACTGCCCGTCGCAGCGCAGCATCCCGTCGCCGCAGGAGACGGCGCACCTCCCGGCGGCGCACTCCTCGCCTTCGTCGCAGGCGTTGCCGCAGGCGCCGCAGTTCTTGGGATCGTCGTCGGTGCGGGCGCAGAAGGTCCCGCAGTCCGTCTCGCCGTCCTCGCAGAGGAGCACGCACGAGCCGGAGCGGCAGGTGGTCTCGCCGGTGCACTCGACGCCGCAGGCGCCGCAGTTCTTGTCCGAGGTGAGGTCGACGCAGGCGCCATCGCAGAGCGTCAGGCCCGCCGGGCACGTCGGATCGCCGGGAGGGTCGTCGGAGGAGGAGCACGCGGCAAACGAAAGAGCGAGCAGCGACAACAGCGAAGCGACGACGACTCTCATCAACTCACCTTCGATTTGAGGAGAAAGCGATCGGCATGCTAGCGACCGGACGATCCACAGTCAACCCATCGTATTCACCGAAGGGAGCCGCGTAGCGAGGTCTTGACGTAGATGACGCGTCAGATTTCAACGCGTCAAGAGGGTGGTGTCAATGCAACCTGTACACGGAGAAAGGCGCGTCATGGGTGACTTTCGCACGCCTCGTGGCAGACTTCAACGGCTCTCTTCGCATCGAGCCCCGACCCGAGCGCTTGACCTCCGAAGCCGGCGCGATCGTCCTTCGGGAGGTGCTCGAGCGGGTCGGCATCGTCGACTGGGTCGCCGATCGGGTTCCCGAACCGCGTGACCCTGCCCTCATCACCCACCCGCTCGCCGAGCTGCTCAGGACCGCCGTGCTGCTCGTCGCCCAAGGGTGGCGGGATCAGGGCGACGCCGATGCCCTGCGTGACGATCCCGCTTTCCGCCTCGCAGTGTCCGAGCGGAGGGGGATCTCTCCACTCCCGTCGCGGGCGGCCGAGGAGCGGAAGAACAAGAACCCTGCGGTGCCCGATGGGCTGGCCTCGCAACCGACGCTCTCGCGCCTCTACGGCGTGCTCGCGCGCCCCGAGAACCTCCTCGTGCTGCGCGATGCGTTGCTCCTCCTAGCGGCCAGGCGCCAGAAGGCGTCGTCGCCTCGATCGCCGTTCCTCAAGCGGCCGGCGGGCCGCCCACCGGCAGAACCGCGCGTCTGGTTCCACGAGGGGATGCCGCCGATGCCCCCCGGTTCGGCTATGCCGGGCGGCTCTGCGATCATGCGTGAAGGCTCTGGGAGTTCACGTCCTTCCACCCCGCCTACGCAGCTGGTCGCGCGCCATGCGTGAATATCGTGGGGTCGAACGCTCGCGTCGGCGCCAGGCGATCCGCAACTGCTCGCGGGGTCGGCTCACGTCGAGCATGACGAGAAGCGCCCGACCGACGCGTGGTCGGCGGTTCCTTCGCCCTCGCCGCCGGTGCTCGTGGAGGCACCTTCCGCTCGGTGTGCAGGCGTCGATTGCGCATGGGCCCACGTGTCCACAACGTCTGGGTGGAGGCGCGCGAGGCTCGTCCAGGAGATGCGCGTCCTCCGAAAACGGGAGGGATCGACATGGCAGAGAAGAACCCACCGGGCGGGATGACGGTGCAGGAGGCGGGGCGAAAAGGTGGCGAGAAGGTCGCCGCCGAGAGGGGCCCCGAGTTCTATCAGGAGATCGGAAGGAAGGGCGGCGAGACCGTCTCCAAGGAGCGCGGTCCCGAGTTCTATCAGGAGATCGGGAAGAAGGGCGGCGAGACCGTGGCCCGCGAGAGGGGACACGAGTTCTACGAGGAGATCGGGAAGAAGGGCGGCGAGACCGTGGCCCGCGAGAGGGGGCACGAGTTCTACGAGGAGATCGGCCACAAGGGTGGCCAGCGCGTCCGTGAGCTCGTCGAGGAAGGCAAGCAGAGCGAGTAGCTTGGAAGGGAGCTGGAAAAGATGGCCGAGCAGAAGAAACCGATGACGGTGCAGGAGGCGGGCCGGCTGGGCGGCGAGAAGGTCGCGGCCGAGAGGGGGCCCGAGTTCTACAGCGAGATCGGCAAGATGGGCGGCAAGAAAGGTGGCGAGACCGTGGCCCGCGAGAGGGGGCACGAGTTCTACGAGGAGATCGGCCACAAGGGCGGCCAGCGCGTCAAGGAGCTGATCGAAGAGGGCAAGCAGAGCGAGAAGTAGCCCGCGCGAACGCGGCGGCGGCCCGAGGGGCGCCGCTTCTTTTCTTTGGGGGAACCCGATCGCGCGAGGAGCGCCGAGGGCCAAGGGGCGCGCGCACGGCATCGCGGGAGAGCGGGCGGGCCCACGACCGGGAGCCCGAGACGCCTTGTTCACCACCCCCCGCGCCACCAGTCTCTATTCGAGGCGAGAGACGGAGCCTCGATGGAACCACCGAGAGGAGGGCACCATGGCCGAGCAGAAGAAACCAGGGATGACGGTGCAGGAGGCCGGCCGCAAGGGAGGCGAGACCGTGGCCCGCGAGAGGGGTCACGAGTTCTACGAGGAGATCGGGAAGAAGGGCGGCGAGACCGTGGCCAGGGAGCGGGGCCACGAGTTCTACGAGGAGATCGGCCACAAGGGCGGGCAGCGGGTCCGCGAGCTGATCGAGGAAGGGAAGAAGAACGAGTAGCCGCTCGGGCTCCCGGGGGAGGGCGGGCTCGCTCCCGCCCGACCCTTCGCGCGCGGGCGTCGCGTCCTCCCGGCGCCTCGCGTGAACCGATGCGCTGCCTTCGCCTTCGGGCGGGGGGCGTGCGAGGCGGGGAGCGCGCGACCGGCGCCGAGGGAGGCGGCCGTCGGGACCTCAGGTTGGGGGCTCTCCGGGGGGCGAGAGCGAACGGATCGACTGGATCCTTCGAATCGAGCGTCGTCGGCGCCCGCCGGCGGGGGATCCCCGTCTCCGCCGCCGCGCGCGTTCGCCACCACTATCCATTTGGGGGGGCTGCTTGGTTTCCCCTCTCCCGTGGCTTAGGTCCGGCCCGCGACCGGCGCACGGATTGCTGCGCGGGGAACATGGGCGCTCAGGAAACGGGGGCGTCCGTAACTTCTCTCTTGGGGGAGGCGCAGCAACCGTGCGCCGGTTGTCCCGCAGTCTCCTCGAGGGTGAGACCTTGCCGTTCCTGCGGGACTGGATCGATCAGTACGACAGCAGGATCGCGGCCTGGGTTCGCCGCCTGGACGCGGGCGAGAACCCGGAGCGCCTCGCCCTCGGCTTCGACGTCGTCCGGGACATGTGGCGCACGACGGGCGCCATCGCCCGGGACGACGGGCCGCTGCGGGCCCTGCCGGAGCCGTGGGTGGGCGATCCCTTCTCGCCGGACCTGCAGGCCGTCTTCGTCTGCCACAACCCGGGCGCGGCGCTACCGGCGCAGATGCACCCGCACGGCGCCCTGGTCGAGCGGATCCGCAGCGGCATGGCCTACTCGCAGCTCGCCGGGCGGTGGGCGCTGGCGCCGGAGACGCGGCGGTGGTGGTCGCGGCTGGCGGGCTGGGCGGCGCGGCTCCTGGGGGTCCCGCCTGTGCGCCGGGCCTTCCCCATCCTCGGGATCGATCTCTTGCCGTGGCACTCGGAGCTGCGGGCCCCGTTTCGCCCGGACCGGCGCGGTTGCGAGTTCTTGCGCAGGTGGGTCTTCCTCCCCGCGCGGGAGGCCGCGAAGCGCTCCCGCCTCCGCCTCCGGCTCTCCGAGAACGTGGAGGCACCGGCGGCCATCGCGAACCACGGCTGGGTCGACGCGGTCCTGGAGGCGTTGGGCGCGGAGGAGCTGACCCGGATCGATCACGAGCGCCACGGCGAGCGCATCGCGGCGTGGCCGCGCAACCTCAGCGACAAGCCCGTCCGGCGCACCTTCGTCCTCCGCCGGCTCCCCCTGCCCCGGGGCGACCTCCACCTGCTGGTGTCGTGGGCGCCGGGGAGCAACCTGCCTCCCGCGGCCGCCTTCGATCCCCTCACCCGCTGGCTGCTGCGCTCCTGGTGGCGCGATCGGGAGCCGCCTGCCACAATCGGCGCATGACGACCATCTACCACAACCCCCGATGCAGCACGTCGCGCCGGACCCTCGAGCTGCTCCGCGAGCGCGGCGAAGAGCCGGAGGTGATCGAGTACCTGGCGAACCCGCCCAGCCGCAACGAGCTCCAGCGGCTCCTGCGCGAGATGGGGATCCCGCCGCGGGTGCTCCTGCGCAAGAAGGAGGCGCGCTACGCGGAGCTCGGTCTCGACGATCCCTCGATCTCCGACGATGCGATCGTGGACGCCATGGTCGAGAACCCGATCCTCATCGAGCGGCCCATCGTGGAGACCAGCAAGGGCGTGCGCCTGTGCCGGCCCGTCGAGAAGGTGCTCGAGATCCTCTGACGATTCGGGGCGCGATCGTTTTGCGGGCGCGCCGCAAGGAGGGGTGGATTCTCGCCGGCGCGGCGCGTCTGGTAGCGTCGGGGCATGGCCTTCTTCCAGTCCCCGCCCTCCCTCGGCAACCAGTACCTCGACGATCGGATGCTCCGCGGCTGGCTGGAGCGGACCCTTCCTCCCGAGGTCCTCGCCGAGGTGCGCGGGGATCTCGAGCGGATGGGTGACCTGGCCGGCGGCGAGCTCTACCGCCTCCAGCTCGAGGACCGGCTGAACGAGCCGCGGCTCGTGCAGTGGGATCCCTGGGGCCACCGCGTCGATCGGATCGAGCAGACGCCGCTGTGGCGGCGGGCGGCGGTCGTCGCGGCCGAGGAGGGGCTCGTCGCCGCGGCCTACGAGCGCCGCCACGGGGCGTGGTCCCGCGTGGTCCAGCACGCGCTGGTCTACCTCTTCGATCCGTCCTCCGACGTCTACACCTGCCCGCTGGCCATGACCGACGGCGCGGCGAAGACCCTCCTGGTCCACGGCAACCGCGACCTCGTCGATCGGGCGCTGCCGCGGCTCACCAGCCGGGATCCGGCGCGGATGTGGACCTCCGGCCAGTGGATGACCGAGCGCACCGGCGGCTCGGACGTGGCGATCTCGGAGACCGTGGCGCGGCGGGCGCCGGAGGGGCACCGCCTCTACGGCACCAAGTGGTTCACCTCCGCCGCCACCTCCGAGATGGCGCTCACCCTGGCGCGCCCCGAGGGCAACCCGCCGGGCGGTGCGGGGCTGGCGCTCTACTACCTCGAGACCCGCGGTGCCGACGGGCGCCTCAACGGCATCCGCATCAACCGGCTCAAGGAGAAGCTGGGCACCCGCAAGCTCCCCACCGCGGAGCTCGAGCTGGACGGCGCGCTCGCCGTGCCGGTGTGCGGGACGCGGGACGGCATCCGCGCGATCGGCCCCATGCTGAACGTGACCCGGACCTGGAACGCCGTGTGCTCGGTGGCCGCCATGCGCCGCGCCATCGCCCTGGCCCGGGACTACGCGACGAGGCGGATCGCCTTCGGCGCGCCGCTCTCCGAGAAGGCGCTCCACGTAGACACCCTGGCGGGCCTCGAGGCGGAGTTCGAGGGGGCGTTCCTCCTCGCGTTCGCCGTCGTCGAGCTCATGGGCAGGGAGGAGGCGGGCGCGCAGCGCGAGGGCGACGCCGCGCTCCTTCGATTGCTGACGCCCCTCGCCAAGCTCTGCATCGGCAGGCAGGTGGTGGAGATCGCCAGCGAGGCGATCGAGGCCTTCGGCGGCGCCGGCTACATCGAGGACACGGGCTTGCCTCGGCTGCTGCGCGACGCACAGGTCCTCTCGATCTGGGAGGGCACCACCAACGTGCTCTCGTTGGACGTGCTGCGGGCGCTGGCGAAGCCGGAGGTGATGCAGGCATACGAGGCCGAGGCGGAGCGCCGCCTCGGCCGCGCGGAGGACGCCGGCCTCGGCGCGGAGGCCCGGGCGGTGCGCGCCGCGATCGATCGCGCCCGCCGGTGGCTGGAGGACGCGGCCGCCGCCGACCGCGACGAGACGGAGGCCGGCGCCAGGCGCCTGGCCCTCACCCTGGCGCGGACGATGGAGCTGGCCGTGCTGGTGGACCACGCCGCCTGGGAGCGCTCCGCCGGAAAGGACGGCAACGCCGCCGCGGCGGCCAGGCGCTTCGCGCGCCACGGCGTCGACCGGATCGCGGGCCTCGGATCGCTGGAGGATTCCCGCCGCCTCGCGGGGGGGTAGCGCCAGCCCCATCCGGCGCCCTGGCGCGCCCGGTCGGGCGGTCCATCGAGGCGGCGCGGCCCGAGCGGGCGCTCGCATCGCGAATCGTCTCCGCGCCGGCTCCTTTCTCGTCGCCGTCGGGGCCATCTCGCAACGGAAGGGCGACGCGGGCATCTCCCCAGCAGCGAGACGACCCACCTGCGAAAGGACCGCGATGATCGACCTGCACTACTGGCCCACCCCCAACGGGCACAAGATCACGCTCTTCCTCGAGGAGGCCGGCCTCCCCTACCGGATCGTGCCGGTGGACATCGGCAAGGGCGACCAGTTCCGGCCCGACTTCCTGCGCATCTCGCCGAACAACAAGATCCCGGCGATTGTCGATCGCGATCCGCCGGGCGGCGGCGAGGCGATCTCCGTCTTCGAGTCGGGGGCGATCCTGCTCTACCTCGCGGAGAAGACCGGAAAGCTGCTCCCCGCCGACCTGCGCGGGCGGGTGGAGGTGCTGGAGTGGCTCGCCTGGCAGGTCGGCGGCCTCGGGCCGCTGGCCGGTCAGAACCACCACTTCGCCCGCTACGCTCCCGAGAAGATCCCCTACGCGATCGATCGCTACGTGCGGGAGACGGCGCGGCTGTACGGCGTCCTCGATCGGCGCCTCGAGGGCCGCGAGTTCGTGGCAGGTGACCTCTCGATCGCCGACTGCGCCATCCACCCCTGGATCGCCTCGCACGAGGCGCAGGGGCAGAACCTCGACGACTTTCCCCACGTGAAGCGCTGGTTCGAGGCCGTGGGCGCCCGCCCCGCGGTGGCCCGCGCCTACGCGAAGGGCGCGCCCTGGGAGCGGAAGGGGCCCTTGGCCGACGAGGAGAAGAAGGTGCTCTTCGGCCCACTGTCGGGCGGGCGCTGATCGCCTGCGGCGGGGGCGCCCCGCAAAGGTGAAAAAACTCCAAGAGTCGGTAGACTGGCCTCCCCACAGGCGAGCGCCCGCTCGGGCGCAAGGAGAGCCAGACGATGAAGCGCATCTGGATCGTACTCCCGCTCCTCTTGGCCGCAGGTTGCGTCGGCAAGGGGACCCACGAGGCCGTCCTCAAGCAGCTCGACGAGAGCCGCCACCACGCCAGCCGGCTCGAGGCCGACCTCAACGGGCAGCGCAAGCTGGGGAAGGCGCTGGCGGAGCGGAACGCGCGGCTGGAGAAGCGGCTCGCGGAGGAGGCCAGCGAGAAGGCGAACCTCCTCGCCGATCAGGACGCGCTGCGCGCCTCGGTCGAGGAGATGGAGAAGGCGCTCCAGGAGCTGAACCGGCGCAAGCTCGAGGCCGACGAGCGCATCGCCGAGTACCGCGCCCTGCTCGCGCGCTTCCAGCGGCTGATCGACGCCGGCAAGCTGCGGGTGAAGATCGTGGAGGGCCGCATGGTGGTGGAGCTCCCCACCGACGTGCTCTTCCGCTCCGGGCAGGCGAGCCTGTCGAAGGAGGGCCAGGAGGCGCTCGTGGAGGTGACCGAGCTGCTCGCCGAGGTGCCCGGCCGCCGCTTCCAGGTAGAGGGGCACACCGACGACGTGCCCATCGCCACCGCGCAGTACCCCTCGAACTGGGAGCTCGCCGCCGCCCGGGCGCTGCGGGTGGTGCGCACCATGATCGACGCGGGGATGCCGCCGCAGCGGATCAGCGCCGCAAGCTTCGGCGAGTATGCGCCGGTGGCGTCGAACGAGCTGCCCGAGGGGCGCGACGCCAACCGCCGCATCGAGATCGTCGTCCTGCCGGACCTCACCAGCCTCCCCGGCTTCGACGAGCTGAACCGCGCCGCCTCGGGCGGCTGACCTGCGTCATTCGGGAAGCGGCGCGCGCCGGACTCGACGCGTCCACCGGGCGGTCCTCCGAGCGCCCGCGGCAGAACGCGAGCCTGCGCAGAGTGACCACGAAAGCGCGCGGGCCGCGGCGGGGCTCCTCAGAGCGACCGCAGGTAGGCGAGCTTGTGGGCGCGGCTCTTGGGGCTGTCGAGGCCATAGGAGCGCGCGTCGCCGAGCTCGTCCCGCACGTAGCGCTCGGTCCGCTCCACCGCCGCCGCGATCGCCTTGGTGCGTCCCACGAACGAGGCCCACACGATCGCCCCGGCGTCGACGTCGTACTCCCAGAGCCCGACGATGCGGCCGCCGTCGAGGATCGCGTGGCTCGAGAGGTTCGCGAGGCCGCCCAGCACGCCGATCGCGCGGGCGATCGCGTCCTCCCGGGCGGCGCCGGCGTCGTCGAGCAGCGTGGCGACGTCCCGCCTGGCGGTGGAGATGGAGTCGATGCTCCCCACCAGCACCGGCGCCGCCTTCGCCTTCTTCGGCGCCTCGGACGCGCGGAAGGCTTCGAGATCGTCGGCGAGGAGGACGGGCGCGCAGGATGGCAGCTTCATCCCGGCCCCAGGTGCGAGCCGAGATCGGCTTGCCTGCATCCAAGCCGGCGCGACATCATCACCCCGGAGATTCGAAGGAGCACGGCATGGGCGAAGGTGGAATCAGCAGGCGCGAGGTGGTGGCGGCGGGGCTCGCCGTGGGCGCCGCCGGCCTGGCGGGGATCCCGCTGGCCAGCGGCGGGAAGGAGGCGCGGGCCGGGCGGCGCCGGATGCCCGTCGTCTTCCTCCCCCACGGCGGCGGTCCGTGGCCCTTCGTGAAGCTGAACTTCAGCACCCGGGAGGAGGACGACCAGCTCGCGGCCTACCTGCGCTCGGTGGCGTCCCTGCCTCCCGAGAAGCCCGCGGCGCTCCTCGTGATCTCCGCCCACTGGGAGGAGCGGGTGCCGACGGTGTCGTCGTCCCCCCGGCCGCCGATGCTCTACGACTACTACGGCTTCCCTCCCGCCTCGTACGAGATCCAATGGCCGGCCCCCGGGGATCCGAAGCTGGCCGCCCGCGTCCGCGACCTCCTCGGCGCCGCCGGTTTCGCCACCGCCGAGGATCCCGGCCGCGGCTTCGATCACGGCACCTTCGTCCCGCTGAAGCTCGCCTATCCCGGCGCCGAGATCCCCACGGTGCAGCTCTCGCTGCAGCGGGGTCTCGATCCGGCCACGCACCTGGCGATGGGCCGCGCCCTCGCGCCCCTGCGCGACGAGGGCGTCTTCATCGTGGGCAGCGGCATGACCTACCACGACCTGCGCAACTTCGGACCGCGGGCGCTCCCGATCTCCGAGGCCTTCGACGCCTGGCTGCGGGCGGCCGGGACGGCCGCTCCCGCCGAGCGGGATCGCCTCCTCGAGCGCTGGGAGGAGGCGCCCATGGCCCGCCGGGCGCACCCCCGCGAGGAGCACCTGCTGCCGATGATGGTGATCGCGGGCGCCGCGGGCGAGGATCGCGGCGAGGTCGCCTACGGCGGCACCTACGCCGGGGTCCGCCTCTCCGCCTACCACTACGGCTGATCCTGGAGGGGCTGCGAGGCGTCGGGCCTGGCGGGGACGCGCCTCAGGCCGCCGAGGCGCCCAGCCCGGCGCCGCTGATCTTCGTCGCCAGATCGTCCAGGTCGGCGAAGAGGTGGCGTGGGTTCTTCGCGCGCAGCGCCTCCGGCCGGTTGTAGCCCCAGGAGACCGCCCCGAAGTCCATGCCCGCCGAGGCCGCGGCGTCGGCGTCGCGCAGCTCGTCGCCCACGTAGATCGCGCGGTCGAGCGGCACGCGGCTGCGCCGGGCCACCTTTCGCAGCCGGGAGGCCTTCCCCCAGAGCGAGACGCCGCACTCGCGGTGCTCGATCGCGTCGAAGAGCTCGCCGCCGAGGGCGCGGCGCAGGTTCGCCTCGGAGTTCGACGTGACGATCGCCACCTTCACGCCTCGGGCGGGGAGCGCGCGGAGCAGCTCGCCCGCGCCTTCGAAGAGCGCGATCGGCTCCTCGGCGGCGAGGGCGCGCATGTACCGGGCGATGCGCGGCACCTTCCAGAACGGGATGCGCAGCTCCTCGACGATCGCCTTGGGATCGACGTCGCGAAAGCCCTCGAGCCGGGCCTCGTCGATCGGCGGCAGGCCGAAGCGCTCCGCCGCCCGCATCACGAACGAGCCGAACTGCGCCATGGTGTCGGCGAGGGTGCCGTCGAGGTCGAAGATCGCCAGGTCGTACGGCGGGCGAGAGGTGTGGGTCATCGCGGAGGGCGGGGCCGAAACGAGAAAGGCCCCACGCCGAGTGGGCATGGGGCCTTTGGTGGAGGGAGCCGCGCCGATCAGGTGGGATCGGGCTTCGGCGTCTTGTCCGTGCTCGGGGGGAGCTCCGGCTTGGCGATGTACGCCTCGGGGATCTCGCCGGTGAGGCTGCCCAGGAAGGTGACGATCGACTTCACCTCGGCGTCGGAGAGCTCCTTGCCGACCTGGTGCCTCGCCATGAGGTGGACCGCCTCGTCGAGGGTCTCGACCGAGCCGTCGTGGAAGTAGGGGGCGGTCTTGGCGACGTTCCGCAGGGACGGGACGTTGAACATCATCTTGTCCGCCTCGGCCTTGGTGGCCTCGTACCGGCCCAGGTCCTTGTCGGACGGCCACGGCTTCACCAGCCCGAGCTTCTGGAACATGGAGCCGCCCACGTAGGTGCCGGAGTGGCAGGTGGTGCAGCCCGAGGAGACGAAGGTGTTGAAGCCGGCCTTCTCCTCGTCGGTGAGCGCGTCCTCCTCACCGTCCAGGAAGCGATCCCAGCGCGAGGGCGTGACCAGGCCGCGCTCGAAGGCGCCGATCGCCTTGCCCATGTTGACGAAGGTGACCGGATCCTCCTCGTTGGGGAACGCCTTGGCGAACATCTCCACGTAGCCGGGGATCGAGCGCAGCGTCTCGACCACCCGCGCCTCGTCGGGCATGGCCATCTCCACCGGGTTCATCACCGGTCCCAGGGCCTGCTCCTCGACGTCGGCGGCGCGGCCGTCCCAGAACTGCAGATGCCGCCCGGCGGCGTTGTAGACCGTGGGCGAGTTGCGGCCGCCGAGCTGCCCCTTGTGCCCCGGCGAGAACGCCTTGCCGTCGACGCCGTAGGCGGCGAGGTCGTGACACGAGTTGCACGACAGGTCGTGGTTCTTGGAGAGCCGCGTGTCGTAGTAGAGGGCGCGGCCGAGCGCGACCATCGCCTCCGAGGCGGGGCCCTCCTTGCGATCGATCGAGGCGGGGAGCTTGCCGAACGCTGCGAGGAGCGCCTTGTCGATCATCGGCTTCGATGCGGCGGCGGGGGTGGCGGTGGCTGGGGCCTCGGCCTTCGGCTCGCTCTTGCAGCCGGCGAGGGCGAGGCCCGCGACGAGTCCAAGCAGTTTGTGGTTCATGGCGCTCTTATAACCGAAATCGAAAGGTTTTTGGGCAGGCCCGCCGCGACCGCAGGCGAGCCAGGCCCATGGATGCGCGGAGGGCGTCAGCGTTTCGCGGCGGCGAGTGCCTCCCAGTCCACCGACTCCAGCTCGAGCAGGGAGCCGAGCACCCGGTCGGCGATTGCGAAGCGGGGATCGCCCGCCTGCTCCGCCTCCGGGACGGCGATGCACGCCATCCGCGCGGCCTTGGCGGAGACGACGCCGGCCAGGGAGTCCTCGAGGGCCACGCAGTCGGTGGGCGCGGCGTCCAGGAGGCGGGCCGCGGAGAGGAAGACGGCGGGATGCGGCTTCCCGTAGGGCTCGTGCTCCGCGGAGTGCACGGCGTCGAAGGCGTCGCGGACGTCCAGGGTCTCCAGGACCGCGTCGATCAACACCCGGGGCGACGAGGTGGCGAGGCCCAGCCTGCCCGTCCGGCGCCGTATCGAGGCGATCGCCTCGTGGGCGCCGGGCATCGGCCGCCCCCTGGTCCGGATCAGCGCTGCCATCGCCTCCAGGAGCCGCCCGTGCACCTCGCGTTCGGAGGGGGCCTCCCACGGATGGCGGCGGAACCAGAGCGCCACCACCTCGTCCGCCCGCAGGCCCCGGGTCTCGACGCACGCCTCCCGGGTGATGGGGACGCCGAGCGCACCGAGGACCTCCAGCTCGGCCTCCTGCCACAGCGGCTCGGAGTCGACGAGCAGGCCGTCCATGTCGAAGATCGCGGCGCGGAGCATCCGCCGCTCCTAGCACACACATTCGCCTGGTGGCGACCCCGCGCGAGGTCCCGGGCTGGTGCCCGCTCGATCGGCCGGCCCGCACGGACGACGAGGTCTTCGAGGCGCTGCCGCTGCCGTGTTCCAGGCGCGCTTCCGACCCGAGGTGGAGCGCGACCGGTGGCCGGCGATCCGGGCCGCGTTCGCCGGCTTCTCCCTGCGCGAGATCGCCCGCTGGCCCGGCGAGGTGGCGGAGGCCCTCGCCGTGCACCCCGGGGTGATCCGCAACGGCGACAAGCTGCGGGACGCGATCCGCAACGCCCGGGATCTCGAGCGCCGCGCCCGCGAGGCGGGGAGCGCGCTGGCCTACCTGGACTCGTTCCGCCCCGACGCCGAGGCCCTCGTGCGCGACCTCGACACCTGGGCGCACTACGTGGGCGCACCTTCGCTGCGCTCGTTCGTG
The DNA here is from genome assembly GCA_035565615.1 of Vulgatibacter sp. GTDB lineage: Bacteria > Myxococcota > Myxococcia > Myxococcales > Vulgatibacteraceae > Vulgatibacter. Next base: position 17,413 of record DATMSB010000027.1, on the reverse strand, counting down.
CGGTGCGCGGGGGTGACGGCGCGGTGGAGGTCGGTGCGCCGGCGCGCGCGAACGAGCGAGGGGCGCGGCGGAGCGGGAACGGGTCGTCCGTTGTCGCACCGTGCGACCGTGGGAATGGACGGTCCTCGGGCCGGAGGTAAGCTCGAATGCGAGGCTTGGCCGCGATCGGCGCGGGTGGTCCTCGAGGAGAGGCCTTGGCCCTCGACGTTCCCACGCTCGCAGTCATGACGGTCCTCGTGGGGGCGGAGATCGCGCTGGCCTTCGTGCTCGTGGGCAGGCTGCTGGGACGTCAGCCCGGCATCGGCCCCTGGACCCTGTGCGCGATCACCATGGCGGCCGCAGGGCTGGTGTGGTCGGCACACGGCGTCCTCCCCGAGGTGGTCCTCGTCCTGGTGAGCAACGGCGCGATCTTCGCGGCGTTCGGGTTCGCCTGGATCGGCGCGCGGGAGTTCTGCGGCGCGCCCCGCACCTGGCGGCCGCTCGCGCTCGGCCTCCTCCCCTACCTCGCGGCGCTCGCGTTCTTCACGGCGATCGTGCCCAGCACCCGCGCCCGGGTCGTCGTCGTGGCGGGGACCGCCGCTGCGTGGCTGCTCGCCACGGCGTGGACCTTCTTCCGCGAGGCGCCCGAGGGCCTGGCCGTCACCGCTCGGGTGGCGGGTGGGGCGTTCCTCCTCCACGGCCTGTTCCAGGTGGCGCGGATGTTCTTTCCGCCGGGCGGCGGGCAGGTCGCGGACCTGCTCCGGCCCGGCTGGCCCCGGGTGGTGACGGCGCTGGAGATCATCGTCGCCAGCCTCGCCATCCTCCTCGCCATCGTGGCGCTCATCACCCACCGGCTGGTGCGCGACCTGGGCCGCGCCGCGAGGTTCGACGTGCTCACGGGCGCGCTCAACCGCCGCGCGATCGAAGGGGAAGGCGAGGGCGCGATCCGCACCTCGGCCGCGATGGGCCTCCCTTGCGCGGTCATCCTCGTCGATCTCGATCACTTCAAGGAGGTGAACGACGCCCACGGCCACCAGGCGGGCGACGAGGCGCTCCGGCACGTCGTGGCCGTCGTGCACTCCAGCCTTCGGAAACCCGATCGCCTGGGCCGTTACGGAGGCGAGGAGTTCCTGGTGGTGATGCCCGGCGCCGGCCTCGAGGACGCCCGCGCCGCGGCGGAGCGCTTCCGAGCGGGCATCGCGGGGAGCCCGGCTTCGTTTGGGGGCGTCGAAATCCGGGTCACGGCCAGCATGGGCATCGCCAGCGGCCGAGGGGTCGATCTCGCCACCCTTCTCTCGCGCGCCGACGCCGCGCTCTACCGGGCGAAGGACGGCGGGCGCGACCGCGTGATCGAGGCGGCGGCGTGAGGCTGGATCCGGAGACGCTGGCCACCGTCGAGGCCGTGGTGAGCGTGGAGCTCACCCTCCTGCTGATGCTCGTCGGCACCCTGGTGCAGCGCCACCTCGACCGGGAGACCTCGTCCCCGCGCACCCGCACCATCCCCCAGCTGGCGCTCCGATGCTGGGTGCTGGGCACGGGGCTGGTCACGGTGGGGCGCCTCGCCTTTCGCCTCGAGCATCCCCTCGCGGGCCCGCTCGGGAGCGGCGTCCTCTTCCTGGGGTTCGCGCTGGTGTGGGTGGGCTCGCGGGCCTACTGCGGCGTCCCGCATCCGTGGACGCCGCCCTTCCTCGGCGTCGCGGCGGTGGTGGCGGCGGCGGCGATCGGGCCGCGCCCGGGCCTCTTCGTGCTGTCGGCGGCGGGCATCGTCGCGTCGCTGGCGATCGCCTGGACCTTCGTGGCGCACGGCCCTGCCCCGCAGCGGGCGGTGGTGCGCCTCATCGCGCTCCTCTACGTGGCGCACGCGGCGTTCCTCTTCGCGACCGGCCTTGCGGGCGATCGGCTCGCGAGCGCGCTCCGCCTCGAGCCGTCCGCGATCGCCGCCCTCGGCGCCGTCTTCTTCCACACCGCGTGGGTCTTCGCCGCGGTGGGCCTGATGTGCCAGGGGTTGATGCTGCGGCTGGGCGACGCCGCCCATACCGACGGCCTCACCGGCCTGTTCAACCGCCGGGCGCTCCGGGAGGAGGCGGCGCGGATCCTCGAGCTCTGCCGGCGCAAGGGGCAGGCCTGCGCCGTGCTCCTCGCCGACCTCGATCACTTCAAGCTCGTCAACGACACCCACGGCCACGCGGCCGGAGACGCGGCACTGCGGCACTTCGCGGCGGTGGCCACCGGATGCGTCCAGGGCGGCGGCGTGGTGGGCCGGTGGGGCGGTGAGGAGTTCTGCGTCGTCTTGCCCGGCGCCTCCCGGGCCCGCGCCCGCAAGCTCGCCCTGCGGCTGCGAGAGGCGATGGCCGGCGCCCGGGCGCGGGTCGGCGGGGCCGAGATTGCGGTGACCGTCAGCCTCGGCGTCGCCTGGGGCCGGGAGGCCGCGCTGGACTTCGCGCAGCTCATCGCCCGGGCGGACGAGGCGCTCTACCGCGCCAAGGAGGAGGGCCGGGATCGCGTTCGCGAGGCGGCGTGATCGCGCGAGCCTCGAGGGGGCCCCTCGCGCGAGGGAGCCGGACCTACTCCCCGAAGGCGTAGTACACCGCCGACACCCGCCAGGATCCGCCGTCGGCCACCTCGCCGATGTCGAAGGAGAAGGTGTGGGAGCCGGGGGCGAGCAGGGCGTCGACGTCGCTCCACTCGAAAGGAGGCGTCACCGTCCCCGGGCACCAGTTCGCCCGGGAGGCGCGGACGCTGCGCATGTCGCCGCAGGGGTTCTCCAGGCAGTACTCGAAGTCCGCCATGCCGGTGACGTCGTTGCGGGTGACGGTGCAGTTGTCGCCGCAGTCGCTTCGCCAGGGGACGAAGGAGTCCAGCTCCTCGCCGTCCACGAGGAGGGTGTGGGTCCGCTTGCAGAACTCGTCGGCGGGGCCGATGCAGATGCCGAACTCCCCCTCGCCGCCGCCGTGCCCAGTGACGCGGTACTCGAGGCGGGCGCTCCGGGTCCCCTCGGGGACGGTGAACGGGATCGGCCCGGGCCCGCCCGCGGAGGTCTGGTTCAGGTTCGCGAGCGGCACCACCGCGATCACCCGCCTGGGCGCCTCGCCCGGGACCATCTCGAGCCGGGCGCTCACGTTCCAACCGCCGTTGGCGCCGCTGACGATCCCGGCGGCGTCCGACCAGGTGGCGATGGTGGTGACGATCTCATGCTCGCCGGGGAGGCCGTTGGCGAGGTCGGTGAGATCCACCTCGAAGCGCATGGGGCCGCCGAAGGGGGTGATGGCCCGCACCAGCTCCAGCGCCGGCCGCCCGCCCTCGGCGGCGGGTGGATCGAGGAGGAACTCGAAGTTGCGATCGAACGCGTCGCAGTCGGCGGGCCAGTTGTGCCCCGCGGGCGGCGTGTTCTCCAGCCACTTCGAGAACGGGTAGCAGGTGGACTCGAGCTCCACGTGGAGGGTGGCCTTGGCGAAGGGGCTCGGGCCGAAGTCCACGGTGGCGGAGGCCCGCTGGAAGTTGGGTTGCTCGGCGTGGCTGTTGATCCGCACCGCGTCGAAGACCTCGATCTCGTACGGGTCGGGATGGGAGGCTCCGCCTCCGCCTCCACCTCCGCCGGTGCCGCCCGTCGAGGTCTCGCACGCGGCGAAGACGAGCGTGAGGAGTGCATACCCGTGGCGGCGTCCCATTCGTACCCTCCGATCCGTGTGGGACGAAGCGTACTCCAACGGAGAGGCTTCCCACGACCTGCTTTTCATCGGAGAGGGAGCGCGGCGCCTTCAGGCGGCGTCGGCGCGGTACGCCGGAAAGTACGCGGAGTCCGGCAGCCGCCCGGCCGCCTCGCAGATCGCCCCGTACACCTCCCGATCGGGCACGAGCGCGAGCGTGTGGTACGGGTGCCGATCCCGGGAGTAGCCGCTCTTGTAGTGCAGGAGTGCGTCGTTCTCGCCGCCGAGGCCCCCGCCCAGGTGCAGCCGGCTGGCCCCGGCCTCGCGCCCCCACCTCGCGATCTCCCAGACGGTGAGCTTCGCCGGCGCGAGGCTCTTGAACTCCTCGTCCCAGCCCATCAGGTGGCCCTGGAGGAGGTCGCCGCAGCGGAAGAACTGCGCGGCGGCGGCGATCCTCCCGTCCGGCGCCAGCACCGTGCAGAGGTGGGTCTCCTCGCGGAGTCGCTCGCGCAGATCCTCGAAGTATCGCGGCGAGAAGAGGTATGACGAGCGGGCGCCCACCCGGCTCATCGTCGACAGGTACAGTTCCACGAAGCGGTCGTGATCTTTCCAGTCGTCGAAGCGGGAGGTGAAGCCCGCGGCGATCAACCGGCGCAGCCCGGAGCGGTGATCCTTGCGCAGCTCCTTCCAGAGCTGCTCCTCGGGCTTGCGCAGATCGATCGAGACCGTGGAACCCCGCGGCGTCCACTCCACCCCGAAGCTCGCGGGATCGGCGATGCGCGGCGGGAGGAGCGGGTGGCTGCGAAGGAAGATCGACGCGCAGCTTCGCGCGGCCGCGGCGGTGGAGAAGAGGCGCAGGAGCGCGCCGAACCGCGCCGGATCTCCGGAGAGGAGGGGGCTCCCGTAGCCGTAGGGAGAGGAGAGGTCGGACCAGTCCGACCAGCCCGCGATCGGGATCTTCGTCTCGATCAGGGGGATGAGGCAGCTCGCGCCGCCGACCTCCCCCAAGAACGCCAGGGCGCTCCCGCCGCACGCGCCGGCACTGACCTCCGCGTAGGCGGGCAGGTGGTAGACGTCGTGGGGTGCCGCCACCACCAACCCGAGCCACCGTTCGTCGTCCGGGCCGATGAATTCGCCCACGACGCGCTGATCCCCCTCGTCCATCCCGCAGCCTCGCTCTCCGTCACGGCACGGTGGGGCGGCGGAAAGCGGCTGCCAAGCCGTCGCTCGGGGGATCGCCGGGCACGGGCGTGTGCCCGGCGGCGGGGGCGATGTGGGCTCCTGTCTCGCATAGAGCAGATTTGGAGTATTTGGATATGGCATCCTCCAGAGTCGCGGCGCCATCCGCGCCGGAAGGAGGACGATCATGGGCGCCCGATTCGTGGCAACCGCTGCGGCCCCGCTGCTGCTCGCCGCCTGCACCTCCGAGGGAGGCGGAGGATCCGGGGGAGGCGACGCCGGCAGAGGCGGGGTGGCGGGGGCTCCAGAACCAGGGGGATCGGGCGGCGCGCCGGGGGAGCATCGGGAGGTGGCGGCGGGACGATCGGCGTCGGCGGGGCCGGAGGAGCGGGCACCGGCGGAGGCCCGGGATGCGCGTCCACGGGAGAGGCGCAGATGCGGGAGCAGCAGGTGGATCCCTTGGAGCAGGGGTTTCCGTCGGCGACGCAGCCGGTGGCGCCGGCGCCCGCGACGGTCCTGCAGTAGCCCGCCTCCCCTCCCGTGGCCGAGCACGCGCCGCTGCAGCACTCGTCGCCCGCGAAGCAGCGGTCGGGGAGGCCTGCACCGCGAGCGGCGACTGCTGCCTGGGGCTCTCGTGCCACATCCCGCCCGGCAGCCACTCCGGCACCTGCGAGGAGGGCGCGAGCTGCGGTCAGCCCGGCCAGCCCTGCACCCCCAGCGCGGGGTGCTGCGCCGGCCTGCGCTGCATCGACGAGGACTGGGAGGATTGCGCGCCCGGCGCCACCTGCGCCTGCACCGTGGTGGTGCACTGAGCTCGGCCGATCGCAGCGAAGCGGGGATCCACGATGGACGCTCGGGTCGAGGAGCGCGCCGATCGCTTCGACTACGACGTGCATCGACCGCCGGGGCGCTGACCCTCGCGCCACGGCGTCGCCTTCGAGGGCGCGCCCTCCGGCGCCGCGGGGGTTGCATACAAATCGGGGGCAGCGCCCGAACCGGGACGAAATCACCTTCACCGGGGCGATGCCGGCGAGGGGACCGCACCCGCGGCGAGCCGCCCGCGCAGGGGCTCCTTCCGGTCTTCGACGAAGGAGCGTGCGTTGTCCCGCCGCTGCGCCATGGCCCTCCTCCTCGCGACCGTCCTCTCGGCGTGCGAGGACTGCCACGAGCGGCGGCGGATCTGTGAGGCCCCGCCGTCCGGCGCCGAGGCGGTCTGCGAGGCCGCCGGGCGGGACCGGATCGACCGCCCTCGCCCGGAACGGGTCGGCGGGCGGGTCGCGCGCCGGTAGGGCCGCTGCCATCCAGGCGGCGGGCCGTGGGATCCGGGTCTCCTCGCCGTGTATGCTCGGTGGATGAGCGAGGCGATACCGGCAGCGTTCCTGGGGCATGGCAGCCCGATGAACGCCCTCGAGGTGAACCGATTCTCCGGGGCGTGGCGGGCGTTCGGCGCCGGGGTCCCCAGGCCCCGGGCGATCGTGATGATCTCCGCGCACTGGTACGGGAACCTCAGCGCCGTCACGGCGATGTCGAGGCCGCGGACGATCCACGACTTCTACGGCTTTCCGAGGAAGCTCTTCGAGGTCGAATACCCGGCGCCCGGCGACAGGGGCGTCGCCGAGGAGGTGGCGGAGATCGCGAAGCCCACCCACGTGGGCCTCGACCTGGATAGGTGGGGCCTGGACCACGGGACGTGGTCGGTCCTGGTGCACGCCTTCCCCGATGCGGACGTCCCGGTGATCCAGCTCTCGATCGACGCCCGCAAGGACGCGGCCTTCCACTTCGACCTCGGCAGGAGGCTCGCGCCGCTGCGCGATCGGGGAGTGATGATCCTCGGCAGCGGCAACGTCGTCCACAACCTGCGCGCCATCGACTGGAAACGGCCGGAGGAGGGCTTCGAATGGGCGCAGCGCTTCGACGAGCGTGCGCGCCAAGTCCTTGGCGAGGATCCGGGCGAGATCCTGTACCTCGAGGATCACCCCGACTACCCGCGCGCGGTGCCGACGCCCGATCACTTCCTCCCGGTGGTCTATCTGGCGGGGCTCGCCGCCGCGGCGGGCGAGCCGGCGAAGGTGCTCGTGGACGGCTACGCCTACGGGGCGCTCTCCATGACGGCGTACGTGCTCGGCGATTGCCCTCCCGGCGCACGCTCCACCGCGCCCGCGGCGGGGCTCCCCGATCCGGAGGTCGTCCCGCCCGAGGACACGAACCTCTGACGGCGCCGCCGCTCCGTCGTGCGAGGCCCCGGGTCGTCCTCAGCCCGCGGCGAGCCGCCGCAGCTCCTCCGCGCAGACGATCCGTCCGGCCATGGCCGGGTCGAGCGCCGCCTCGATCAGCGCCCGGGCGAGGGAGACGTTGTCGATCGAGCGGTAGCGCTCCCGCAGGCGCGCCGCTCCGAGCCTGCCGGCGAAGGCGAGCAGGCCATCGGCGAGGCCAGCGGTGAACCGCTCCAGGCGCCGGGGGCGATCCCGATCCGGGCCGCTGATGAACGAGGGCCTCGCGATGGTGAAGGGCAGGCCGCTCTGGATCAGCGCGCGCTCCGACCTGCCCCGCGCGGCGAGGTAGGGGCTTCTCGCCGCGACATCGGCGCCGAGCGACGACAGATACACGAGCCGCGCACCGAGGCGGGCGGACGCCGCCGCGTCCACGAGCATCGCGTGCAGCCGGAAATCCACCGCGTCGTAGATGTCTTCCGCCTGGAGCGCCTCCCGCCTGGCGCGGGCGCGGGTGGTGCCGACGAGCGAGAAGACGAAGTCGGCCTCCGCACGGGCGATCGCGCCTCGCAGGGCATCGGGCTCCCAGGGGACCTCCGCCACCTCGGCCCCCCAGGCGCGGAACGCGTCCACCCACCGCGTGGCCGCGGTGCCGGGGCGGACGTGGGCGACGGTCCGCACGCCCCTCTCCCGGAGCTGCCGCACGACCTCCCTGCCCGTGTAGCCGGTGGCGCCGGCGACGAAGGCCGACCTCAAGGTGGCGGAACCTCCTGCTCCTCGCGGTCCGGCTCGGGACCCACGAAGACCGTCCCCCTCTCCTCGCCGTCGAGGCTACCACCGAAGACCCGCGCCAGGTCGGGATCCCGCGCCGCGGCGCGCGCGTGGGCCCGGGCCGCGTCCTCCGACGAGCGCGGTCCCGCGGCAGGCGGTGGGCCCAGGACTGCGCCATCCGCCACCTCGGCGCGGACGCGGGGGAGGGCGGTCCGCTGGTAGGTGCGGAGCCAGACCACGAGCTGCTCGCGAAGGAGGCAGCGTAGATCCCACAGCCGGCCCGCGTCGGCCGCACTGATCAGGGCCCGGAGCCGGAGCCTTCCCTCGGTGGCGTCGGTGACCTGCAGCACGCAGACGCGGCCGTCCCAGAGCGGGCTCGCCTCCGCGAAGCGGCGGAGCGCGTCGCGCGCGGCCTGGATGGGCACCGACCAGTCGACGTCGAGCTCCACGGTGCCGAGGAGCGCGGCGTGGGTGCGCGTCCAGTTCTGGAAGGGCTTCGTCGTCAGGTAGGACGTGGGCAGGATCAGCCGGCGGTCGTCCCAGATCTGCACGGCCACGTAGTTCAGGGTGAGCGTCTCGACGCGCCCCCACTCGCCCTCCACGACCACCACGTCGTCGAGGCGCACGGCGTCGCTGAGCACGAGCTGGATGCCGGCGAGCAGGTTCCCGAGCAGGCTCTGCGCGGCGATCGCCACGATGGCGCCGATCACGCCCGCCGAGACCAGCACGCTGGCGCCGATGGCCCGCACGTTCGGAAACGTCATGAGCAGGATGCCGAGGGTGATGACGCAGATCACGGTGACGGCCACGCGGCGCAGGAGCACGACCTGGGTCCGCATCCGCCGGATCTGGCGGTTGTCGGGCACGTCGGCGCGGAGGCGCTCCAGCGCCACCCGCTCCACCGCGGTCGGAAGGGTCGCCACCAGCCAGGCGACGGTGACCACCACGGCGATGAGGAGGATGTGGAGGAGCACGCGGCGCCAGGGCTCGTCCGCGAAGCCGCTCGTCGCCTGACCGACCGACAGGTACACGGCGAGGACGACGGCGGCGAACTTGAACGCCTGGTGGGAGTGCTCGCCGAGCGCGGTGAGCAGCCGTGACCGCTCGCCGAAGCGGCGGATCAGGAGGTGGATCAGCTCCACCGCCGCGAACGCGGCGAGCGCCGCGAGCACCACGGCGGCGATCGGCCAGGCGAGGCCCTGCACGTCTCCTCCCCTGCGGTCGCCAGGCGACCTTCTTCGCGAAGCCCGTCCCGCCCTCGCTCGCCGGCGGGGCACCACAGGAAGCTGACCACGTTCGGGGGCGGCGCAAAGGGGGCGCCCGTCCGGTAGAATCGGCGCGACGCCATGCCCGACGCTGCCACCCTCGCCGCCTACGGCCTGCCCGGCCTCTTCGCCGTCGCCTTCCTCGCCGGCTCGATCGTCCCCATCCCGTCCGAGGCGCTGATGATCGCGCTGCTCCTCGGAGGCACGGAGCCGGTGTTCACCGTCGCGGTGGCCGCCGCGGGGAACTTTCTCGGCGCGGCGACGCTCTTCTGGTTGGGGCGTAGGCTGGGGCGGGCCGACGGCGGCGGCCTCGTCGGCTGGGCCACCCGCGCGACCCGCTCCGATCCGGCGCGCCTCGAGCGGGCGATCGCGTCGATGCGGAGGTGGGGCCCGCCGGCGCTGCTCCTCTCGTGGGCGCCGCTCCTCGGCGATCTCCTGGTCGTCGGCGCGGGCGCCATTCGCGTGGGCGTCGTGCCGTTCGCGCTCTTCACCGCCGCCGGAAAGAGCGCTCGCTTCGCGGCCGTCGCCGCGGCCACCCTCGCGGCAGCGGGCGCGTGATCCACCGGTCGCCCCGGGATCCGCGTCTGCGCGACCTCGTGAAGTCGCTGTGGGCCTCCGTCCCGGGCGCGGCGCCGGTGGTGGGTGCGCCGCGAGAGCGCGTGCTCCCCACGGGGGTCACCCACCTCGCGTTTCGGCTGGTGGGTCCGCCGCTGCGGGTGCACGCCGACGACGCCGACCTCGTCGGACGAACCCTGGCCACCGGCACTTCATCGCGCTCTTTCGGCGCGAGGTGGGGCTCGCGCCCAAGCTCCTCCTCCGCCTCCTCCGGTTCCAGCGCGCGGTCGCGGCGCTCTCCTCCGGCCCCCTCGCCTCCCTCGCCGCGGTCACCCAGGACGCGGGCTACGCCGATCAGGCCCACCTCACCCGGGAGTTCCGGGCCCTGGCCGGGATCACGCCGGGCAGGTACCGAAGCGCGCCGGCGCTCCATCCGAACCACGCGCCCCTGGTCAATTCCGTTCAAGACGAGGCGCGGCGTCTGGGCCGAGGATGCCCTCGCAAGTCGCACGAGCAAGGAGAAGAGCGATGTCGATTCGAGAGATGTACCCCTACCTGCGGGTGAAGGACGCCGCCCGGGCGGTCGAGTTCTACGGGAGGGTTTTCGGTGCGAAGGAGAGGTCCCGCCTCGTGGAGCCCAGCGGCCGGATCGGTCACGTCGAGCTGGATCTCGCCGGGACGATCCTGATGGTCTCGGAGGAGTTCCTCGAGCTCGGGATCGTCGGTCCGCAGACGATCGGCGGCACGGGCATGAGCCTGCACCTGCACGTCGACGACGCCGACGCCGTCATCCGCCGGGCGGAGGAGGCCGGCGCCACCGTCGTCCGGCCGCCGAAGGATCAGTTCTACGGCGAGCGGTCCGGCGCCGTGGTGGATCCCTTCGGGCACGAGTGGCTCATCGGCCACGAGATCGAGGAGGTGACGCCCGAGGAGATGCAGCGCCGCTACACCCGGATGTTCGAGTAGGGCCGATCGACCCGTCCGGTGGCGCCGCGGCGCCGCCGGGCACTACCTTGGTCGGGAACGGGGATCAGCTGGACGCGAGCTCGTCGCGCACCTGCGCCGCCAGCTCGAACGAGCGCAGCCGGGCGGCGTGGTCGTACAGGTGGGACGAAAGGATCGGCTCGTCGACCCGGGTGCGCTCGAGGAAGATCCGGATCGCGCCGCACCTCGTCGATCGCGCCCACCGCGGAGTAGGCCAGCGTGTGCGAGAGCGCGGCCAGCTCGGCGGGCGACGCGAAGTCGGCGGGGTCGTCGACCGGAGGCCTGACCCGGCGCCGCGGGCTTGAAGTATCCCTGCAGCTCCAGCACGTCGTCGGGGAACGTGTCGGCGGAGGCCGGACCCCGGCGGAGGGCGTGGGTGGTGACGGGATCCGTCCCCGGCGCCCGGCCCAGGCCGAGGTCGATGCGGCCGGGGTAGAGGGCGGCGAGGGTGCCGAACTGCTCCGCGACGGGGAGCGGCGCGTGGTTGGGCAGCATCACGCCGCCGGCGCCGACGCGGATCGTGCGGGTGCCGCCGGCGACGTACCCGATGACCACGGCGGTGGCGGAGCTGGCGATGCCGGGTATGTTGTGGCGTTCGGCGAGCCAGAAGCGGCGGTACCCCCAGCGCTCGGCGTGCCGGGCGAGGTCGAGCGAGTTGCGCAGCGCCTGCGCCGCGTCGCCTCCCCGCACGATCGGTGCGAGATCCAGGATGGAGAACGGAACCATCCCCGACCTGTAGGGCCCGGCATCGGCCGCGACAAGCCAATCGGGGCGGACGGCCTGGCCACGCCGGCGCCAGGGAAGTCGAGCCCTCGAGTGGACGGGCGGAGGCGCGGCGCCGGCTCGCGTCTGCGAGGTGCCGGCGCCACCTCGCGGTCGAGAGCGCCGGCACGGACGACCCGAAGGGACGAGGACGGGCAGGGGCGTGGCCGGCGGCTGGCCCCGTCCCGGGAAAGGACGCACCTTGACTCCCGATGGGCCGCTCCCCAAGCCTCCGGCGTGCGTTCCTGCTCCTCGGGACCCTCCTCACGATCCTCGTTCTCGCCCTGGTCGCGGCGCTCGTGGTCACGGTGGTCCGGCTGTCGACACTGTCTGCCCAGTACCGCCGCGCGCTGGACGGCGACCGCGCCGCCTGGGAGATCCAGACCGCCCTCTTTCGGGCCGCCCGATCGCACGAGCTCTACGGGGACACGGGGGAGCCCCGCTGGAAGGCGGAGTTCGAGGAGTCGGAGGCACGCCTCGCGCAGTGGCTCGACTTCGCGCGCCAACTCCCCAAGTCGCCCGAGGCGTCGGCGAGCTTCTCGCGCCTCGACGCCACCACGGAGGCGCTGCGCCACGACGTGCTCTCGGCCGCTCCGGGCACGCGCCGGGTGCGCCTGCAGGACTTCCTGGCGGCGGAGGCCGACGCGGTCGCCTTCCTCGACGTGATCGCCAAGGAGGCGGATCAGGTGATCGACGACGCGGTGAGCTGGACCCGCGTCGCGATCTTCTTCGCCGCGCTCGGCGTCCTGGCCGCCGCGGTGAGCTTCCCCCTGGTGAGCACCTTCACCCGCCGGCTCATCTACCTCCCCATCGTCCGGCTCCGAAAGGGGCTCGCCGCCCAGGCGAAGGACCACACCGTGCGCGTCCCGGTGGCCGGCCCCACCGAGTTCCAGGCCATCGGCGCCGACGTGAACGCGCTGATGGATCTCATCGCCGCACGCCGCGCGCAGCAGCTCGCCTTCCTCTCCGGCGTGGCGCACGACCTGCGCAACCCGCTCACCGCGCTGCGCGCCGCCGCGCAGCTCTCCGAGCGGAAGGCCGAGACGGAAGGGCAGCGGCGGCAGGTGGCGCGGGTGCTGCGACACGTCGATCGCATGAACCGCCTGGTCGACGATCTGCTCGACGTCGGTCGGCTCGAGGCGGGTCAGTTCGAGCTGCGCCTGGTGGAGGCCGACCTGCGCGACGTGGTCCGCGACACCTGCGATCTCTACGACGAGGCGTCGGAGATCCACGAGGTCCGCTGCGCGCTCCCCGCCGAGCCCGTCCGCACCCGGTTCGACCCGACCCGGATCGCGCAGGTCCTCGCCAACGTCGTCTCCAACGGGATCAAGTACGCGCCCGAAGGGGGGCCGGTGGACGTGCGCCTCCGCACCGAGGGCTCCTGGGCGGTGATCGAGGTGCAGGACCGGGGGCTCGGGATCCCTCCGGAGGAGCGCGCCTTCGTCTTCGAGCCCTTCCGGCGCTCGACGGGGCCGGCGGAGGGCATCCCGGGGGTCGGCCTCGGCCTCTCGGTCGCGCGGCGCCTCGTGCACGCCCACGGAGGCGAGATCGAGTTCGAGAGCGAGGTAGGCGAGGGCTCGACCTTCCGCATCCGCCTGCCGCTCGGTCGCTCCGCCGAGGGCCGTTGAAGCGACGCTCGGGCGGCGGGGATCCCCAAGACGAGGATCGATGCAGCCCGTTCGCCTCGGCTACGTGGCCACCTGCCTGACGCTCGGCATCGGGGCGAGCCACACCACCCGCCTCGCCAACGCGACGCCGGAGCGGCTCGAGGCGCTCGTGGAGCGAAACCTCGGCGAGCTGGAGCGGATCCTCCTCGCGCGGGTGCTCGACCTGCTGGGGCAGGGCGCCGAAGCGCGGATCGTGCTCCACCTCGGCGGCGCCGCGCTCGATCGGCCGACCGCGCTCGCCACCGCCCACCGCCTCCTCGGCGACATGCCCGGCGAGGTCCGCGCTGATGCACGGCTCCTCGACCCAGAAACGCTGCAAGGAGTCGCTGCTGCAGCTCGCAGACGCGTACGACGAGCAGGTGCGTCGGCTCTCGGATGGCGCGGCGCGGTCTTCACCGGCCGCGCATCCTCACACGTCTCCTGGTTTGTGGAGGCGCGATCGGTCAGGGGGCCGTGGTCCAGGCGGAGATCGCGCCGTAGAACATGCCCTCCGCGACCACGCAGTCCTCCACGAAGCCGGGAGCAGAGACGGCGCCGTGGTGCAGGAACTCCCATCCCGCGATCGAGCCCCGCTCGCCTTGGGAGACGGTGACCGTCTCCTCACCGAGCGTCGCCACGACGCCGTACACGAAGGTGGTGCTGCCGGTGGCGCACTCGGCGAAGAAGCCCATCTCGGCGCCGTCCGCGACGACGGGGGTGGGCGACCTCATCGAGAAGCCGCCGACCCGGGCGTGGGCCACGGTGCCCCGCGGGCCCTCCACGCGGTCCCAGTCGCCGCCGGAGAGCACGACCTCGTCGCCCTCCTGGAAGAGGCCGTCGAGCGGCTCGAACCAGGTGAAGGTGTAGGGCATGTTCCAGGGCCCCTCGAGGACCATGCTCTCGCCCGACACCGAGGCGACCACCGCAGACTGCGGCCCCTCGTAGTAGCGCTTGTTGAAGCCCAGGCGCGGATCTCGCCTGGGATCGATCTGCTCGGTGCCTGGTTCGCAGGTCGGCAGGGACGTCGTCATGCCCCAGCACTCCTCCTCGTTCTCGTCGGGAGGCGGAGGCTCCTCCGGCATGCTGGGGCAACGAACGGTCGCCAGGAGTCCCACGAGGGCAAGGGTCGTCAACTTCATGAGCCAATCTCCTTCTCACCGGGGGAGATCGACTCTATCAGCTTCGCCGCGCGAGCGGCCGGCCGCCTACTCGGCGTCGTGCCAGTGGCCGTGCTCCGGAGACCAGACCTTGCCCTCCGGCGCGGGGCCTGGCGGCGGCAGGGCGCGTGCGCCCGCGGCCGCCCCGACCTCCCGGCCGTCGGCGGTGTGCCAGTGCCCGTGCTCGGCGGACCAGACCAGGCCGTCGAGTTCGTCGGAGCCGGCGATCGACGTCACCATCCCCACCGCGCCGAGGAGGAGCGCCAGGCCCGTCAGCACCAGGGCGACCTTGGACCAGTCCTTCCTGGCGGCGGTCTGCTCGCAGCAAAACTTGTACTTCTTGCCGCTATTGCACGGGCACGGGGCGTTCCGACCGATCTTCAAGGATTCCTCCAGGGGAGCGAGGGGCGCGGGATCGCGGGCCCCCCTTTCTAACCCGGCCGCCGAATTCTTCCACCCCGCGCCGTCGATCGAGCGAGCCGGCGAACGGGCGCGGGCCCGCCTCGTCGCGTGCCTCGTCGCGTGGAGGCGAAGGTTTCCCGCCGCCCGGGCCGTCTCCATGTTCCAGCGGTTCGAGAGCACTTCAGGAGCGAGCCATGGCGGGACTCACCATCAAGAACCTCCGGTCGCCGGACGAAACCCGGCCCTTCCAGGAGGACGAGGGGCAGGTCGAGCTCTTTCACCTCGGCGGCACGACCATCGGGAAGGTCACGATGCAGCCGGGCTGGCGTTGGTCCACCCACGTGTCGCCGATGGCGGGCACCAGGACGTGCGAGGTCTCGCACGTCGGGTACTGCGTCTCGGGGCGGATGCGGGTGGTGATGGACGACGGCGAGCGGGCGGAGATCGGTCCGGGCGACGCCTTCGTCATCCGCCCCGGCCACGACGCGTGGGTCCTCGGAGACGAGCCCTTCGTCGGTTTCGACTTCGGCGGCGGCATGCCGGGCTACGCGCGGCGAGGGCGCGGGCGGGAGGAGGTGACGCCGCCGCCGATCCATTGATCGAGGGTGCGGCGGCGCGAGTCCTCGGCCGCCTCGTTGAATCTCCCCCGACTCCAACCAAAGTTTGGATTCGGGCGGTCGGCACGCGTGGCGTCGCCGGCTTCTTTGGGAACGGGGATGCGTCGATGAACGAGCACACGATCCACGCGGACGCCGCGGCGACGATCTCGCGGCTGCAGAAGAAGCATCCGAACCTGAAGCAGGAGCTCGCCGAGAGCTGGGGCTTCGCGGTCTTCCCGTACGTCGGGAGGGCGAGCGCCGTCCTCGGCGGCGCGTACGGCCACGGCGAGGTCTTCGAGCAGGGCCGATCGATCGGCTTCGCCACCTTGAGCCAGATGACGGTCGGCGTGCAGCTCGGCGGGCAGACGTTCAGCGAGCTGGTGATCTTCCCGAAGAAGGAGGTCCTCGACGAGTTCCGGACCGGGATGGTGGCCTTCACGGCGAACGCCTCCGCCGTGATCGTGAAGGCCGCCGCGTCGGGCACCACCAACTTCGACGGCGTGACGGCGCACGCCTACTCCCGCGGTGGTATGCTGCTCGAGCTGTCGCTGGGCGGGCAGAAGTTCATGTTCATCCCGCCGGCGAAACCGCCGCTGAGCGAGCTGGAGGCGGAGGGCTCTTCGAAGGAGGGCGAGGAACCGCGGGCGTCCGGCGACGCCCGCGAGGCCGAGGCGCGAGAGGCGCGGGCGTCGGGCGACTCCGGCGACGAGGAGTCCGAGGAGCGGCAGGCGTCTTCGGAGGAGGGCGGCGACGGCTCCGGCCAGCGGGCGTCCGAGGACGAGGGGGCGTCGGAGGAGGACGATCCCTCCCCCGGGGAGGACGCCTTGAAGAGCCTGCGGCAGCTCGGCTCGACCACCGCTGCGAAGAAGCTGCGCAAGCTGGGCTCCAAGGTCGTGGGCAAGCTCCGCGAGGCAGGCGGACACCTGCCCATCCCCGCGCTGCAGAAGGAGGCCGAGGCCGACAAGCGGCTCCACGCGGACGTCGTCGCCACCCTCGAGCGGATGAAGGCGAAGGATCCGAGCCTGAAGAAGCAGCTCGAAAAGGCGTATGGCTACGCGGTCTACCCCACGGTGGGCCGGGCGAGCCTCGTCCTCGGCTGCTCCTACGGGAAGGGAGAGGTGTTCAAGCAGGGCAAGCAGGTGGGCTTCGCCGGGCTCATGCAGATCACCGTCGGCGTGCAGGTCGGCGGGCAGACCTACAGCCAGCTCGTGCTCTTCCAGGACGAGGCGGCCTTCAAGCGCTTCAAGGAGGGCAAGGTCGGCTTCGCCGCCAACCTCTCCGCCGTGATCGTGAAGGCGGGCGCCGCGGCCACGAACAACTACAAGCAGGGCATGCAGGTCTACGTGCACTCCGAGGGCGGCATGGCGATCGAGGCCGTGATCGGGGGCCAGAAGCTCATCTACCGCCCGGCGGGGATGATGCGCGGGAAGCCGGCCGATCGCGATCCGGCGCTGGAGCTCGGGCGGACCCGGCCCGCGGTCGAGCCGCGCGGCGGCGCCGCGAAGGGTGAGAAGGGTGAGGGGGAGCGGCGCCGGCCCCGACACGCGGAGGAGCCGGCGCACGTCTGATGCATGTGCTCGATCCGGGACCGGCGACCGAATCCGGGCCCGGGTGACCTCGAGCACGGCGCGGCTCAGGATGGAGCCGCGCCGACCTCGAGCTTCAGGTGCTTCGTCTCGCCGGCGCGCAGCACCTTCGCCTGCAGGCTCTTCCCCACGCTGCCCGGTCCGAGCCGGGATCGGAGGTCGTCCGTCTTCCGCATCGGGTGGTCGTCCAGCGAGAGGATCGTGTCGCCGAGGAGCAGGCCTCCTTCGTCGGCCGGACCGTCGGGCTCCACGCCGAGGAGGATGAGGCCGCACTCGACGCCGAGCTTCTCCGCGAGCCGATCGGGTAGCGAGATCGGCAGCGTGGTCATGCCCAGATAGCCGCGGGCGCCTTCGCTGGGCTTCTCCTCGCCCTCGCCGGCGGCTACCTTCTTCGGCTTCTCCTCGCCCTCGCCGGCGGCCTCCTTCTTCGGCTTCTCCTCGCCTTCGCCGGCAGCTTCCTTCTTCGGCTCCTCCTCGCCTTGGCCGGCGGCCTCCTTCTTCGGCTCCTCCTCGCCTTGGCCGGCGGCCTCCTTCTTCGGCTCCTCCTCGCCTTGGCCGGCGTCCTCCTTCTTCGGCTCCTCCTCGCCTTGGCCGGCGGCCTCCTTCTTCGGCTCCTCCTCGCCTTGGCCGGCGGCCTCCTTCTTCGGCTCCTCCTCGCCCTGGCCGGCGGC
>DATMSB010000026.1:0-25684 GCA_035565615.1 Vulgatibacter sp. | reverse complement strand
CGTCTGGATCATGGAGATGGCGTCGTTGGCGTTGCGGATGGCCTGGTTGGTGCCGTTGACCTCGCTGCGGAGCTTCTCGGAGATGAAGAGCCCCGCGGCGTCGTCGCCTGCCTTGGTGATTCGGAAGCCGGAGGAGAGCTTCGAGAGCGTCCCTCCGAGGTGGGTCTGCGTGGCCGAGAGGCTGCGCTGGGCAGCGATCGAGCCGACGTTCGTCTGGATGGACATCATCGACATGGCATTCTCCTGCGGCGAGGAATGGATGATTTCGCCGCTCCTGTAGCTATCGGCACCCGCCTCCGAGGACTTAAGGCGCCCGCGGCGGAAAGCGCGCCGGCGTTGCCGCGTGGCGCCACCCGCCTACACGATTGCGAGAGGCGCCGCTGAGGCTCCCGTTGGCGGCCTGCACCGGACCGCGGGGACTCGAGGCCACGGCCTAACCCGGCCTGCGCAAGAGCTCGGGCTCCCCTTCGTTCGCGGCGGTGAGGGGCGCGGCGGTGGCCCGGGCGGCGAGCACGCTGCGGATGTGGATGCGCAGCCTGCGCGCGACCACCGAACGCGCGTAGAGCAGGTCGAAGCCGTTCGCTTCCTTGCCCGCCATGCGCAGGCCGGTGAAGGTGAACGACAGCCGCACCTGCAGCGGCGCCGCCGTGTTCTCGACGATCCAGGCGGCGGCATCCCTCCATCCAAGCGTGGCCTCGTGCCCATATGCACGATCCTGCAGGTGGAAGCGCAGGCCCCAGGCGGCGTCCCCTTCGACCCGCACCGCGAGCGGCCGGTCCGCGGGGGGGGCGACTCGCCTGCTGTCGAGGTCGTCGGCGACTCGCACGGTGAGGAATGTCGGCGGGCTGGACAGCCGGAGGATCGCCTGTACCTCTTGCACGCGATCCTCCAAGTGCCCGAGCGGGATCACCTCGCGGAGGTAGCGTCCCTTTCCGTCGTAGTAGAGGAGGGCGGCGTGCTCATCGTCGAGGCGCATCACCTCGCACTCGACGGTGGCGCCGTGCCGCCGCGTGGTCGCCTGCCGGCCCACGGAGCCGGCGAGATCCGGCGCCGCCGGATCCGGGATGCACAGACGCGGCCGGTGGGCGAAGCCGTGCAGGTTGAAGGTGCGAATCCGGCCGGCCGGCTCGAGGAGGAGGACCTCACCGCCCACCTCCAGCGTTACGGGCAGCGACTGATCCTGGGCGGAGGCGCAGAGCTGCGCGAGCCGCTCGAGGCGGGCAGCGGCGGCCTGTCCGGTCCCGCTCCCGCCTATCACCTCCACGTCGTCCCCGGCTCTGGCGTGGCGCACCAGGGCGAACACCGCTTCTCGCGGGGAGAGCCGCCTGGCGGACGGCTTGCCGCTGGGACGGAGGAGCACGAGCAGCGGATCCCGCAGCGCGTTCACGCGGGAGGGGCCGCGGTTGAGCGGATCGTGGGGTGGCCCCTCCACGTCCGCCATGTCCACCTCGAGGAGCAACACCGGTTTGCTCCGGTTCTCGGCGAGCCGCGCGAGGACCGTGAGCCAGAACGGCCCCAGCTCGTCCACCTCTTGGCGGGTGGCCAGCCGCGCCGCCAGGTCCAGGCGCCGCAGGAACGCGTGCTCCTCTCCGCGCGCCGGACGCCCGAGGGGACTCTCCAGTCGGCCGGTCGTCGTCCCCGATGCCGTCCCCGCCGCCTCCCGAGGGAGGATGGCCAGGGGCACCGGAGGGCCGAGCACCTCGCGGCGCAGGCGGCGCCGAAGGGATCCGGCCTCCTTTCGCGGGAGGCTCCGGACGCTGCGGGCCGCTTCGACGGCGAGCTCCCGCCCGAGATCGAGGAGGAGCCGCTCCCTGGAGAGCGTGACGGCGCGCCGCGTGGGTGCCGGGGCGGCGCTCGTCCGCCGCGCCAGCAGCCCGGCGACCAAGTCCCGCGTCTTCTCGTCATCGGCGGCCACCGCCGCCGCCCGGAGGATGCTCCCACCGGCCAGGCGATCCGCCCAGAGCGCAGCGAGCAGATCCGGATCGGCGAGGCGCAGGGTGCTCAGGCCCTCGCCGCGCAAGGTGAGGTGCAGGTCGGGGAGCGACTCGGCCGAACCGTTCACCAGGCGCATCAGCGCCAGCGCGGCGAGCGGCGAGGGTGAATCCTCCGCGACCTGGATCATTGCATCGGCGTCATGGCCGCCGCTCGCCGGCGTCACCAGCCCCGGAGGCCTGCCCGCCAGCAGGCCTCCGAAGAGTCCCGTGGAGAGGAGATCCCCCTCGGTGCATGCCTCCGGCCGGAGCACGATCACGCTGACGGTGGACTCCTTGCGCTTGAGGACGTTCTCGGCCACCTGTACGCGCTGCTCGACCCGTCGCCGATCGGCCTCCGAGAGCCCTTCGGGGATGAGGACCCTCAGCTCGAAGACGTCGGCCCTCGGGATCGCGAACACCCCCTGCACCAGACGGCGTCCCTTGGGAGCCGAGACCGGCGGCGGCAGGCCGAAGCCCTGGGCCATGAGCGCCCATCCGCGGGGCGTGCGAATCCCTTCTACGCCCGGTGCTTCGGACGCAAGTTCGGGAAGGCGGTAGCTGGAGTGGAGGAGCGCGGGGAGGAACCTCGCCGCCGCACGTTGCCACCGAGTTGCGGAGCGGAGGATCCGCCTCGCTCGCCAGCGCGAAGCCGCGGCGAGGAGGCGCATACCTGGATGGTCGGAGCGTTCAGAATCACCGCTGGCCATGACCTACCGGAGCTTGTCGATGATGGTGAGCCGGAAGCTCGATGCCGAGGCGGTGAGCGCCGCGTCGAGGGCGCGCTGGGCGAGGACCAGCTTGGACATCGACTCGAACTGATCGGCATCGGTGAGGCGGGCGAGACCCTCGACGGCGCCGTCTTCCAGCATGCCGCCGACGTTCATGGCGGCCTCGATGATCGACATGCTCGCGCCGATTCGGGTGCGGGCGCCCGCTACCTGGGTGATGCTCCGTTGCAGGTCATCCAGCGTCGAGCGCACGGCGGCGTTGTCCCCGGCCTGAAGGGCGGCGATCAGGTCCTGGATGGTGGCCATCACGTCGACGGCGCCACCGGCGCCGGCGATGGCCTCGTCCATCCGGACGCTGAACGTCTGGTAGATCCCCGGCGCGATCTCCACCTGCCGCACCCCCGCGTCGCCGAGGTAGGCGCCGCTGGGATCGAAGGGCGGCGCCGCGTCCTGGTTTCCGCCGAAGATGTAGCGTCCCGACGACTGGGTGTTGAGCAGGCTGAGGATGTTCTGTCGCAGCGCATCGACCTCGAGGGCGCCGGCCTGGAGCGCTTCCGGTCCGTTGGTTTCGTTGCCGAGGCTCGTGGCGAGCTGCTGGATCCGCATCAGGCTGGTGGTCACGCCGGCCAGCGCGGTATCCGCCACGAGCAGCTCGTCGCTCACCCGGCCCATCGTCTGGGAGAGGGACTGGAGGCGCTCGACGTTGCTGCGGCCCGCCACGATGAGTCCCGCGGCGGTGGGGTCGTCGCCCGGGTGCCGGACCCGCAACCCCGTGTGGACTTCCCGCTGGGCGGAGTCCATCTTCTCGCGAGCGATCCCGGCGTAGCGCGAGGCGGACTCGAAGAGCAATCGATCGGTGACGCGCATGGGCTGCTCCTACTTCAGCTTGAGGAGGGTGTCCAGCATCCCCTCTGTGACCTTGATGACCATGCTGACCGCGTCGAAGGCGCGCTGCGCCTTGGACATCTCGATCAGCTCGTCGTCGATTGAGACGCCCGAGGCCGACTCTCGCATCTCCTGCAGCCCTTCGAGGAGCGCGGAGTCGTGGGCGGCAGCGGCCGTGGCGTTGGCCGTCCTGGCGCCGAACGCGCCGACGATCCCCGCGAGCGTGCGCACCGGGTCCTGACCGGAGGCGAGCGGCTCACGTTCGGTGGCGAGGAGCACGAGAAAGTGGTCGCCGTTTCCGGGAGCCCCGGCGGCGGTCGACGCCCCCGCGAGGAGGTCGGGGTCCGCCGCGACGGCGGCGTCCAGCCGGATGGACGCCGCGGAGCCACCCGGCGTGACCCCGACGGCGAAGACGTCGCCACCGGGGGCGCCGTTGCGGTCGAACCCGGCGCGATTGACGGCGTTGATGGCGTTCGCGAAATCGAACACGAACGAGTCGAGCTGATCGGACGCGGCGCGGATGCCCTCTCGCGCGTCGAGGATCCCCAGGATTGTTCCGCCCAGCGCATCCTTCGGCAGGAGGGTGGCGGCACCCGCACCCGTGGTCTTGCCGACCTGGATGGCGTAGTCGCCGTCGGCCTGGAGGACGGTCGAGATCGACGCGGCATGGTGGCCGCTGACCAGCGGGCTCCCGCCGGGGAGCAGCATGGAGACGCTGCCCTTGGAGTCGATGAGCGGCGTCGCGCCGGTGAGCTGGCTGAGCTCGTCCTGGTATCGCTGGCGAAGGTCCAGCAGGTGGTTCGGTTCCGCCCCGGCGCCGCGCGCCTCTTCGATCTCTCGGTTGAGCTGCGCGATTCCCTGGGAGAGGGCGTTGGCCTGATCGGCGATGGCGGGGAGCCGGTCGTTCAATCCCGTGAGGGAGTCGCCAAGGACGACGCTGGAGCGCTGGAACGTGGCGACGAGGTGGTTGGCGGAGTCGAGGAAATTCTGGCGCAGAACGGTGTCGCCCGCGTTGACCGAAAGGGCGCGGATCGCGCCGTAGAAGTCGGCGAGCGCGACGGTGAGGCCGGACGACTGATCCGGGTTCAACACCTGGATCGCCTTGAGGGCCTCGGCCTCGGTGGACGAGCGGGCCTGGGCCCCGAGCGCGCGTGGGAGCTGACCCTCCACGAAGCGGTCCCGGATCTGGACCACGCTCGAGAGTTCCACGCCGCGACCGATGAAATAGCCGTTCTCCAGGCTCGCCGGGCTCTGGGTGGTGAGGTTGGCCCGCTGCCTCGCGTATCCCGGGGTGTTGGCGTTCTGCACGTTCGCCGCGGCGACGGCGGCGGCACCTCGGTGCGCGTTGAGGCTCTGGCCCGCTTGGGACAGGATCGAGAGGAGATCGGCCATGTTCAGCGTATCCGGTTTCGCGAGGAGGAGGGGAGCGGCGCAGCGCGGCCCTGGCGGTCGTACGCTGCGGCGCGGGGGGCGAGGGCTTCCAAGTAGCTCCGGGCGATCTCGCGCGTCCGCTCGCCGAGGCTCCGGTTGAGCTGGTCGTGCCAGGCGAGGTCTGCCGCGAGGGCCCGGAGGCGGGTGAGTTGCGACGAGAGGCGCTCCGCGTCCTCAGGTGCGACGGCGGCCAGCTCGTCGAGGGACAGCGTCTCCAGGCCGCGGGACCGGGCCACGGCCGACAGGGCCGAGAACAGACGCTCCTGGCAGCCCTCGGCGTCTGCCTGGAACTGGGCGCGAGCCCTTGCCCAGGAGAACAGCCGCTCGGCATGGAAGGATTGAAGATGGCGGCGGTGCTCGATTGCGGACCAGATCTCTCGCTCCAGGAGGGCGGCGAGCTCATCCGCCGCCACCAGGGCGCCGTTCAAATCCATTTCCGGCTCCGCTCGTTCACGTCACCGCCTGAGCCTGAGGAAGATGGCCTGGATCCGGGCGGACACCTCGGCCTGGTTGAGGATCTGTTGCGCGATCCGCTGCGGATCGGGCTTGTAGAGCCCCTGCCGGATGGCCGCCTCGATCTCGGCGACCTTGGTCGAGTGGACCTTGGTAGCCGCCTCCCGGGCCGCCGCCACCACCTGCTGGAGCTCGGCGCTCTTGTCGATGGTGACCCGATCGCGTCCGGCGGGGAACTCCGTCGGGGTCTTCTCGACGGGGCCCTTGCCGAGGGTCAACTCGGCGGTCCGCTCCTTCGACTGGGCGGGGGAGGGAAAATCCGAACTCTTCACAGCTGGGATGCCGGCGATTTCCTTGACTGACTTCATTGCCACGCTCCTCGAAGCGTCAATCGGCACGAAGTCCGTAGGCGTTAAGGGCCCTGGAGGGATTTGTCGGCCGATCTCCCACCCGGACCTCGAAGTGGAGGTGAGGGCCGGTGGCGCGGCCCGTGCTGCCTATCTTCGCAATTTCCTGGCCTTTTTCTACCTTTTCACCGGGGCGGACGAGCACCTCCGAGGCGTGGGCGTACAGGGTCGTCACGCCGCCTCCATGGTCGATCTCGACGGCGTTGCCGAAGGCACCCCGCTCCCCGGCGCTGCGGACCACGCCGCCGGCGATCGCTCGGACGCCGGTGCCCTCGGGGGCCGCGATGTCGACGCCTTCGTGGTGACGCAGTTGGTGATCGAAGGGATCCGGCCTGCGGCCGAAGGCGCTCGTGACCCTGCCGCTCCCACCCTCGAGGAGATGCTGCGCCAGGTGCTCCGGCCGTGCCGTCCCCGGTCGCCCGGGACCGGACGTCGCCGGGCCAGGGCGGGGTACGTCCGCACCGCCGGCGATGGAGCCGGCGATCATCTTCGCGATCCCGACTCCGCCGGCGTCCGCGAGCGCCTCCGCCAGGGCGGTCGCGAACATGTCCGCGTGTACCGCGCTGCCGGCCCCACCCTTGCCGTTGAACGCACCGGACGCGTCGACCAGCTGCTTGAGGAGGATGGCCTCGAGGGCCCTCGCGGCCTGGTCGAGATCCCTCGGGCGGGCGAGGGGAGCGCTTCGGTCGGGCAGGAAGATGCCGCTCATCAGATCACCTCGAGATCGGCGTCCAGCGCCCCGGCCGCCTTGATCGCTTGCAGGATGGCGATGAGATCGCGGGGGGTGACGCCAAGCGAGTTGAGGGCCCGTACGAGCTCGTCCACCGAGGTCGTGGCCGGGAGGGCGACCGCGCCGCGGTTCACTTCCGTCGCCTCGATTCGCGCCACACGATCCCGAACGGTTCTTCCCTCGGAGAACGGGGTGGGCTGCGAGACGACCGGCTCCTCACCGATCGCGATCTGGATCCCGCCGTGCGAAACCGAGACCGGACGGATCCGGACCCTCTCCCCGGAGACCACGGTACCGGTGCGCTCACTCACGACGACCTTCGCCCGGCGATCGGCTTCGACCTCGAGGGCCTGGATCTTGCTGACGATTTCGACGAGGAGGGGGCGGTCCTCGTCGGTGAGCGTGACCTCGACCGCCGCGGGATCGACCGCCTTCGCCTGCAGGTTCAAATCGGACCGGATCGCAGCGGCGATCGAGTTCGCGGTGGCGAAGTCCGGATCGTCGAGCGTGAGGACCAGGGGGCCTTCGGCGAGATCGAGAATCGCGCTCCGCTCGACGATCGCGCCCGCGGGGATCCGACCCGACGTGGGGCTGTTCTTCTGCAGCCGGGATCCGCTGCTCGCGGCGTCGAAGCCGCCCACCTGCACCGCGCCCTGCGACACGGCGTAGACCTCCCCGTCCGCCGCGGTGAGGGGCGTCACGAGCAGCACTCCGCCCGCGAGGGAGCGCGCGTTCCCCATGGAGGCGACGTTCACGTCGATCTTGGTGCCGGGCCGCACGAAGGGCGGCAGCCGCGCCGTGACCATCACCGCGGCGACGTTTCGCACCCGGACCTCGCGCGGATCGATCCGGACTCCGAGGCGACCGAGCATCCCGGCGATGGACTGCGACGTGAAGAAGACCCGCTCGGTGTCGCCCGTCCCCGACAGGCCGACCACCAGGCCGTAGCCGAAGAGTTCGTTCTCCCGGATCCCTTGGACCCCGGTGAGCTCCTTCACGCGAACCGGCGCGGCGTCCGCGAAGGCGGGAACGAGGAGGAGAAGGGCGAGGGCGGTCGTGCGGATCATCGCGGAACGGTCCTAGAACGGCCAGATCCAGCCCAGGTAGCGGGAGAGCCACCCCTGCTGCTGGTTGTCGGTGAGGACGCCGCGACCGGTGAACTCGATCTCGGCATCGGCGATCTTGCTGCTCTTGACGCTGTTCTCCTGATCGATGTCGATGGGACGGACCACGCCGGAGATGTAGAAGTGCTGCTCTTCGTTGTTGACGAGCACCACACGGTGGCCCTCGATGAAAAGGTTCCCGTTCGGGAAGACCTTGCGCACCATCGCCGAGACCGTCGCCGTGAAGCGCTCCGTCCGGCTCGTGCTCCCGTCGCCCCGAAAGTTCGCCGACGAACTCCCCGCGAGAAGCGGCCGGATGTTCGAGTTCTTCTCGAGCTGCTCGATCGCGCCGAGGAACGCGGTGATCGCCGCCGCAGATTCGGAGCTACGGTTGAGATCGGTGTCGGCGCTCCGCTTGGCGTCGGCGACCTCTTCCACCTTCACGACGACGAGATCGTTCACCCGAAGCGCGCGAGCGTCCGTGAACAGGTTGGCGAGGGGGCGGTTTTCGCGCCACAGGCTCCCGGGGGTCGCCGCCGTCTCCTTCGGGTCGGGCTCCTCGGGGAGCTCGTAGGTCCGGCGCTTCGGCGTGTAGTTCGATACGTGCGCCGGCCCGCAAGCCGTGGCGACGATCGCGAGGGCGGCGAACGCGAGGGAAGGCCTCATCGGGCGTCGACCTCGATGCGATCGCCGACCCGGCGCCCCACGACCTTCTTCCCGGAGGCGACGATCGCGCAGGCGAGGTTTCCTCCGCAGGCGACGACGCGTCCGGGGCGCTCGATCGCCAGGCCGCGCCCCCTGAACACGACCTGCACCGGATCGCCGGGCCTCGGGCCTGGATCCCGGACCAGCCGGGGGGCGAGCTCGGTCCCTGCGGGTAGGGTCCGCGCAGCGGTTGCGCCCGGCGCGAGCGAGACGAGGCGATCCCGTCCCGGCAGGAGCTCCCGCTCTTCGAGCCGTGCGGCACCGTCGAGCGGATCGCCGCTCCTCACGGCCTGGGTCGTCACTAGGACCGGCGCGAAGGCGCGCAGGGAGATGCGGGCCCATCCACGGCACCGGTCGCCGGCGGAGTCTCGGCCTTGGAGCTCGAACACGTGGTCGCCGGAGACCTCGATGGGGCGCTGGGCCCGAGCCTGTTGCGGCGTACAGTCGGCGGGCCGCGTCTGCACGGCCTCCACCTCGAGCCGGAGATCGCTGGAGCCGCGGGCTGCAGAGAGCGCCTGCGCGAGCGGCCCCGGCGGGAGCCCGGCGACGCCTGGCGTCGAAGCGGCCGGAGGACCGCCCGGGACCATCGCGAGCGCACCCAGGAGAAGGAGGAGCAAGGCAGGCTACCGGAGCTGCGTGAGACGCTGGAGCATCTGATCGGCGGTCTGGATGACCTTCGAGCTCAGCTCGTAGGAGCGCTGGGTGGTGATCATGTCGATCATCTCCTCCACGGCCTTGACGTTGGCGCTCTCGAGGAACCCCTGGGCGAGCGTGCCGACGCCGCGCTCACCCGGCCGCGCATACATCGCGGGACCGCTGGACTCCGTGGCGACGAACAGATTGCCGCCGATGGAGAGGAGACCGTTCGGGTTCACGAACGTGGAGAGCTCCAACACGCCGACCTCGGTCGTCGCGTCGGCGCCCGCCGTGCGCACACGGACGGTCCCGTCGCCATCGATCGACACCTCGGTCGTATCGGGGGGGAACGAGATCTCCGGATCGAGGATTTCGCCACGCTGGGTGACGAGGCGCCCGAGGCCGTCGACCCGGAAGTTCCCGGCCCGGGTGTATGCGAGCTCGCCCCCGGGGCGGATCACCTGGAAAAACCCGTGGCCCTCGATCGCCACGTCCAACTCGTTCTGGGTGTTGATCATGTCGCCGGTGCCGAAGCTACGACTCGTGGCGCCGGTCTTGACGCCGAGGCCCACCTGGAGCGGGGCCGGGGGTGTTCCCCCGTCGGCTTCGGTGGGCGCGACGTCGCGGATCGTCTCCGAGAGGAGCTCCTCGAACTCGGCCCGTACCTTCTTGAAGCCGGTGGTCGAGGCGTTCGCCAGATTGTGGGAGATCACGTCCATCTTGAGCTGCTGGGCTTCCATGCCCGTCGCGGCGGTGTACAGCGAGCGCAACATGATTCTCTCCTTAGCGGACGCGGCCGATCTCGGCGGCGCGCTCGTCGAGCTTCCGGTAGGTCTGGATCGCCTGCATGGAATGATCGAATCCCCGCTGGACGCCGATCATCTCCACCATCGCTTCGAGCGGCGTGGTGTTGGCGAGTTCGAGTTCGCCGACGCGGAGGCTGCCGGCGACAGGAACCGCGACGGCGTTCTCCGTCGGGGCCATCAGCGCACCGCCGAGTCGGGTGAGCGGGCCGACGATCCGGTGGAACCCGATTCGACCGATCTCGAGCTGGTTCGCGCGGACCACGCCCCTGTCGTCGATGGTGACGGTCTCCTCCGGGGGAGCGATGAGCGGCGCGCCGCCGTCGTCCAGGAGGGGGTACCCGGCGGCATGAAGCACACCATCGCCGGAAACCGTCAATCTTCCGTCGCGGGTGTAGGCCACCTGGCCCGGGCCCACCCGCACGGCGAGGAAGTCCTCACCCTGGATGAAGACGTCCAGCGGATTGCCGGTCTGCACCGGCGCGCCCTCGTGCAGGCGCAAGCCGGTGCCGACCAGGCCGACGAAGGTCTTCTCGCCGGTTCCGCCCTTGGGCAGGTACGTCTCGAACGCCGGCTTCGATGCCTTGAAGCCGGGGGTCTGGGCGTTTGCGAGGTTGTCTGCGATGGAGTCGAGCTGCCGCATGCGTGCGACGGCTCCGGACATGCCGATGTAGATCCCGTCAGCCATTTGGCACTCCCGTCATCGGTAGACGAGAATGCAATCGGTGGGCCGGCACCGCCTGGCCGTGGAGCGGCCTCGTCCGGCCCGCTCCTTGCTGTCTTCGCAATCCGGGAGGCGAAGTGGCTCGAAAGACCCGCCTTGACGCGATCGTCAAGCTGCGCGAGGCGCAGGAGACCGAAGCAAAGCTGGCCGTCGCCAAGGCAGCGGCACGGACGGCTCGGGCACGGGACGAGCTCGAGTCGGCGCGAAGAGCGGCTTCGAGGAGCCGCCTCGAGGCCGGGACCGCCGCCGACTGGGTGATGCGGCAGCTCGAGCACGAGCGAGCGGTCGCGAGGGTGCGCGCGTGCGAGGCGGCGGTGGAGGAGCGGACGGCCGCCGAGCAGGAGGCGCGAGCGGCGCTCGAGGCAGCGTACCGGACCGCGGAGGCGATGCGTCGAGCGCAGGCGAGCAGACGCGATGTCCTCGCGAAGGACGACGCCGAACGGGATCGCAAGTCGAGCGACGAGATCGGTGTCATGCGCTACCGGCGACCGGGCTCCGGCTCCTGACCCTCCGGCACCAAGGCGGCGCGCAGCTTCTTCACGGCGTCCTTGTGGAGCTGCGAGACGCGAGGTTCGCTCACGCCGAGGATCCCCGCGATCTCCCGAAGGGTGAGTTCCTCGGCGTAGTAGAGCTGAAGGATGAGTTGGAGCCGCTCGGGAAGATTCGACACCGCCTCCGCCAGCCTGCGGCTCAGGTCCGCCCGCTCCATGAGCTCGAGCGACCCCGGGGCGGAGCTCCTGAGCGCGAGGATGTCGTCCAGCGGGATCGGAGGTTGCTCGAGCGCCTCGAGCTCCTGGAGGTCGTCGACCGAGAGGCCCATGGCCTTTGCGAGCTGGTCCGGCGCCGGCGGCTCCCCGCCACGGTCGGACAGCTCCTTGCGGACGGCGCTCAATCGGTCGAGATTCGAGCGCAGCCGCCGAGGCAAGTGATCCATTCGGCGCAGCTCGTCGATCATCGCGCCGCGAATGCGATGGGACGCAAAGGCCTCGAACTGGATCTCGAGGGTGCTGTCGAAGCGCTTCGCCGCGTCGAGGAGCCCGATGGCGCCCGCCGACCAGAGGTCGTCGTAGACGTCCGGGTTCCCCACGCGCCGCGCCATGCGGCGGGCGAGCCGATCCACGAGGGCCGCGTGTTGTCGCACGACGGTCGGAGCGTCGGCGTCGAGGTTGGCGTAGATGGCGAGGATGCGAGAGGCCATGTCCTAGGGGCTCGACTCCAGGAACAGACGGTTCCAGAGAAATCGGAGGCCCCCGTCGAGCACGGAGGCCGGTGGTACGTCCAGCAAGGAGTCGGCGAGGCGCCGCAGCGCCTGGCTCGCCGGCGACAGGGGAAACGTGTCGACGATGGGACGCTGGGCGGTGACCGAACGACGCACCTGTTGATCGAACGGGATGCTGCCCAGGTAGCGGACTCGAACCCCTTGAAGCCTTCGCGCCAGGTCCGCGAGCTTTTCGAAGATGCTCCTCCCTTCGGCCTCCGACTCGGTCCAAGTGGTCACCACGAGGTAGTCGCGCAGCCTGCCGCTGTGGTGCAGCCCCTTCATCACGCCGAGCGCGTGGTAGAGCGACGCCGGCTCGGGGGTCACGAGGAGGATCGCTTGCTGGCAGGAACCGAGGAAGAACAACTGGCTGTCGTCCAGGGACGCCGGAGCGTCGATGATCACGAGATCGATCTCCTTTTCGAGCGAGTCGAGCTCGGCGAGGAGACGGACCTTGCTCTCGGTGTCGAGCCTCGGCCGGACGTGCGTCCCGTCCCCCGACGAGAGGATCACGAGGCCGAAGGGGCCGCTCTCGAGGATCTCCCTGATCGGCATCGAGCCCAGGAGGAGATGGTCGAGGTGGTGGCGGGGGGCCGTGCCGAGCATGAGATCGACGTTCGAGAACCCGAGGTCGGTGTCGACGAGCAACACCCTCCGACCCCGCTTGGCGGCGAGGACCGCGAGGTTGGTGGCGAGGGTCGTCTTGCCTACGCCTCCCTTTCCGCTCACCACGCCGAAGACGGAGAGCTGCTTCCCCCTCCCGGGTGGCGAGCCCTTGGGACGAGAACGCGTGTAGATCATGCCGCCGCCGACGACGTGAGCTGAATGACGTGGATGGGCTCGACCGAGACGCCCGGGGTGAGTTCACGGACCGAGACGACCTGCAAGTCGGAAAGGAACCTGGACGCGAAGTCGAAGAGGGGCCGGCGCAGATCCGGGGGCGCGAGGAGGACCGGGACGAGACCCTCGGCCGACATCCGGGAGACCTGGGTCTCCAGCTCGCCGATGAGATGGCGGGCCACCTCGACCTCCGGCGCCAAGGCGATCTCTCCATCCGCGTTGCCCAACGAGGCGCGCAGGAGGTCCTCGCTGGCGCGCGCGAGCGTGATGGCGCGGACGACGCCGGAGTCGCCCGCCACGCCCGCCGTGATCTGGCGAAAGAGGCGCCGCCGGACCTGCTCGGTGAGGAACGCGGTTTCCTTGCTCCTGGGCGCGGCGTCCGCGATCGCCTCGAGGATCGTCCTCAGATCGCGGACCGAGACGCCCTCGCGAACGAGCGCCCGCAGGACCCGCACCAGGTCGCCCACGCCGATGATCCCGGGGACCACCTCCTCCACGAGCTTCGGCGCCTCCTTCGAGCAGGAGGCGAGGAGCTCCTGCACTTCCTGCCTGCCCAGGATCTCGTGGGCGTGACGTCGCAACAGCTCCGAGAGGTGGGTGGTGAGGACCGATGCGGCGTCGACGAGGGTCAGGCCGAGCTGCTCGGCGCCGGCCCGCTCCGTCGTCGGGATCCAGACGGCGGGGAGACCGAACGCCGGCTCCTTGGCCGGGAGGCCGTTGACGGAGGGAGCTTCCCCGCCTGGGTGGAGCGCCATCAGGCGATCCGCGTGCGCGACGCCCCGACCGATCTCCTGTCCGCGCAACAGGACGCGGTATTCGTTCGAGTCCAGGAGGAGATCGTCGCGCAGGTGCACCGAGGGGAGGACGATGCCGAGATCTTCGGCGAGGCGGCGGCGCAACATGGTCACGCGACCGGGCAGCTCGCCTCCCCGGTCGGGGTCGATGAGCGGCAGCAGCGCATACCCGACGTCGACCTGCAGGGGATCGACCGTGAGAAGATCCTGGATGCGCTCCGGGGCGGGGGTGGGCGCCTTGGCCGGGGCGCGGGACGGCCCCTCCTTCACCCGTTTCGCCCGGCGGGCGAGCAACAACGCACCCACGCCGAGACCGGCAAACGGCAGGGCCGGGAGGCCGGGCAGGAGGGCGAGGGCGGACATGACCACCGCCGTCGAGTTGAGCACGCGGGGGTTCATCAAGAGCTGGGCCCCGACCTGGCTGCCGAGGTCGGCGCCCTCCGCCCTGGTGACCAGGATGCCGGCGGCGGTCGAGACGAGGAGGGCGGGGATCTGCGAGACGAGACCGTCGCCAACCGTCAGGATCGTGTAGGTCTCGATCGCCTCGCTGATGGGGAGGTGATCGCGGACGACCCCGGCGATCAGGCCCCCGACGATGTTGATCGCGGTGATGGCCAGTCCTGCCACCGCGTCCCCGCGCACGAATTTGCTCGCGCCATCCATCGAGCCGAAGAACTCGGTCTCCGCCTCCAACTCGGCGCGGCGGGCCTTCGCCTGGGAGTCGTCGATGGTGCCCGCGGCGAGATCCGCGTCGATCGACATCTGTTTCCCGGGCAGCGCGTCCAGGGTGAAGCGCGCCGAGACCTCCGAGACACGGCTCGATCCCTTCGTGATCACCATGAAGTTCACGGTGAGGAGGATCAGGAAGATGACGAAGCCGACGATCAGGCTGCCGCCGACCATCAGCCTGCCGAAGGTGTCGATGACCGCGCCGGCCGCTCCGGGGCCCTTGCTCCCTTCCAGAAGGATCAGCCTGGTCGTCGCGACGTTCAGCGCGAGGCGGAGGAGGGTCGAGAGCAGGAGCAACGAAGGAAAGACGGAGAACTCGAGGGGCTTTTTCAGGCCCAGCGAGACCAGCAGCATCAGGATTGCCGTCCCCACGCTGAACGCGAGGAGCAGGTCGAGGACGACGGGCGGGACCGGGAGGATCAAGATGGCGAGGATCGAGAGCACCGCGATCGCTGCGGCGACCTCGCCGTTGATCCTCCCTCGCAGTACGCTCATGCCGCGGTTCCCCCCGGGGCCTTTCCGGTGATGCGATACACGAAGGCTAGCACGGCGGCGACTGCCTTGTATGTGTCGGCGGGGATCTCCTTGCCGACCTTGACGCGCCTGTGGAGGAGCCTGGCCAGGGCCACGTTCTCGACGATCGGCACGCCATGGGATCTTGCAATCTCGCGCATGTGCCGAGCCATCTCGCCCTTTCCCTTGGCGGTCACCCTCGGTGCCTTGCCTTCATCCTTTCGGTAGCGGATCGCCACCGCGACGTGAACGGGATTGACGACAAGGGCGTCGGCCCTCGGAACTTCGACCGCGACACGGCCTTTCGCCAGCTCTCGGTGCCTGCGCCTGCGGCGGGCCTTCAGGAGTGGCTCGCCCTCGTCTTCCTTGTGCTCGCGCCTCGTCTCCTCTTTCGTCATCCGCATCTTCTTGCGATGACGCTGCGACGAGACTGCAAAGTCGATGCCTGCAATCAATGTCAGGGCTGTCAGAATTTTGGCCGTCGCGCCGGAGAGCGGGGCGAAGACCGCGTCGAGGAGGTCGCGATCCGAGCGGCTCATCACCCTGGGGAGCGCATCGAAGTCCGCCTTCAGGGCCGTGATGATGGCCCACGCCACCACGGAGGTCTTCAGCAGCGAGAGGCCGAGGTCGACCACGAACTCCATGGTGAAGATTCGAAACAGCTTCTTCACGCTGAAGAGACGCTGCGGATTCGGGGCCGCGAGCTTCATCCAGAGCCCACCCCTGGTCTGGACGAGGGCCGCCACGATCCCACCGACCGCGGCGGTGGCGCAGACGACCAGGGCCAGCACGGTGGGGAGGGCGGCGTGTCCGGCGAGGGCGCGCAAGGGGGTCGAAGGGAGCGCGCCCGCGGCCTCCACGACCGCGCGCACCAGGGCGTCGCGCAGGGGCGCGCCGATCGCCAGGAGGGAGAGCACCCCAGCGGTGAGCCCCCCGACGGTGACTACGTCCCGCGCGAGCGCGACGTCGCCCTCCTCCCACGCGCGCTCCAACCGGCGTTGGCTCGCCTCCTCTGTCTTCTCGTCCTGCTCCGTGTCGTCGGCCACGGCTAGAGGCTCCGGGCAAAGAAGGCGATCGCCTCCCGCGCTGCGATCTCGGCTGCTCCGGGGGCGGACGAATAGAGCGCTGCGCCTCCCGCGAGGATGGCGACGGAAAAGCCGACGCTCGCGAGGTTCAACTGTGCTGCGGTGCGGCCGATCAGGCCCAGGCCCAGATGTCCGAAGGTCACCGCGGCCAGGACCGGGAACGCCAACCGGACGGCGAGCGCAGCGCAGACGAGGGAGTGGCCAACGACGGCGTTGAGCAGGGAGGGGAGACCCTCCGCGGTCCCGGGTGGCCAGCCCGCCACCGAGCGCGTGAGCCAGAGAAGCGCCTCGCGGTGGAGACCGACCGCTACGCCCATGCCGATCGCGACGATCGAGTAGATCTGCGAGATCACCGTCGACGAGGCGCCGTTGAACGGGTCGAGGAGGGCGCCGTAGCCCATGCCCATGCCGAGTCCGGCGACGTGCCCTGCCGCGGTGGCTGCGTCGAGCACCACCCTGGCGGCGAAGCCTCCACAGAGCCCGATGGCCGTCTCGGCGACGGCAGCCCCGGCGAGCATCAGCACCGACGTCGGCAGCGGCACGCGCGGCATGCCTGCGCCGGAGAAGATGGCGAAGCTGATCACGAGCGCCGCCGCCAGCCGAATCCGAACGGGGACGAAGCGTGCGCTCCAGACCGGTCCGCTGACGATGAGCCCAGCGGTGCGGAAGAGGATCAGGCCAAAGCCGTAGAGCGAAGTGAGGAGGGTGCCTTCCAGTACCATCAGAACGGCGCCCCCATCCTGGCGATCGCCTGGGCGAACGCGGCGGCGAACCGCTCCGCCATCCACCTTCCGAAGAACCAGAGGAGCAGCCCGACGGTCGCGAGCCTCGGCAGGAAGCTGACGGCAGGGTCCTGGATCTGCGTTGCCGACTGAAGGATGCCGAAGAGGAGGCCCACGATCAGGAGCGCGCCGAGGAGGGGGCCGCCGGTCGTGGCAGCGAGGACGAGGAAGTCGCGGAGGATGCCGCTGACGAGTTCGACGGGCACCTAGAAGCTCCGAATCAACGAACCGGCGACGAGCTGCCATCCGTCGGCGAGGAGGAAGATCCCGACCTTGATCGGCAGCGCGACGAGCGTGGGCGGCACCATCATCATGCCGAGCGAAAGGAGGATCGCGGACACCAGGAGATCGATGAGCAGCAAGGGAACGTACAGGTACACGCCCATCCGGAACGCCGTCGTCAGTTCGGAGATCATGAACGCCGGCACGACGATCGACATCGGGAGTTCATCGCCGGTGTTCGGGCGCTCGACCCTCGAGACGTCGAAGAAGAGGCGCAGGTCGGCCTCGCGCGTCTGGCGGAGCATGAACTCTCGCAGAGGGCCTGCCGCGCGAGACATCGCCTCCTCGTGGTCGATCTGATCGTCCAGGTAGGGTCCCAGCGACTCCGAGTAGACGCGCGTCGCGGTGGGGGCCATCACGAAGGCCGAGAGGGCCAGGGCGAGGCCGATCACCACCTGGTTCGGCGGGAGCTGTGGCGTTCCGAGCGCCTGGCGCAGGAACGAGAGCACGATCACGATCCGGGTGAACGAAGAAAGCGAGATCACCGCCGCCGAGGCGAAGCTGAGCGCCGTGAGAAGGAGGAAGACCTTCACGGCGGCCGAACCCCCGCCGCTCATCGTCACCTGCACGCCCGGATCGTTCGCGACCGCGAAGAGGGACAGGAAGGTCATCTGTCGTCCTCGGAGGAAGGCGCGGCGAGCTGCGCCTCGAACACGCCTGCGAACGATGCGCTCGAGGCGGAGCCGTCCGGAGCGGTGGTCGCGCGCTCTTCGTTCTGAGCCAGCAGGGACCGGGTCGCGAGCAGCGTTACGCCCGCCTCCGAGGAGCCGAGTACGAGCAGTTCCTCGCGGAAGCGCACGGCGACGACGCTGCGGCGTGGTCCGAGCGAGGTCGCCTCGATGACTTCGAACATCCGATCACCTGCCGACCTGCGGCGCCGAAGCGTCCACGCGATCGCCGCGAGGGCGACGATCGCGGACGTCGCGACCACGAAGCCGGTGGATGGGCCGGCGGGCGCCGGCTTCGGAGGAGCGGACGGAGGCCAACCGGGTGCCCTGCCCGCGACGGTGGCCGAGGGAGCGGTCCCTCCGGTCTCGGCCGGGGTGGAGGAGAATTCGTCCGTCTTCGTCCGTGCCGCGGCCGTCACGGCGCCGGCCGCGGGCGCCCACTGGTGTTCGGTCGCTACACCGGCATCGCCGGCCCTCACCGAGAGCGCCGGTGCGTCCTGACCCGAGGCCAAAGCGACGAGGGCGACCGCGACGAGCATGACGAACTATCGGAGGCCGGCGAGGCGCTCGGCGGGGCTCACCACGTCCACGATCCGGACGCCGAACTTGTCGTTGATCACCACCGCCTCTCCCCTCGCCACGAGGCGGCCGTTCACGAGGACGTCGAGCGGCTCGCCCGCGACCTTCGACAGCTCGATCACGGAGCCGGGGCCCATGCTGAGCAGTTCGTGGAGGGTGACTCGAGATCGTCCCAACTCGACCGTGATGTCGAGCGGGATGTCGAGCAGGAGATCGAGCTTTCGGCTGCTCGGGGTTTCGTCCACACCGATACGTTCCATGGTCATTCTCTCACGGAGCCTCTGGCGATCCGTTCTGGTTCGAATCGTCCTTGCCCGTCACTTCCTTGGCGGCACTGAGCGCTTGCACGATCTCGACGGCGAGGTTTCCGCCCCTCACCGAAGGCATTCCAGTCAGCTTCGGCTTTCCCTGCACCTGGATCTGGAGGGCGCTCCCCTCCGTCGTCGAGAGCGAGACGACGTCCCCCACCTTGAGGCTCAGCAATCCCGAGATGCGCGTGGTCGCCGTTCCGAGGATCGCCCGCACCTCGACCTCGACCTGCGAGAGCTCCTCGATCAACTCCTTCGCAAAGCGGGCCTCGAAACCACCCAGGCGAGGCGGGGAGGACAGCTTCTTCTTGGCCGTTTCCACCGCGGCGTAGGGGATGGCGAGATCGAAACGCCCCTCGACAGGGCCGGTGAGCTCGAACGAGCACAGGATCGCCACCTCGTTCGGCGGTGCGATGATCGCCAGCCGCGGGTCGCTCTCGAACCGCGAGACCTGCGGAGAAAGGCTCAGGATCGGCGCCCAAGCGACTGCCATGCCATCGGTGAAGATCTGGAGGAGCTTCTTCAGCACCGAGCGATCGACGGCCGTCAACTCTCGCTCCTCCTCCTGTCCACCGGTCTCGATCGATTGGCGTCCGCCGAGCGCCGCGGCGACGAGCGCCTCGGCGAGCCCGGGCTCGATCACGAGGAGCGCCTGGCCGCTGGCGGGTCCGAGGGTGAGGACGGCGACGTTCGAGGGAGGAGCGAGCAGCACGTTGACGTCGACGAACTTCAGGAGCGTCGCGGGCGAGGCCGTGATTCGAATCGGGAGGCGCGTGCGGCCGGCCAGGCCGCTCTCGAAGATGGACGCCACCCGATCGTTGATCGAGTCGAGCGTGGGCATCTGCCCGCGGATGATTCGATCACGGCTCGTGAGGTCGTACGCCGTCACGTCACCGCGTACGGTGGGCGCCACCGGCGGGATGAGGTTCTCCTCGAGGGCCCGATGGATCGTCCTGTACGCTTCCTCGTCGAGCATGACCTGATCGTCTTTCATCGTTTCTTGGCCGTGGTCTCGCGGGAACTGATCCCTTGAAAGCAAACGCCATGCCCCGATCTGCCCGTGCCGGAGCGAGGCCGCGTGAGCCCCGAGGGGTCGTCAAGGAGCTGACGACACCCCCCGCGCTCCATCAGTCACGGGTCGCCGCCTCGCTCAGGATGTCGCTGGGGGTCGTCTCGATCACGACCTCGATGCGCCGGTTCACTTCACGCCCCTCCTCGGTCTGGTTGTCGCCGACGGGGCGGATCGAACTCATCCCCACCGCCGCGAGCCGGTCGGCCGAAATGTTGTGGGCTCGCTCCATGTAGCTGACGACCGTGGCAGCCCGCGCCGCAGAGAGGGACCAGTTGTCGGGATAGCGGGCGCTGCGGATGGGGCGATCATCCGTGTGGCCTTCGATCCGCACCTTGTGTCTCATCCGCCTGAGCTGGGCACCCACGGCGTCGAGGACCGGCAAGGCCATCGGGTGCAACGCCGCACCGCCGCTGTCGAAGAACTTCGTCGCGGCGATGCGGATGACGACGCGCATCCCGTCCTCCGAGAGGAGCGTGACCTGCGGGTTGGCTTCCTCGAGGAACGGCCGCAGCGACTTCTCCAACTGCTGCCGGAGCGCGTTGAGCTCCGGCGGATCCTGCATACCCAGGTAGACTTCACAGTCGGGCCCCTCGCACTTCGAGACCGGCGCAGCGAGCACCTTTGATTCGTCGAGCAGCTCTTGGGGGACACGCAGCGCGATTCGGATCGACTTCGCTGCGTTTTCGAGGCGGGCC
This sequence comes from Vulgatibacter sp., assembly GCA_035565615.1. GTDB lineage: Bacteria > Myxococcota > Myxococcia > Myxococcales > Vulgatibacteraceae > Vulgatibacter. The sequence continues at coordinate 5,501 of DATMSB010000026.1, read as the reverse complement.
TTGTCCACCTGGCTCACCGCATACATCACCACGAAGAACGCGAACAACAGGGTGATGAAGTCGGCGTAGGACACGAGCCACCGTTCGTGGTTCTCGTGCTCTTCGTGCACCTCACGCGATTTCCGGCCTTTGGAAGACACCTTTGCTCCTCACGTCAATCGAGGCTTCGTTCGGAAGACCGGCTACCGTCCGACGTAGGCTTTGAGCTTCTCCTCGAGGACGCGAGGATTCAGGCCCTCGTGGATGGCGAGCACACCCTCGACGATCAATGTCTTCCTATCCTTCTCCAACCCGATCTTTCGCTTCAACTTGGTGGCCACCGGCAGGAGGACGAGGTTGGCGGCGCCGACGCCGTAGACCGTCGCGACGAAGGCGACGGCGATCCCGCTGCCGAGTTTGCTCGGATCGTTCAAGTTCTCCATCACGTGGATCAGACCGAGCACGGCCCCGATGATTCCGATGGTCGGCGAGTATCCTCCCGCCGATTCGAAGACCTTCGCCGCCACCAACGATTCCTGCTGCTCCGCATGGATCTCCGCCTCGAGGGCGTCGCGGGCGACCTCGGCGTCGACACCATCGACGAGGTACTGGACCGCCCGCTTCATGAAGTCGTCCTCGATGTTCGCGAGGCGTGACTCCAAGGCCAGGAGGCCGTCGCGCCGGGCGGTGCCTGCCAGCTCCACCAACTCCTGGATCAACGACGCGTGGGTCGAGGACTTCTCGAAGATGGCCTGCTTCGCGAGCTTGAGCCCCCGAATCACGTCGCGGCGCGGGAACGAGACCAAGACGGCGCCCAGCGTCCCACCGAAGACGATGAACGCGGCCGTCGGCTGGAGGATGGAGGCGAAGCTACCGCCCTCGAGATACTGCCCGAGGAGTACGAAGCCGAAGGCCACGAGCAGGCCCAGCAGCGTGGTGATATCCATTCGCGTTTACTCTTGCCGTGGCGGGAGGGTCGGGCCGGTCCCGATGAGGCGCCGGAACGCGACGACTCGATCGATGACGACCTCGACCGACTCTTGAACCAGGATCTTGGAGTGGTTGGTGAGGGTCAGCATCGTGTCCGGAGTGTGCTCGATGGTCGAGATGTGATCCGCGTTCACGACGATGGGCGTGCCGTCCAACCTGGATAGATGGATCATTTGGTTCCCTCGGGTGACGGGTCCGCCCGTAGGAGAGTCACAGCTTCACCGTCTGGATTCAGCGCTTGATCTGGATGAGGTCGGCGAGGAGCTGATCCGCGGTGGTGAGCGTCTTGGAGTTCGCCTGGAAGCCGCGCTGCGCGGCGATCATGCGGATGAACTCGTTGGCGATGTCGACGGTGGACTGCTCCAGCGCGCCCGAGGCGATGGCGCCACGGCCCCCCGTGGAGGCCAGGCCGATCGTCGCCGGACCCGAGGCCCGGGTCGCGGCGAAGAGGTTCCCGCCGAGACGCTCGAGCTGATCGGGCGCCTGGAAGTTGGCGAGGACGAGCTGACCGAGGGAGCGGCTGTGACCGTTGGTGAACGTACCGGTGATGAGGCCGTTCTCGTCGATGGACACGCTGGCGAAGGAGCCGGCCGAATACCCGTCCTGGTTCTGGAACTTCATGGCGGACGGACTCGAGAACTGCGTGATCCCGGCGAGGCCGGTGCCGCCCGTGGAGAGGGGATCTCCGAAGTCGAAGGACAGGGCCTGCGGGGAGAGGGCGCCTGCGGGGGTGAACGACGAGGTCTGGGTCTGCGAGACGAGCTTCCCCGCACCGTCGAACGTCAGCGTGCCGCTCGCGATCTCCGTCGGCGTCCCTGCCGTGCCGCCGGCCAGCGTCCCACCGTCGACGAGCGCGTGCCACTCCCAGGTGCCTGCGCCGGTCTTGGAGAAGTACACGTCCACGTGGTGGGCGGTGCCGAGCGAATCGTAGATCGTGATCGCCGAGTTGAAGTTCGAAGTGTTCGCCGGATCCGTGGGATCGAAGGGGGCCGGGATGGTCGCGTCCGCCTGGAGGTTCGCCTTCATCACGATCTCCGTGGTCGCATTGGGGGGCGAGCTGATGCCGGCCAGCTGGAGGTCTCCGATCGTCCTGGAGATCGCGCCGGTGGGGTCGGCGGGATACCCCTGGAGGCGAAGTCCATCGAGGGTCGCAAGATAGCCGTCGTTGTCGACCGTGAACTGACCCGCACGGGTGAAGAAGTTGCCGCCGATTCCTCCGCGTTCGCCCTTCACCACGAAGAAGCCGGCTCCCTCGATCGCCAGGTCCGTCGAGTTCCCGGTCCCGAGGGTCGCGCCCTGGCGAAACAGCCGCTGTATCGCCTGCACCTGGGTGCCGGTGCCGCGCTGGCCCGCGCCGATCATGTTCTCCGCGAGTGCGTCGGCGAACGCCGCGCGGGAGGCCTTGAAGCCGATCGTGTTCGCGTTGGCGATGTTGTCACCTACGACGGCCAGCTCGAGGCTGTTCGCGTTGAGTCCGCTGGCACCGGCATACAGAGAGGAAAAGAGGCTCATTGTTTGCTCCTGTTCTGGAAGGTGACGATACCTAGACTGCGTAGATGTCGATTACGTCGGACAAGCTGACCCTCAGCGAGCCGATGATGAGCTCCGGGAAACCCTTTTCGAACGACACTCCGTCGACTCTGGCGCGCATCCATTGCTTTACGTCGACGTTCTTGCCTGCGCCGTCCTTCGCGGTGATCTGGACGTCGTATTCGCCCGAAGGCAGCTCGTTCCCCCGGTCGTCCAGGCCGTCCCACACGATCGCCTGCTCGCCCTTGGACCTTGCGTCGAGGTGGAGCGTCCGCACGACCCTGCCGGCGGAGTCCTTGATGATCACGTCGACCTGGGCCGCGTCCGCGGCGAGGTCGCCCGTGAACGAGACGGGAATGCCCTTCTCGAGGGGGACCGTCCTGGAGGCGAAGCGAACCTCCTTGCCGGCGAGCGTGGCGACGCCGGTCTGGTTGCTCGCCGCCTGCGCGAGGACGAGAGAGTCTAGGCGGCTTCCCACTCCTTGGAGCTGCTCGACGGTGGCGAACTGGGCGAGCTGGGCGACGAAGGCCTGGCTGTCCTGGGGCGAAAGGGGATCCTGATTTGCCATCTGCGTGAGCAGGAGCTTGAGGAAGGCGTCCTTGCCGAGTTCGTTGGAGCCGCCCGAGGGCTGCGTGGGGGGTGGGGACCAGTGGTTCCCGGTGCGATGAATCATCGAATCAGGCCTCCACGTGTAGTTGGTTGGTGTGGGCACGCCGAATGGATGGGGAGCGGGGAGGTGGGCTCCCCGGCGATGCGCCCGCGGAGCGGGCCTCGGGGTCTTCCGCATCTCCGCGCCGCCGACCGGCGTCGGCATCACCGCCGGAGAGGGCGAGGTCTCCCAAGGAGAGCCCTTGCCTCTCCAGCGAGACCCGCAGGTCGTGTCGGTGGAGATCGACAAGCGGCGCCGCAGTCCCCGCCACCCGCATGCTGGCGACGCCGTCCTGGACCCGAATGCGCAGGTCCAACTCGACGGAAGCCGCCGATTCGACGCGGACCCGAGCGCCGTCTGCGAGCAGGTCCACGCGTGCCGCCCCCGTCGATGGCGACGCCGGTTCGGCGGAGGCGGTGGCGAGCGGCGCGGCGCGAGGAGGGCCTGCGTGGGGGCCGGCGGGCTCCTCGGGCGCGTGCTGCGCCGCTCCGCTGATGACGGGTCGCGGCTCGAGAGGGGAGGTCGCGTTGCGGCCCTGTGGGCGCTCCTGCGGGCGATCCGCCTCCAGTACCTCCGCGCGACGGGATCCGCCGGCGGCCTCACCCCTCGACCTCGACTCGGCGGGGAGGGGCGCCGGGGAGCCGTCCGCCGCGCGGGCGCGAGCGCGTGGCAGATCGGTGCCGTGAGGCGAAGCACCGGCGAGGGCGGCCTGCACCCGGCCGACGGGCAGGACGTTGGACGAGAGCGGCCGAGCCGTCGGATCGGCTGCGGCGGCGCGCGGCGTTGCAGGCGGCGCCGGCGGCGCCTGCGAACGCGATCGCGTGGGCTCGGGGGCCGCGAAGATCGCCTTGGGCGCCGCCGCGGTCTCGCCGCCGCTCCCGGGGAGGGGATGTTGCGGGGCTGCGCCCTGGCCGTTCGCGACATGGCGGGGGCCGCCAAGGGGCGCGCCCTGCCGCTCGTCGGGCGCTCGCTTCTCCGATCCGAGGTCGAGCGCAGGTGCCGAGCCGGCGGCGCCCGCGTGGCGGGAGGGGCCAGGGGAGACGTGGGGGAAGGCGTCCACCCGGGCGCCGGCCTTGGAGTCGGCGCCGGCGCCCTCGCGTCCCGGAGCGTCGGACCGCCTTGCGGCGAGGTCTCGATTCGAGCCGAAGGCCATCGTATTGGCGCCAGAAATCCGTCGAGAGCCCGACTCGATCACCGAGGTGTCGCGGCCTTCCCGTGCCGAGACGGACGGGTGGGCCATGGTCGAGATCGCTGGCCGCCTTGGAGGAGTCGGCCCCTGCGTCACGGGGGAGTAGGGGGCGGGGGGCGAGATCGTGCCGGACCTTGGAGGGGTGGAGCGGGGGACGGGTGTCGTGATCCTCCCCGGCGGTGAGGGGGCGGGCCCCCGGGCCTCGGTGGGGCAGGGGGCGGCCGACATCGCGCCGAGAGCAGCCGGCACGACCAGCGGCTCTCTCGACTCGGCCACCCTCCCTTTCCCGGCGTCGTCTCGCCTCCGAGGAAGTGGGGAGAACCCCCTCGCAGCGCCGGGCGGCGACTTTCGTTTCGTTGGAGAAGGGGCTTGCGCCCGGTGGAGGACCTCGACGAAGGCTTCGGCGACGCTCTCGCACGGCGCGATCGACTCGTGCGTCCCGGACTCCGAGCGCGAGGCCTTGGCCGCAATCCCGCCGAAGAGGTTGGAGATGCCTGGAGCGAACGCGTGCTTGGTCATCCTCACTCCCCTCTCCGTGGCGGCGGCCTCGCGGCCTCGCCGACGAGCTCCGCGGCGAAGTCCGGCTTGAGCTTCTCGAGGACCTGCGCCGCATCGCTCCCTCGCATCCGCAGCAGGAGGTTGGCCGCCAATCCCTTCGGAAGCTTCTCGAGCAACGTCGCCGCCTGGTCCGGCTTCATGCCCCGCACGGCGCGTGCGAGGGTGTCGAGCCTCTCAGGATCCGCTTCGAAGTCTGCAGGAACCTTGCCTGACGAGCGCGAGGAATCGTCACCGGCGCTCTCCTGGCCTGTGGATTGAGCCGTGCTCTCCTGCGAGCGCTGCGCCTCGACGATCAACGCCTTGAGACGCTCCGTCTCGTCCCGCAGCTTCGTCCGCGTCTGCGCGATGTCGGCAGCGAGCTTCTCCAGCGCCGCCCGCTGGACCTCGAGCGCCTTCTCCTCCCCGCGCACCTGCTCGAGCTGGGCGGTCGCGTCGGTACCGGCCTTGAGCAGCTCGTCGCCGAGCGCCTGTCCTCCCAGGCTGGGCGGGACCCTCGGCACCTGCGGCTTCGTCGGCGACGGTTCGACTGCGGTCTCTCCCGTTGGTATGTCGCTCGTGGCGTCCGGGCCGGGGAGAGCTCCGCCGGCCTCCGCGGAGTCCTTCCGA
>DATMSB010000025.1:0-5515 GCA_035565615.1 Vulgatibacter sp. | reverse complement strand
CGTCCACCACGGATCCCCTGAACCCGGACACGGACGGCGACGGCGTGATGGACGGCGTCGAGGACGCGAACCTGAACGGCAAGGTCGATCCGGGCGAGACCGACGCCTCGGTTTCGGACGCGACCGATCCCGCCATGGTGGCGGCCTGCTCGACCCAATCCCTCCAGCCCGTCCTCTTCCGCTCCGACAACGCCACCGATCTGCGCCTCGCCACCCGGCCCTCGTGGTCCGAGGTCACGCTGGTGAAGACCGCCGCCGACAAGAACGCCGGCAGGATGATCTACGCGCCGGGGGCCACGCCGATGGCCGGGTTCGCGGTGGTGAAGCCCGCCGCCGGCGACGCGACCGCGGAGGAGCTGGCCGCCCGAGACGCCTTCGGGAACGCCACCTCACCCATCGTCCAGAGCTTCACGACCTGGGACGGCTTCCCCGCCGTTCGCGCCCTCTACGACCTGGGCGGCGGCGAGGATCTGCGCATCCAGGCGAACCTCCTGGTGCAGGCGCTGATCCCCGGCGCCACCGGCCTGCTCTCGGGCACCGCCGGCGTCACCGGCCCCTTCAAGCTCCAGGTGGAGTACGTGGTGCGGGATCCCCGGCGCGCGGTGGTGGTGGCCTCGCTGGTCGAGGCCGCGAGCTGGACCGGTGACGTCGTGATCGAGCTCGACGACGTGGCGAACGGCTCCGCCCTCGCCCAGGCGGGCGACACCACCAACGTGGCCTGCGACAGGTTCCAATCCCAGCCGTGGGCGAAGGTGGACTTCCTCTTCGTGATCGACAACTCCGGCTCCATGGCCGACAAGCAGACGGCGCTTTCCAACGCGGCGGACGCGATGGCCACCCAGCTCTCCAACGCCGCCTTCGACTGGCGGATCGCCACGATCACCACCGACTTCGATCAGGGCGGCCTCAGCCCCACCTCCGGCAGCACCGGCCACAACCAGCGCCTCACCAACTTCACCCGCGATCCCAACCAGTTCCGCATCGACGCCAAGCCGGGCACCCGGGGCAGCGGCACCGAGCGCGGCTTCTTCCCCGTCCTCTGCGCCATCCGCGGCGGCGTCGGCTGCAACTCGACCTTCATGGATCAGTATCCCGAGGGGTACTTCACCCCGGTGGCGGAGGATCGCGACGATCGGATCCGGCCGGACGCCACCCTGGTGATCGTCTTCATCTCCGACGAGCCGGAGCAGTCCTTCGACACCCCCGCGGACTGGATCCCCTTCTTCCAGGACTGGGACAACAAGCGCCCCGGCGCGCAGCGGGCGTTCCTGGCAGGGATCCTCACCTGCTACTCGGGCAACAGCGACTGCACCTCCACCAACCAGCAGGCCATCGACCGGCGCAACCGCTACCGCGACGTGATCAACGGGATGAACGGCCCCATCGGCGATCTGCTCAACCTGCAGACGATCGACGCCACCATCGACGCGATCATGAACTCGGTGATCGGCGGGACCTCGCCGTACGACGTCTCCCGCGCGCCCATCTCCGCCTCCTTCAAGGTGGCGATCGATTCCGACGGCCTCGTAACCCCCGAGGGGCCGGGCTGCGATCCCGCGAACGTGCCGCGCAGCCGGTCGCACGGCTTCGACTACGACGGCGCCTCGAACCGGATCACCTTCTTCGGCGACTGCCGCCCCGCCAACGACGGCGTGGCCCACAACATCGCCCTCAGCTACCGCTACTGGATCGACCTGACGCCGAACCCCTACCCCGAGGACTGCGACGCCTGCCCGGATCCCCTCGTCTGCGATCCGTCCACCCTCGAGTGCGTCTGCCCCTGGGACTGCGGCGGCGACGCCCCCAGCCCGAACCACCGCTGCGATCCCCTCTCCTGCACCTTCACCTGCCCGGCCGACTGCGGCGGGCAGGCCCCGCCGGGCATGGTCTGCGATCGGGCGACCTGCGAGTTCGTCTGCCCGAGCTGCCCGGGCACGGCCCCCGCGCCCGGCTTCGCGTGCGACCACGCCTCGTGCACCTGGACCTGCGACGAGACGTGCAACGGCCAGCCCAGCCCCGGCGACAACTTCGTCTGCGACCCGTCGACCTGCACGTGGACCTGCCCCAGGGACTGCGGCGGCCTGGAGGCGAACCAGTACTGCGATCGCCTCGCCTGCCAGCCGGCCTGCGCCCCCGACTGCGGCGGCGCCTGCGGCCCCAACGAGCAGTGCGCCACCGACTCCTGCAGTTGCGAGTGCGCGCCGCCCCAGGCGACGCCCGCGCCGGGCTTCGCCTTCGACGAGGCGAGCTGCTCCTTCGTCTGCCAGCCCGACACGGTGACCTGCGGCGGCGCCCGCACGGTGGATCCGAACACCTGCCAGTGCGTGTGCCCGGTGGACTGCGGCGGGTGCGACGGCATCTGCGACCAGAACGACTGCGTCTGCTACCGGATGGAGTGATCGGCCGGCCCCCGACCTCCCACGGCTCGGGGGCCGGTTGTCGTTGCCGGCAGGTGAGCGCCGCTCCTACAATGCGCCCGCTTTCGCTCGGAAGGGGCGCCCGCAATGGCGAAGAAGACGATCGGCCTGCTCACCGGGGGCGGTGACTGCCCTGGGCTCAACGCGGTGATCCGCGCGGTGGTCAAGAGCAGCCTCGGCCGGGGCTGGGAGGTCCTCGGCTTCGAGGACGGCTTCCACGGGGTGGTGGAGGAAGTCCCCCCGATCCGACTGGACCTCGACGCGGTGCGGGGGATCCTCGATCGCGGGGGCACCATCCTCGGCACCTCCAACAAGGCGAACCCCTTCGCCTACCCGGTGAAGCGGGGCGACGCCTGGACCACCGAGGACGTCTCGGACGCGGCGGTCGATCGCCTGCGACGCCTGGGGATCGAGTGGCTGGTCTGCATCGGCGGGGACGGCACCCTGCAGATCGCCCACGGCCTCGCGGCCAAGGGCGTGCAGGTCGTCGGCTGCCCCAAGACGATCGACAACGACCTCTCCGAGACCGACGTCACCTTCGGCTTCGACACGGCGCGGACCACGGCCACCGACGCCGTGGGCAAGCTCCACACCACCGCCGAGTCCCACGACCGGGTGATGCTGCTGGAGGTGATGGGCCGCAACGCCGGGCACCTCGCGCTGCACGCGGCGATCGCGGGGGGCGCGGACGCCGTGCTCATCCCCGAGATCCCCTACGAGATCGAGCCGGTGGTTCGCCACATCCGCCGCCGAAAGGCCGACGGCAGGAGCTTCGCCATCGTGGTGGTCGCCGAGGGCGCCCATCCCAAGGGCGGGGAGGTCTCCGTGGCCGAGGGGGCGGAGGCGACCCCGGGGCGCGGCGTCGTCCGGCTGGGGGGCGCGGGGAAGGTCGCGGCGGACCTGCTCGCCGAGCGGATCACCGAGCACGAGATCCGCGTCACCGTCCTGGGGCACCTGGCCCGGGGCGGGACCCCCACCGCCTACGATCGCATCCTGGGCTCACGCTTCGGCTGCCGCGCCGTCGAGCTCATCGACCAGTGCCTCGCCGACCACATGGTGGCGCTCCACGGGAACGACGTGGTCCCGGTTCCGCTGCGCAAGGCGTCGAAGACCCGCTTCGTGGACGTGAACGGAGAGCTGGTCCGCGACGCCCGCAACCTCGGCATCGTCTTCGGAGACGAGGGGTGATCGGTCGGCAGCTCGATCGGTACCGGCTCCTCGAAGAGGTCGGAAGCGGTGGCATGGCCGTGGTCTACCGGGGCCTCGACCTCGCGCTGGACCGCGAGGTCGCGGTCAAGGTGCTGCACCCCCACCTCGCCGGGAAGGAGGAGAGCCGCCGGCGCTTCTCCCGCGAGGCGCGGGCCGTGGCCCGGCTCCGCCACCCGGGGATCGTGGAGATCTACGACTTCTCCGGGGACGCGGCGACCCAGAGCTTCATCGTCACCGAGTTCGTGAAGGGTCGGACCCTGCGCTCGTACGGCGACGAGGTGGGCTTCGGCCTGCCGGAGGTGGGCGCGCTGGTGGCGTCGCTCCTGGCGGAGGCCCTGGAGCACGCCCACGACAACGGCGTGGTCCACCGCGACCTCAAGCCCGAGAACGTGATGGTGGGCGACGACGGCGCCCTGAAGCTGATGGACTTCGGGATCGCCCGGATGATCGGCAGCGACGAGCGGATGACCATGACCGGCGCCATGGTCGGATCGCCGCTGCACATGCCGCCCGAGGTGATCGAGGGGCGGGAGTCGGGGCCCGCCGCGGACGTCTTCTCGCTGGGGACGATCCTCTACTGGATGGTGACGGGGCGGATGGCGTTCGAGGGCGCGAACACCACCCAGACGCTCCGCGCGATCCTGGAGGCGAGGTACCCGGATCCCCGGCAGATCCAGCCCACCTGCTCCGACGAGCTCGCCGCCGCGATCGGGCGCTGCCTGGAGCGCGATCCGGCCGCGCGGTTCGCCGGGATGCGGGAGCTGCGCGAGGCCCTGCGCCCGGTGCTCGAGGTGGGCGGGATCGAGCCCTCCGAGGAGGAGCTCCGCTCGTTCTTCCGGGATCCGGACGGGTACCGCGACGCGCTGCGGACCCGCCTCGTCGAAAACCTCCTCGCCGAGGGGCAGGCGGCGCTCGCGGCGAGGCGGCCGGCGCGCGCGCTCTCCTGCTTCGACAGGGTCCTGGCCCTGGCCCCTTCCGAGCCCCGGGTGCTGGCGCTCCTGGAGCGAATGCGCCGCCGACGCCGGGGCCTGCGCGTCGCCGGCGCCGGCGGCGCCCTCGCGGCCGCCCTCGCCACCTGGTGGGCGTTCGGGCCCGCGCCCGGCGAGGCGCCCCCACCCGCCGCCGGGGAGGCGACGGCGCGAACCATCGACGCGGCCCCCGAGCCCCCGAGCGCCCCGGACGCTTCCGATGGCGCCGCGGCGGGCGGCGGCGTCGATGGAGCCGGTCGCGGGGAGCCGGTGGAGGCCACCGCGGTGGGCGAAGCGGGCGAAGGCCGCGCCGAGGGGGCGGGGATCGCGGCGCGCGACCCCTCGACGGCCGGCCGCGACCCGTCCGCCGCCTCGTCCGAGGCGGAGGCGCCCAGGCGGCAGGAGCGGCCGCAGCGGCAGGCCGCCGCCCCGGAGCCCCCGGAGACCCGCCTGGTCCAGCTCCGGTGGGTGCCGCAGGGGGCGTCCCTCTCCATCGACGGCGAGGTGCAGGCGACGGTGGCGCCCGCGTGGAGGGGCGAGCTCTCCGTCGGCGCCCACACCATCACCCTGGCCCACGCGGGCTGCTGCGAGCCCTACGAGGAGACGCTCGAGGTGGAGCCCGGGGAAGGCGCGATGCAGCGGAGCATCGCCCTCGTCCCCCGGGAGAGCGGCTGGTTCGAGATCGACTGCGACCTCCCGGACGCAGAGGTCTGGCTCGACGGCACCTTCAAGGGTACGGTGGCGGACGTGAACCACCGGCGCGGCGTCGCGGTCGGGTTCTCGAGGGACGACTCGGGTCGGGAGAGGTACGTGAAGACGGTGCGGTTCGAGCTCTTCGCCTCGCAGGAGGACGGGACGCGCAGGCGGCTCGCCTCGGAGGTCGTGGTCCGGGCCGGCCAGCGGGCCCGCACCCAGCGCCTC
>DATMSB010000024.1:0-45985 GCA_035565615.1 Vulgatibacter sp. | reverse complement strand
CGAGATCACCTGGCGCAGGAGCGGCGCGACGTCGACGCCGTCCACGACGAAGTAGGGACCGCCGGGCGGCCGCACGCCGCCGATGAGGCCGGCGATCGCCTCGGGGGGCAGCCCCAGGGGCCCGTACGCCCGCCGCAGCACGTCGGCGAGGTCGGAGTCGAGGACGAGCTTGAGGGTGTAGTCCTCGTGGTTCGCCTGGGCGGTGGTGGAGCCGCTCCCGAGCCAGGACGGGAGCCGCAGGCTGGCCCGCGGCGGCATGATCGACTCGGACGAGTGCGAGAACGGCGCGTGCCCCAGGTCGTGGAGCAGCACCGCCAGACGCAGCCCCGCCCGGAGGCGTTCGCGCTCCGCCGTGGGCAGGCCCGGGAGGCGCGTCGCGATCCGCTCGAAGATGCGGCCCGACAGGTGGCAGGCGCCGAGGGCGTGGACGTACCGCGAATGGGTCGCCCCCGGGAAGGCGAGGTCGGCGAAGCCGGTCTGGCGGATCGAGCGCAGCCGCTGGAAGAAGGGCGAGTCGACCACCGCCAGCTCCCGGGCGTCGAGGGCGATCGAGCCGTGTATGGGGTCGCGGATCCGCGTCACGGGGCCACCTTGGCAGGCGGATGGACGCCGTTCAACTCTTTGTGCCGCCGTGGCATGCTCCGGCCCACGGCACCGCGGATGAAGATCTCCGTCCTCCTCAACCACGACTTCGACGCGCCGGGCGCCCGCGGCGTCGAAGCCTGCGCGGAGATCGCCAAAGTCGCCGAGGCCGTCGCCAAAGCCCTCCGCCGCCGTCCGGGCGCCCGCGTGGAGATCCTCCCGTGCCGAGGCGACTCCTGCTCCTTCGTGGATCGCCTCCGGGCCGATCCGCCGGATCTGGTCTTCAACCTCTGCGAGTCCCTGGCCGGCGACTCGCGGGGGGAGGCGGCGGTCCCGGCGATCCTCGACGCGCTGGGCCTGGCCTACACCGGCAGCGGCGCCGCCACCCTCGCCCTCGCGCTGCACAAGCCGCTGGCGGGGGCGGCGCTGCGGGGAAGCGGCGTCCCGGTACCGCCAGGGGTGTGCATCGCGGCGATCGAGGAGCTGGAGGGGACGGCCGCCGCGGTGGCGCTCGACGCCGTCGGGTTTCCCGCCATCGTGAAGCAGGCCCGGGAGGACGCGTCGGTGGGGATCACCCGGGCCAGCGTCGTCCGCGATCGCCCCTCGCTGCGGCGCCAGGTCCTCGCCGTGCTCGAGGGGCTCGGTCAGGAGGCGCTGGTCGAGCGCTACGTCGACGGCCGCGAGATCTACGCGGCCTTCCTGGGCGATGGGCTGCTCCTCTTCACCGAGATCGACTTCTCGGCGGTGCCCGAAGGCCGCCCGCGGATCGTCACCTACGACGCCAAGTGGATCGAGGGCTCCGAGGACTGGCGCCAGACGCCGTCGGGCCCGGCGCGCATCGACGATCCCGCCTTGCGAGCGCGCATCGAGCAGGTGGCCCTGGCGGCGTTCCGGGCCCTCGGGCTGCGCGACTACGGCCGCGTCGACCTGCGGGTGGACGCCGACGGGCGGCCTTGGGTCGTCGACGTCAACGCCAACTGCGGCCTCGCCCCCGACGCCGGCTTCGCCGGCGCGGCGGCGGCCGCCGGCCTGTCCCACCCTGCCATGATCGGGCGGATCGTCGACGCCGCCCTGGCGAGGCACCATGCACGTCCGCCCCGGCACGCCCGCTGATCTCCTGGCGCTGCGCCACCTCATCGACTCGATCGAGAACTTCACGCCCGACGAGAAGGAGGTCGCGCGCGAGCTCGCCGAGCTCGCCGTCTCCGCCTCGCCCGGCGAGCGCGCCGACTACGAGCTCCTCGTCGCCGAGGAGGCCGGCGCCCTCGCCGGCTACGTCTGCTTCGGCCCCACGCCCATGACCCTGGCGACCTGGGACCTCTACTGGATCGTGTCGAGCCCCAGGCTCCGCGGCAGGGGCGCCGGCTCCCGCCTCCTCCTCGCCATGGAGGAGGCGGCGCGGCGCCGCGGCGGCCGGCAGGTGCGCATCGAGACCTCCTCCGGCGGGGAGTACGTCTCGACCCGCGCCTTCTACGACCGCCACGGCTACCCGGAGGTCGCGAGGCTGCGCGACTTCTACAAGCCGGGCGACGACCTGATCACGCTGTACAAGCGACTTTGACGGGGGCCATCCCGAGGTCGGGGCTCGCCGGGTGGGCGGGCCCCTTGCGCCCGTGGCGTGCTCCCCGCCGTCCCGATCCAAGGAGAAGCCGCGCGGCGCGTGCGACCGGAGGCGCGAAGGGCTAGGCTCGCCGGCGCGATGAGCGAGCACATCCCGTCGATCGAGTACACGCCGCCTCCGGCCCGCGTCCGCGACGCCGCCGCCGTGATCGTGGTCCGCGGCGCCCGCCTCGAGGATCAGGAGGTCTTCTGGGTGCGCCGGGGGGAGAAGGTGAGCTTCTCCGGCGGCTACTACGCCTTCCCCGGCGGCAAGGTGGACGCCGCCGACCCGGCCACGCCGATCGAGGGCTGCCCGGAGGACGAGGTCGGCCTCTACGTCGCCGCGATCCGGGAGACCTTCGAGGAGGCCGGGATCCTCTTCGCGAGGGGCGCGTCGCGCCTCGACCCCGCGACCCTGCGCCGGCTGCGCGAGGAGCTCCTGGGCGGCGCCTCCTTCGCCGCGCTCCTCTCCCGGGAGGGGCTGACGCTGGACGCGGCCGCGCTCACCCCGGCTGGCCGCTGGCTGACCCCCGACTTCTCGCCCATCCGCTTCGACACCCGCTTCTTCCTCGCCGTCGCCCCGGAGGAGCAGGTGGCCGAGGTGATCCCGGGCGAGCTCTCGGACGGCGGCTGGATCCGCCCCCGCGACGCCCTCGCCCGGTGGGAGGCCGGCACGGCGCTCCTCCACCCGCCGAACCACCACGCCCACGCCACCCTGGCGGGCTTCGCGCCGGAGGCGGCCCTGCCGCGGCTGCGCAGGCCGCCCTTCATGTGCGAGCGCCACGTGGTGAGCCGCATCGAGTTCCAGCGCGGCGTCCTCTACTACCCGCTGCGCACGCCGACCCTCCCGCCCGCCCGCCACACCAACGCCTACGTGGTGGGCACGGGCGAGGTGGCCGTGATCGATCCCGGCTCGCCGTACCCCGACGAGCAGGCGTGGTTCCACGATCGGCTCCGGGAGCTCCAGGACGAGGGGCGCACCATCAAGTGCATCCTCCTCACCCACCACCACGGCGATCACGTGGGCGGCGCGCTGGATCTCTCCAGGCGGATCGGCGCGCCGATCTGGGCCAGCGCCTCCACCGCCGCGCGGGTGCCGGGCGCCATTGGCCGGCTGGCCGATGGACTCACCATCTCGCTCCATGGGCCGCGCAGGATGACCCTGCGCTGCCTCCTCACCGAGGGGCACGCCGCCGGGCACCTGGCGTTCTTGGAGGAGGGGAGCGGCGCCGCCTTCGTCGGAGATCTGGTGGCCCAGGGCTCCACCATCGTCATCGATCCGCCCGAGGGTGACATGGGGGTGTACCTGGAGTCGCTGCGCCGGCTGAGGGACCTCCCGGCGCGGACCCTCTACCCCGCCCACGGCTTCCCGATCCCCGACGGACCGTCGCTCCTGGACCGGTACCTCTCCCATCGCGAGGCGCGGATGCGGGCGATCGAGGCCGCCCTGGTGGCCGGTCCGCTCCCGCTTGCCGACGTGGTGAAAAGGGTCTATTCGGACACTCCGCGCTTCCTCCACCCCGTCGCCGCCCGGAGCGCCCTCGCCTCCCTCCTCGAGCTGCAGAAGCGGGGAAGGGTCCGTCCGGCAGGGGACACCTGGGAAGCCGTCGCCTGACGAGATCCCGCCGCGCTCCTTCGAGCCCGGCCCGAGCAAGCCGAAAGGAACGAGAAGCACATGCCCGTGATCGAGAGCACCCCGGAGCTGGTCCGCGCCGTGTACGCGCGCACGCGCAAGAACCTCGCCGTCGTCCGCGAGCGCCTCCAGAGGCCCCTCACCCTGGCGGAGAAGGTCCTCTTCGGGCACCTGGACGATTCGAAGGGGCAGGAGCTCGAGGCGGGCAAGGCCTACCTCCTGCTGCGGCCGGATCGGGTGGCCATGCAGGACGCCACCGCCCAGATGGCGCTGCTCCAGTTCATGCAGGCGGGCAAGCCGGAGGTGGCCGTCCCTTCCACCGTCCACTGCGACCACCTCATCCAGGCGCGGGTCGGCGCGGCGGCCGACACCGACGTGGCCTCCACCGAGAACCGCGAGGTCTACGACTTCCTCGCCCAGGTCTCCGCCAAGTACGGCATCGGCTTCTGGAAGCCGGGCTCCGGCATCATCCACCAGGTGGTGCTCGAGAACTACGCCTTCCCCGGCGGCCTCATGGTGGGCACCGACTCCCACACCCCGAACGCCGGCGGCCTCGGCATGGCGGCGGTGGGGGTGGGCGGCGCCGACGCCGTGGACGTGATGGCGGGCTTCCCGTGGGAGGTGCTGCAGCCCAAGCTGGTGGGGGTCAAGCTGGTGGGCGAGCTCGACGGGTGGTCGGCGCCGAAGGACGTGATCCTCAAGCTCCTCGGCATCCTCACCGTGAAGGGCGGCACCAACCGCATCGTCGAGTACTTCGGCCCCGGCGCGCGGGCGCTCTCCTGCACGGGCAAGGCGACGATCACCAACATGGGCGCGGAGCTCGGCGCCACCACGTCGATCTTCCCCTACGACGCGGCGATGGAGCGCTACCTGCGCGGCACCGAGCGCGGGGCCCTGGCGGACGTGGCCAACGAGAACCGCGACCTGCTCGTGGCCGACGACGAGGTGGAGGCGGCGCCAGAGAAGTTCTTCGACGAGGTGATCGAGATCGACCTCTCCACCCTCGAGCCCCACGTGGTCGGACCCCACACCCCCGACCTCGCCAGGCCGGTGAGCGAGCTCAAGGCCGCCGTGATCGCCGAGGGCTACCCCGCCAACCTCACGTCGGCGCTGATCGGCTCCTGCACCAACTCCTCCTACGAGGATCTCTCCCGGGCCGCCGACCTCGCCGAGCAGGCCGCCGCGGCCGGGCTGAAGATGGCCTCGAAGCTGATGGTGTCGCCCGGCTCCGATCAGATCTTCGAGACCATCGAGCGGGACGGCCAGATGGCCTCGTTCGAGAAGGTGGGCGCCACGGTGCTCGCCAACGCCTGCGGGCCCTGCATCGGCCAGTGGAGGCGCGACGACGTGCCCAAGGGCACCAAGAACTCGATCATCACCTCGTTCAACCGGAACTTCCGCGCCCGCAACGACTCGAACCCTGAGACCTTCGCCTTCATCGCCTCGCCCGAGGTGGTGCTCGCCTTCGGCCTCGCCGGCCGCCTCGACTTCGATCCCCTCCGGGACGAGATCGTGCAGGGCGACAAGCGGGTGAAGCTGCGGGCGCCGAGGAAGGCGGACGACCTGCCGTCGAAGGGCTTCGTCCGCGCCTTCGGCGGCTACCAGGCCCCGGCGCGGGACGGCGCCGCCGTCGAGGTGAAGGTCGATCCGAAGAGCGAGCGCCTCCAACTCCTCGCCCCCTTCGCGGCGCCGGAGGCGGGCGACTACGACGAGATGCCGCTCCTCATCAAGACCCAGGGCAAGACCACCACCGATCACATCTCACCCGCCGGGCCGTGGCTGCGCTTCCGCGGTCACCTCGACCGGATCTCCGACAACATGCTGATCGGCGCGATCGACGCCTTCACCGGCGAGGCGGGTCGTACCACCAACGCCTTCACCGGCGAGCGGGGCGCGGTCCCCGCGGTGGCCCGCGACTACAAGGCCCGGAGCAAGCGCTGGGTGGTGGTGGGCGACGAGAACTACGGCGAGGGCAGCTCCCGCGAGCACGCCGCCATGAGCCCGCGCCACCTCGGCGCCGCCGCGATCATCGTGCGCTCCTTCGCCCGCATCCACGAGACCAACCTGAAGAAGCAGGGCGTGCTGCCCTTCACCTTCCAGGTGGCGAGCGACTACGACAAGGTGAGGGCGGGCGATCGCATCACCTTGAAGGACGTGATGTCGATCGCCCCGGGCAAGACGGTGGAGGCGGTGCTGCACCACGCCGACGGCACCACCGAGACCATCCCGCTGCGCCACACCCTCAACGAGGAGCAGGTGGGCTGGTTCAAGGCGGGCTCGGCGCTCAACGTCCTCCAGGGCAAGTAGGCCGGACGGCTCCGGGGGCCGAGCGCCCCCGAAGCGCGAGGGCGGACGGCGCGCACCTTCGAGGCGCGCCGCCCGCCAACAGCAGAGGGCGGCGCCACCTGCGCGCCGCCGCGACGGGGTGGCGATGGGGCGGGACGACCGCTGGCAGAATCTCGTGAACGGCTCGTTCGCCCTGGGCGAGAGGGTGGCGGGACAGGACGCGTCCTCGAACCGCGACCGCGCCCTCGAGTTCCTCGACGGCGTCCTGGAGGTCTTCCCGCCGTCCATCGATCCGGTCGACGACTTCGAGGGCTACGCGGTGCGGAGGATGGCCCTCGCGCTGCGCGAGGTGCTCCTGGCCGAGCGCGGCGGCTCCTGACCCGGCCGGGACCAAGGCCTTCGCCGACGCCCGCACACTCGGGGGCCGGGGCGGCCTCCACCGGATGCAGGGGGCCTGCCTCGCGCGTCCTCTCAGAGCTCGGACTGGCCGGCGGCCTCGGGCTGAAAGAGCACCTCGACGATCTTGAGGCGGCGCACGCGGCCACCCGGCATCGGCCAGTCCACGGACTGCCCCACCGAGAGGCCGATGAGCGCGGCGCCCACCGGCGCGAGGATCGAGACCTTCTGCTGGGCGGGATCCGCGTCCTTCGGGTAGACGAGGGTGATCTCCCGCTGCTGGCCGGACTCCTCGTCCGCGAAGCGGACCTTCGAGTTCATGGTGACCACGTCTGCCGGGATCTTCTCCGGCTCGACCACCTCGGCGCCCGCGAGCTCGGACTCCAGGGCCTCGGCCGCCTCCGCGTTGCGCTGCGAGGCCGTGCCCTCGAGCAGCGCGTGGAGGCGCTTCATGTCCTGGGTGGTCACGTAGATCTTGCGGTCTTTCGCCATGTTCGAATGGTCTGATACCGGCAGCGTCCCGTCAAGGGGTTTGCCGCGAGAAGTCCAGTATGATTGAGCACTTGCCGATCCGACGAAACGGTTCGCGTGAGGCCCCCGACGCCCACGACGGGCCGCTTTTGTCCGCGAGCGGCGAGACGGCATTTGCTACAAGGATGGCGCGATGAAGAACTACCTCGACCTCCTCCGCCTCGTCCGGCAGCAGGGCGTCCGCCGCGCCGATCGCACCGGGACCGGGACCCTCGGGATCTTCGGCCACCAGCTCCGCTTCGACCTGGGCCTCGCCTTCCCCGCCGTCACCACCAAGAAGCTCTTCTGGAAGGGCGTGGTCCACGAGCTGCTCTGGTTCCTGCGTGGGGAGAGCAACATCGCGTACCTGAAGGAGCACGGCGTCGGCATCTGGGACGAGTGGGCCTCGCCGGAAGGCGAACTCGGGCCCGTGTACGGCGTGCAGTGGCGGTCGTGGCCCGAGCCCGGCGGCGGGCACGTGGATCAGATCGCGAAGGTGATCGAGGGCATCCGCTCGAACCCCTACTCGCGGCGGCACCTCGTCTCGGCCTGGAACGTGGCGGAGCTGCCGAAGATGGCCCTCGAGCCCTGCCACGTGCTCTTCCAGTTCTGGGTGGCGGACGGCAGGCTCTCCTGCCAGCTCTACCAGCGCAGCGCCGATCTCTTCCTGGGCGTGCCGTTCAACATCGCCTCCTACGCGCTCCTCACCCACATGATCGCGCAGGTCTGCGACCTGGACGTGGGGGAGTTCGTCCACACCTTCGGCGACGCGCACATCTACCTCAACCACCTGGACCAGGTGGACGAGCAGCTCCGGCGGGAGCCGTTCCAGGCCCCGCAGCTCTTCCTGGATCCCGACGTGCGCTCGATCGACGACTTCCGCTTCGAGCACGTCCACCTGGAGGGCTACCGGAGCCATCCGGCGATCCCGGCGCCGGTCGCCGTCTAGCGCCGCCTGGCCCCGAGGAGGGGGAAGTGAAGCTCACGGCCATCGTCGCGGCAGCCGAGAACGGCGCCATCGGGATCGAGGGGCGCCTGCCCTGGCGCCTGCCGGCCGACCTCGCGCACTTCAAGCGGCTCACCCTGGGCAAGCCCGTGGTGATGGGCCGCCGCACCTGGGAGTCGATCGGAAGGCCGCTCCCCGGCCGGCTCAACGTGGTGGTGGGCAGCATGCCGACGCCCGAGGGCTGCGCCTCCGCCCGGAGCCTGGACGAGGCCCTCTCGCTCCCCGAGGTCGCCGCCGCCCCCGAGGTGGCGATCATCGGCGGCGCCCGGCTCTACGAGGAGGCGCTCCCGCGCTGCGACGAGCTGCACCTCACCCGGGTGCATGGCGAATTCGAGGCCGACGCCTTCTTCTCCTTCGACCCGGCGGGGTGGGAGCTGGTGGAGAGCGAGGCGCATCCCGCCGACGAGCGGAACCCCCACGCCATGACCTTCGAGACCTGGCGCCGGATCCGGCGGTGATCGGCGGGCGCGGTCCCTTCGTCGTCGCGCGCCCTCTAGTGCCGAGGCGGATCGGCGGCCGCGATGGGCGCGGCCTCCACCTCGGGGGTCGGCTCGGAGGTCCCGTACACCAGCTCCCCGCCCAGCCACCCGCCGAGGAGGAGCAGGCCGAGGCCCAGCACCTCGATCGCGAGCACCCACCCCATCGTGATCCCCTCCGGGGCCGCGGATCCCCCCCGCACCACCAGGGACGCGGCGTAGCAGATCACCGCGGACACCACCGCGACGAGGTGGCGGATGGCCTTGCGGGTGGCCGGGGGATCGCCCTCGATCTGGAGGGCGTCGGCGAGGCCAGTGATCGCCGCCACCGCCGCCGTGGCGAGGCCGACGGCGACGTTCCAGAAGGCGATCGTCCACCACAGCTCCTCGCCGCGGACGATGCCGGCCAGGTCGAAGGCGAGCGACGTCCCGAGCAGGGCGATGGGAAAGTGCACGACGGCTGGGTGTAGGGGATGTCCGAAGAGCTGCATGACCAGTCACCTCATGGGCCGAGGAGCGGCCCTCCTACTCCAAGGAGGCCCCAGGGGCCCATTCGGTGACGCGACGTCGTCACGTTTCCTCCGTCCCATCCTCTGTAGACTGGATGCCGAGTCCTTCGGCGAAAGGCGGACGGCATGATCGAGGCGGCTGGTCGGCTGAAAACGTTCTCCCGCGCGACGGACGAGGAGATCGTCGCGCGGGTGCTCTCCGGCGAGGTGGCGGCGTTCGAGCTCCTCGTCCGCCGGCACAACCAGGTCGTCTACCGGACGGTGCGCTCGATCCTGCGCGACGACGCGGAGGCGGAGGACGTGATGCAGCACGCCCACGTCGCCGCCTTCCAACACCTCTCGCAGTTCCGGGGCGGCTCCAAGTACTCCACCTGGCTGGTGCGGATCGCGGTCCACGAGGCGAAGGCCCGGCTGCGCAGGCAGGGACGGCTCGTCGAGCTGGTGGAGGCGGACGTCGACGGATCCATGGGGACGTGGAACATGCGAGTGACACGAGATCCAGAGAAGGAGACCGGCTCCAGGCAGCTCGGGAGGATCCTGGAGGAGCTGATCGACGGACTTCCGGCCCACCACCGGGCCGTCTTCGTCCTGCGCGAGGTGGAGGGCCTCAGCACCGCGGAGGTGGCCCACGCCCTCGACTTGTCCGAGGACAACGTCAAGACGAGGTTGCACCGGGCGAAGGCGGCCCTGCGCGATCGCCTCACGGAGCGCCTGGGGGCCGCCGCGGTAGAGGTGTGGCGCTTCGACGCACCCCGCTGCGATCGGGTGTGGTCCGGGGTGCTCGCCGAAATTGCGGGCTAGCGGCGCGGTCGCCGTTCAGCGGATACTCGCCGCCATGACCACGACCACCGGCTGGACCTGGGCCGGGCGCATCATCGATCGCGCCGGCCTCCCGAACGATCCTTCCTTCGCCGACGTGGTGAACGCGATCGCGTCGATGCCCTACGGCCGACCGCCCTGCCGCACGCCCGAGGGAGCCATGGAGGCCTGGCGGGGCACCTGCTCCACCAAGCACGCCCTGCTGATGCTGGTGAGCCGCGATCTCTTCCCCGACCGGAGGATCGAGATCGTGCATCGGGTGTGGCGGGTCCTCCCGGGCGACGCCAGGCGCCTCTTCGACGAGGAGGTCGCCGCCACGGTCCCCGACGGCGGGCTCGTCGACGTGCACACCTACGCGACGGCCCTCGTCGACGCCGCCCGCATCCCCATCGACGTCACCTTCCCATTGGAGCGTCCGTGGGATGGATTCTCACACATGGTGCTCCGCTGCGGTGAGGGCGAGAACCACCCCGGCGGCGCCAACCCCCTCGCCACCAAGGCGATGCTGACGATGGAGCGCTGCGATCCGTCGGTCCGCGATCCCTTCGTGGCCGCCCTGACCGCGTGGTCGGCGGCGCGGTCCTGAGCGGCGGTCTCAGGGGCCGACGGTGCCAATCTCGTGCGGTGCGGCCGCCAGCTTGGGATCGTCGAGGAGCTCGAGCATGGGCGAGATCGCCTCGGCGAACCTCGGCATCTCGTCGGGCGGGAGGGGATCGGACGGCGGGAACTTGAGCTGCAGGGGGTTGACGAACTTGCCGCCCCGCTTCACGCCATAGTGGAGGTGCGGTCCGGTGGCGCGGCCGGTCGCGCCCACGTAGCCGATCACCGCCTTCTGCGCCACCCGGGCGCCCTTGCGCACCCCCTTCGCGATCCGCGAGAAGTGGCAGTACACGGTGTCGAAGCCGTTGGCGTGGCGGATCGACACCATGTTGCCGCAGGCGGGATCCCATCCGGCGCGGGTGACGGTGCCGTCGGCGACGGCCCACACCGGCGTGCCGGTGCCGGCGGCGTAGTCCACGCCCTGGTGCTGCTTCCGGTACTTGAGGATCGGGTGGACCCGGCTGCCGAACCTGGAGCTGATGAACGCGAACTTGAGGGGCGACTTGAGGAAGGCACGCCGCGCCGCGCCGCCGTTCTCCGCGTAGTACTCCAGGGCCCCGGTCTTGGGGTTCGGGTAGCGGAAGACGCGCTTCTTGCCCACCTGCTGCCCGTCGTACTCGGCGGCGACGATGTCGCCCCAGCGCACCGTGCGTCCCTCGTTCACGAAGCGTTCGATGACGAAGCGGAAGGAGTCGCCCTTGCGGGGGTCGAGGTAGAAGTCGACGTCCCAGGCGAGGACGTCGGCGAGCGCCATCGCCACCTGGGGATCGGCGCCCGCGCCGGCGATCGCGTCCCAGAGCGAGGTCTCCAGGACGCCCTCGACCCGGACCTCCTCCTTCTCGACCACGAACTCCCGCGCCGCGCCGACCAGGCGGTCGCCCTCGCGCGACACCCGGTACTCCTCCACCGGGCCGCGCCGGTACTCGAAGAGCTGGAGGACGTCGTCCTCGACTGTGACCCGCAGCTCGTCGCCGACCCGCGCCTTGCGAAAGTCGAAGATCCCGTCGAGGGAGCGGACCACCTCGTTGGCCACGCCGACGTCGACGCCCACGCGGGCGAGCGCGCCGACGATGGTGTCGTTCGGTTGGATCCGGTCGGAGCGCACCTCGTAGGTGCGCTCGGGGACGAGGGCGGGCGGCGGCTCCGGCTCGGGGGGCGCCGGGGGCGTCGCCTCCTCCCGCGGCGCCTGGGTGCACGACGCGGCGGCGAGGAGCGTGGCGAGGAGCGGCGCGAGACGCCGGGCGAGAGGGGCGGAGTCGGGGTCGCGGGAAAACATCGGGCGGACGATACCAGGACGCGCGCCCCGGCGGGAGCTTCCCCCCGTGCCCGTTGAGGAAAACCGGCGGGCGAGGGCCCGGGGCGCCTACCCAGCGGCGCCGCTTCAGCGCTGGAAGCGGTACCCGAAGCCCCGCACGGTGAGGAAGTGCCGCGGCGCCTCCGGATCCGCCTCGAGCTTCACCCGGAGGCTGCGGACGAAGTTGTCCACCGTGCGGGAGGTACCGTCGTAGCCGACACCCCAGGCCCCGTCGAGGATGGTGTTGCGGCTGAGGGCCGAGCCCTCGCGGGCCACCAGGTAGGAGAGGAGCCGGTACTCCTGCGGCGTCAGCTCCACGGGCTTGCCGTCCCGCTCCACCACCTGGGAGTCGGTGTGGATGGTCACGTCGCCGAAGCGGATCTCCCGCGGGTTCTGCTCCCCGGACCGGCGGCGCAGCACCGCCTTGATCCGGGCGAAGAGCTCCTTGAGACCGAAGGGCTTGGACACGTAGTCGTCGGCCCCCAGGTCGAGCCCCAGGACCTTGTCGTGCTCGGCGCCCTTGGCGGAGAGCATCACCACCCCGACCTTCGATCGAGCCCGCAGCTCCTTGAGCACCTCGAAGCCGTTCATCCCCGGGAGCATGACGTCGAGGATCACCACGTCGGGGGCGTGCTCGAGGGCGAGCCGCAGCCCCTCCTCGCCGTCCCGCGCGGTCATCACCTCATAGCCCTCGTAGGAGAGGTTGTGGCGGAGGCCGTGGAGGATCGAGGGATCGTCCTCGACGATGAGCAGTTTCGCCGTCCTCACGCCGTCCTCCCTTCCGCGACGGGGAGCGCCAGGACGAACCGGCTCCCCTTCCCGACCTCGCCGGCGACGTCGATGCGGCCGCCGTGGTCCTCGGCGATCCGCTTCGAGATGGCGAGTCCGAGGCCGGTGCCCTCCGTGCGCCGGGTGAGCAGGTCGTCCACCCGGTAGAAGTGCTCGAAGATCCGCTTCCGCTCCGAGCTGGGGATCCCCGGCCCGTTGTCCTCCACCTCGAACTGCATGCGCTTGCCCACCTGCCGCACCCGCAGGCGGATCTCCTTCTCCTTGCCCGTATACTTGTGCGCGTTCATCAGGAGGTTGAAGAGGATCACCTCGACGGCGTCCCGATCCACCTCGATGCGGGGGAGCCCCTCCGGGACCTCGATCTGGACGAGGCCGGGCGGGGAGAGCTGCTGGCGGTCGAAGATCTCCACCGCCTCCCGGGCGAGGTCGGCGGGGGCGATGGGGATCTTTCGGTAGACCTTGCGGCCCGTCTCGATCCGGGCCCAGTCGAGGATCCGATCCACCAGCCCCGAGAGCCGCTCCGCCTCCTTGTCCAGCATGTCCAGGCATTGCTCCCGCTCCTCCTCGGAGCGGACCCGGCCCAGCCGCAGGGTCTCGACGAACATCCGGATCGAGGTGAGCGGCGTGCGCAGCTCGTGCCCCACGTGGGAGACGAAGTCGCTCTTCAGGCGGGAGAGGCGGGCCTCCCGGTACACCGCCCGGCTGGTCAGCACCACGCCCACCGCGATGGCGCCGTAGAGGAGGAAGAGCAGGGCGCCGTAGAGGACGCGGTTCACCAGGGTGAGGCGCGCCGCGGAGCGCCCCTCGCTGAGGCGGACGATGAGGGCGTTCCCGGCGAGTGCGCCCGACAGGGGCCGCTCCACGATGGGCGGGCTCCACTCCCCATCGCTGTCCGACGGATCGGTGATCGAGCGCATCAGCGCCTTCACCACGTCCTCGCGGCCGCCCGGCTCGCCCAGGCTCACCAGGTCGAAGCGGGCCGTTTCGCCGGGGAACATCTGCTCGCCCAGCCGCCGCACCTGCTCCGCGAGGACCGCGGCCTCCGGCGCCTCCTCGCCCTCGGGCTGCGCGACCCGCCGGGCCAGGGCCTCCGCCAGGCGATCGAGGCGCGATCCGTAGACCGCCTCGAGCTGCTTCTCCACCACCGCCCGCTCCGCCTTGATCGCGAGTATGCCGAAGGTGGAGAGGGCCAGCGACGGCACGCAGACGGTGGCGATCAGCAGGAGGAAGACCCGGCGGAAGTCGAAGAGATCGTCGCGGCGCAAGGGGGCCCTCTCAGGTGGAGGGGGACCTTATCAGCGGGGCGGCGATTCTTGAACCGAGGCGCGGGGGGACCCGTTCACCCATGGCCCGCGCGGGAGGCGTAGGCCTCCACCAGCGGATCGAGCCTGCCGGTGTTCAGCTCGTAGATGGCTCGGAGCCGGGCGAGGGAGAAGATCGGTCCGCGGGTGATCAGCCGGATCCGGTCGTAGTACGCGCGCAGGTCCGGATCCTCGATCGAGTTGCCGCCGCTTCGCAGGGACTCCACGTAGCCCCTGGGGAGGTCTCGGACGAAGTGCCCGCCCGTCCACGCCGAGGACCTGCGCATCGGGAGGCGCGCCAAGAGCGGGTCGGTGAGGCCGAGGACGTCGACGATGTACTTGTCGGGCCCCGCGGCGTACCCGAAGTAGCCGATGGGGGCGCCCGAGGCGGCGCCGCCCACCCGCAGCGTCTGGGGCGACCCTCGAAAAAGCAGGCCCTCCTCGTACCAGCCGTGGTTGGGCCACTCGATCCCCTCTCGCCACCTCGCGAGGGCCGCCCCCTCCCGGTGCACGATCCAGCGGGTGTCGATGATTCCCGCCGGTCCGTGGCCGCCGCGGGGCAGCGTGTTTCGGCTCCCCGCGGATCGCAGCGGCGCGCCCGGCGCGAGCAGGGCGAGCGTGGCCACCAGCGCGCCGGCGGCGATCGCCGACCTGCGACCCCGCAGGGTGGCGAGCAGGATCAGGGCGCCCAGCACGTAGGGCCCGGAGAAGAACCGGCCGCTCATGTGCGTCCCGGCCGCACCGACGGCGGCGACGTACAGCAGGTACGAGACCATTCCGCAGGCCGCGAGGGTCGGCGCCCGCCTCCGGGAGGCGATCGCCGCGACGAGCGCGAGGGCCATCACCGCCTGGGTGGCGGGATCCCACTCCAGGCCGTTTCGAAAGTAGGCGCCGCCGACCTGCAAGGCGGCCGCGGCGCCGACGCCGTTGCCCAGGGCCTTGGCGTAGGCGGTGTTGGGGAAGGGCGCGCCGAAGTAGATCAGGGAGAAGGCGAGCCACCCCGTGGCCGGCGAGGTCGCCGCGAGGAATGGCGGGACGATCCGCGCCCCGGCGCGCCTCGCCAGGGCGACGAGCTCCCACCCGAGCGCCGGGAGGTAGAGCAGGAGGGTGTCGATCCGGTTGAAGAACGCCAGGGCCGCCACGAAGAGGAGGAAGCGCCACCGCTTCAGCCGCTCGTCGAGGTCGTCCGGCGGGGGCGCCAGCCACCTGGAGGCGAAGATCGCGACGAGCAGGACGGTGAGGGGGTTCTCCAGGCCGCTCGAGGTGAAGTCGAAGAAGGCCTTGGACGCCACCAGCATCCCCAGGAAGAGCAGGGTCTTCCACGCCGGCTCCCGGTACAGCCCCCACGCCACCACGCCGAGGAGCGCGAGGAGCATCGCGAAGGAGAGCGCCAGGACGGTGAGAAAGCCCTCCCTGGTGAAGAGGTAGAGGGCGCAGAGGCAGAACATCCACAGCGGGTGGGTGAAGGCCTGGACGCGCTCGCCGGGGTTCCAGCCGAGGCCGCGCCCGCTCACGAAGTTGTCGACGGTCCGGAGCGTGATGTAGGCGTCGTCGACGACCCACGCCTGGGCCGCGAACATCCACCCCAGCAGGGCGGCGCCCGCGACCACGAGGGCCACGCGGGCGACCCCCGCGCGCGAGTGGAGCGGCAGCGAAGGCAGCATCGGATCTCCTTCGAGCTCCGGGGGCGTCGAAATCCTCCCATGGGGAGGCCGACCTTGGAAAGAGCGATTCGGCCGCTTCCGTTGGCGCCGAACACAGGGCGTGGGAGGGTGTTTGGGCAAGTGGTAGACTCCCCGAGACGATGCCCCCTCTGCCGATCCGCTGGCGCCAGGCCCGATGGCTCCCCGTGGCCGTCGCCGCGGCGGCGACGGTGGGCCTGCTCTGGCACGCCTCGACCTTCCTCACCTTCCTCTCGGACGACGCGCTGATCTCGCTGCGCTACGCCGAGCGCCTCGCAGAAGGGAAGGGCCTCACCTGGACCGACGGCGAGCGGGTCGAGGGCTACTCCAACCTCCTCTGGGTCCTCGCGGTCGCGGGGCTGAGGCTCGTCGGCGTCGACTCGATCCTCGCCGTCCGCCTCCTCGGCGTGCTGGGTATGATCGCCGCGATCGCGGCCCTGGCGTGGACGCATCGACCTCGTTCGGACGAGCGAGCCTGGCTGCTCCCCGCGCTCGTCGGCGGGCTCGCCCTGGCAGCGGCGGGGCCAATGGCGGTCTGGGTGGTGGGGGGCCTCGAGCAGGCCGCGGTGGCGGGCCTCCTCGCCTGGACGCTCGCGCTGGTCCTCCCGATGGCCGAGGAGGGCCGGCCCGGGCAGGTGCTGCCGGCGTCGATCCCCCTCGCGCTCCTCTGCCTCACCCGGCCCGACGGCGCGCTCTTCACCGCGGCGATCGCCGCGGCCCTCCTGGTGGCGTGGGGGCTCTCGAGGAGCTCGCTCGCAGGCGCTCTCCGGCTCTGCGTGCTTCCGGCGGCCGCCTGGCTGGGGCAGCTCGCCTTCCGCCTCGCCTACTACGGCGACTGGATCCCCAACCCGGCGAGGGTGAAGGTTGCCTTCACCTCGACCCGCCTGATCGACGGCGCGACCTACGTGGGGTGGGCCTTCTTCTGGCTCTCCGGGCTGACGATCCTCGGCCTGCTCGCCACCGAGGCGATGGTCGATCCCCGGCGCCGCCGGCGGATCCTCGCGATCGCGCTGCCCCTCCTCGCCTGGTCGGTCTACGTGAGCGTGATCGGCGGCGACATCTTCCCGGGCAGGCGTCACGCCGTGCCGACCTCGATCCTCCTCGCCTTCCTCGCGGCGGAGGGCCTCGCGTGGGCGGCAGCGCGCTCCCGCCGCTGGGCGATCCGCGGCTGGTGCGCGGGCGCCGTCTGCCTCGCGCTCCTCGTCGCGGCGCAGGGGAAGGATCCGGAGAACGAGCGGGCGCGAAGCGAGAGGTGGGAGTGGGCCGGCGAGCCGATCGGCCTCTTGCTACGCCGGGCGTTCGAGGAGCGGCAGGCGCTCATGGCCGTGGATCCGGCGGGCTGCCTGCCCTACTGGTCGCGCCTGCCCTCCCTCGACATGCTGGGCCTCAACGATCGGTGGATCGCGACGCATCCACCGCCGGACGCCGGGACGGGCCACCTCGCCCACGAGTTCGGCGACGGCGCCTACGTCCACTCGCGGCGGCCGGATCTCGTCCTCTTCTGCAGCCCCTGGGGGAGCGACCGCGCCTGCTTCCGCGGCGGCCGCGAGCTCCTCGCGCTGCAGGGTTTCCAGCGCGACTACCGGCTCGTGACCTTCGAGGGGAGGAAGGCCGTCCCCGGGAGGGCGCCGCACGTGGTCCACTCCCGGATCTTCGTGCGCAAGGAGAGCGAGAGGATCGGCATCCGCCGGCACGACGACCGCGTGATCCTCCCCGGATGGCTGTTCGCAGGGACGCCGGGGAGCCTCGCCGTGTGGCTGGGCGAGGAGGCGCGGCTCGCCGGAAGGCTCCTCGCCACCGCCCCCGGCCTGCTGCCCTTCGACCTGCCCCGCGGACGGTGGGCGCTCGCGGTGGACGCCGCCGGCGACGGCGTCACCCTCGAGGTGCGGCGGGGCGAGGAGGTGCTGGCCCGCGGCCCCGCGCCCTTGGTGTTCGACGCCCCCGGCGGATCGATCGAGGTGGAGATCGCGCCGGCGGGCAGGGCGATCCTGCGCGAGGTGACGGCGCGGCGCGTGCAGCCGGTCTCGGCGGAGCATTGATCGCCCGGGCACGGGCGCGGCGGCCGGCCCGGACCACTTCGATCGCGGAAGGCGGGCGGCGTCGCTCGTCGCGTCCGCCGCCCCGAGGTGCGAACCGACGCCGGTGGGTCGACCGGGGGGTCAGGGAGGCGAGAAGTTCGGGCTGCGGGGATCGATCGGGTCGCGATCGTGCGGACGGATCCCGGTGGAGCGCCGGGCCGTTCCCTTCACCTTGTCGCCCTCCACGTAGAGGCCGACCGACTTCGCCAGCTTGCCCCTGCTGCCGCCCTGTGCGACGCCGGGCACGTGGGCGGGCCACACCACGCGGGCCTGGGCCCGGCCCGTCTCGATGTCGTTCTTCTTCACGCTCGCCTCCACGCAAAGGTACGTCGATGCAAATTGATCAGCCCGGCGCGATCCGGGCTACGCCCCGCCCAGGCCCGCCATGGGCGAGTGCACCTCGCGCAGCACCTTCCCCTCGCCCAGGTACATGTGCACCCCGCACGGCAGGCAGGGATCGAAGCTGCGGACGGTGCGCATGATGTCGATGCCCTTGAAGTTCTCCGGCCCGTTCTCTTCGAAGATGGGGCAGCCCTGCACCGCGTCCTCGTAGGGGCCCGGCGTGCCGAAGGCGTCCCGCGGGCTCGCGTTCCAGGGGGTGGGCGGGTAGGGGTGGTAGTTGGCGATCTTGCGGTCCTTGATCACCATGTGATGGGAGAGGACACCGCGGACCGCCTCGTGGAAGCCGCAGCCGATCGCCTCGTCGGGGAGGTCGAACTCCTGGTAGGTGCGCACGTCGCCGGTGCGCAGCCGATCCATCGCCTTCTCCACGAAGTAGAGCGCCATCGCCGCCGAGTAGACGATGAAGTACGCGCGGGCCCGATTCCGCTCGATGGTGTTGGACCACTTGGGCACCTTCCACTCGAACTCCATCTCGCCCAGGGTGCCGGATTGGGGGAGGGTGATCTGCACGCCGTTCCCCGTGGAGCGAACGAAGGGCGTCTTCACCATCCCCGCGAGCGCCGTCACCCACAGCCGGGCGAGGGGGCCGCCACCGGTGTCGAGGGCCAGGTGCTCCCCGGTCTTCTCGTGGTACCACCTCGGGCTCATCACCCAGCTATACGGTCCCTTCTCCAGGTTGCGCTTCTGGGGCCTGGGGATGGTCGTCTGGTTCCACGGATGCCGCCGGTGCACCGGGTTGCCCAGCGGATCCCGGGCGACGAAGACCTCCTCGTCCTCCCAGTCGTCGTAGTACGAGCTCCCCAGGAGGATGCGCATCCCCAGGTTGATCTCGACGAGATCGGTGGTGACGAGTTCGCCGTCGATCACGATCCCCGGGGTGACGAACATCTTCCGTCCCCAGCTCGTCATGTTCTCGTAGCGGTAGTCGCAGTGGTCGGGATCCTGGAACGCCCCCCAGCAGCCCAGCAGGATCCGCCGCTGGCCCACCTTCTCGTAGCCGGGCAGCGCCTCGTAGAAGAAGTCGAAGACGTCGTCGTTCATGCGGACGACCTTCTTCGCGAAGTCGAGGTAGCGCACCAGCCGCGACAGGTAGTCGGTGAAGACCTGCGGGGAGGCCACCGTGCCGACCCCGCCCGGATAGACCGTGGACGGGTGGACGTGTCGCCCCTCCATCAGGCAGAACATCTCCCGAGTGAGGCGGGTCATCTGCAGCGCCTCGAGGTACGTCTTCCCGGTGAACGGGTCGTACGACCGCATGATGTCCGCGATGGTGTCGAAGCCGTGCACCTTCGCGTGGGGCGCGGGGGTGGACTGGGCGCGGGCGAGGAGCTTCGGGTTCGTCTCCGCGACCATGCGCTCGCAGAAGTCCACGAAGACCATGTTGTCCTGGAAGATCGAGTGGTCGAACATGTACTCGGCCGCCTCGCCGAGGTTGATCATCCATTCGCCCAGGGGCGGGTTCTCGATCCCGAAGGCCATGTTCTGGGCGTAGTTCGCGCACGTGGTGTGGTTGTCGCCGCAGATGCCGCAGATGCGGCTGGTGATGAAGCCCGCGTCCCGCGGATCCTTCCCCTTCATGAAGACGCTGTAGCCCCGGAAGATCGACGAGGTGCTCTTGCACTCGGCCACCTCCCGGTTCTCGAAGTCGATCTTCGTGTAGATGCCGAGGTTGCCGATGATCCTCGTCACCGGATCCCACGCCATCTCGACGAGGTTCGGCTGCTTCCCGCGTTCCGTGGTCTGCATGGCCCTGGCCTCCTTGGATCGATTCGTTCAGCCCTGGGGCTGCTCCTGACTCGGCGACCAGCGAGGGGCGTAGCCCGTGGTCAGCTTCGGCCGGTTGTGGTGCCACCTGGGCTCCAGGTTCAGGGTGCGGTTGGTCATGCTCCGCAGGCGGCGGATCATCAGGCCGTAGGCGCTGATGGTCGTGGCCGACACCATCGCGCCGGGGGGCTGGTCCATGAACGGCATGAACTTGTCGGGGAAGCCGGGCATCGTGCAGCCGATGCAGATGCCGCCCACGTTGGGGCAGCCGCCGACTCCGTTCATCCAGCCGCGCTTGGGGACGTTGCAGTTCACCACGGGTCCCCAGCAGCCGACTTTCACCTGGCACTTGGGCGAGTTGTAGTCGAGGGCGAAGTCCGCCTGCTCGTAGTAGCCGGCCCTGTCACAGCCCTCGTGCACCGTCTTTCCGAAGAGCCAGGTGGGGCGGAGCTTGTCGTCCAGGGGGATGGGCGGGTTCTTCCCGGCGGCCTGGTAGAGCAGCCAGGTGAGGGTCTCCATGAAGTTGTCCGGCTGGACCGGGCAGCCGGGGACGTTGACGATGGGCAGGCCGCCCTTGGAGACGAAGTCCCACCCCAGGTAGTCGGCGAGGCCCATGCAGCCGGTGGGGTTCCCGGCCATGGCGTGGATGCCCCCGTAGGTGGCGCAGGTCCCCGCCGCCACCACCGCCCACGCCTTGGGGGCCAGCCGATCGATCCAGTCGTTCAGGGTGATCGCGTCGCCGTTCTCGTCGAAGCCGAGCGCGGTCCAGTAGCCGTCGCCGTTGATCTTCTCGTTGGGGATCGACCCCTCCACCACGAAGACGAAGGGATCGAGCTCCCCCCTCCAGGCCTTCTCGAAGTGGGAGACGAACTCCTGGCCGTTCTCGTAGGCGAGGACCTTGTTGTGGAGCTTCACCCTGGGCAGGCCGGGGACCAGCTCGCGCAGGACGTCCTCGATGGAGGGGTTCATCGCCGCGGTGACGGAGACCGAGTCTCCATCGCAGCTCATCCCCTCCGAGATCCACAGGACGTGGACGACCGGCTCCTCCTGGCTCTGGACCATCTCTCGCCTCCCTTCGTCAGCAGATCCGCGGCAGCGCTTCGGCCCAGGGAAGGTCGAGGATGCGCCTGCCGCCCACGGGCGTGCGAAGCACCACCATCCCCGGGTGATCGACGGTCACCCTCCCGATCCGGGCGGCGTCCCTGCCGAGCGGGTGGCTTCGCAGCGCCCCCAGGGCCGCCTCCACGCACTCCTCGGGGACGAAGGCGACCAGCTTCCCCTCGTTCGCCACGTGGAGAGGATCGAGGCCGAGGATCTCGCAGGCGCCGCGCACCGCGTCCCGCACCGGGATCGCCTCCTCGTCGGCGTCGACCCCGAGCCGCCGGCGGGCGGCGATCTCCGCCAGCGTGGCCGCGAGACCGCCCCGAGTCGGATCGCGCATGGCGTGTACGTCCGGGCACGCGGCGAGGAGCGCCGCCGCCAGGTCGTGGAGCGGCGCCGAATCGCTGACGAGCTCGCCCTCCAGGTCCAGGTGCTGCCGCCGGGCCATGATCGCCATCCCGTGATCTCCGATGGTGCCGGAGACGAGGATGTGATCGCCGGCGCGAATCTGCGAGGACCCGAGCGTCACCCCCTTGGGCACCACGCCGACGCCCGAGGTGTTCACGAAGATCCCGTCGCCGCTCCCCCGGCCCACCACCTTGGTGTCGCCGGTGACGATGGCGACGCCCACCGCCGCCGCCGCTTCCCGGGCGGAGTCGATCACGCGGCGCAGATCGCCGAGCGGCAGCCCCTCCTCGAGGATCAGGGAGAGCGACAGCGCCAGAGGCCTGGCGCCGCCCATGGCCAGATCGTTCACGGTGCCGTGGATCGCCAGGGAGCCGATGTCGCCGCCGGGGAAGAAGTACGGGCTCACCACGTAGGAGTCGGTGGTGAAGGCGAGGGTGCCGGCGTCGAACGGGCCGAGCAGCGCCTGATCGTCCAGCGGCTCGAGCGCGGGGTTGCGGAAGGCGGGGAGGATCAGCTCCTCGACGAGCTTCGACGTCAGCCTCCCGCCGCTCCCGTGCCCGATCAGGATCCGATCCCGCTCCCCGATCGGCGCGGCGCACGAGCCGAACGGCGACTCCGCCTCGCCGCCGGCCTCCACCGCCGCGCTGCCCTCAGAGGACATCTTCTTCTCCCAGCGCCACCTGCACGTGATCCCAGAGCAGGTGGAGGAGGAGCGTATGGGTCTCCTGGATGCGGTGGACCGACCACGAGGGGGCGACGAAGCAGAAATCGCACAGATCGACCATGGCCCCGCCGTCGCGTCCGGTGAAGCCGACGTTCACCAGCCCCAGCTCGTGCCCCTTCCGCAGGCCGTGGTTCACGTTGGTGGAGGCGCCGGAGGTGGAGATCCCCAGGAGCACGTCCATGGGCCGGGCGTGGGCCTCGAGCTGCTCCAGGTACACCCGGGCGAAGTCGGTGTCGTTGCCGATCGCCGTCATCCAGGCGACGTTGGAGACGAGCGAGAGGGCGGGGATGGGGCGCCGCTTCTCCAGGATCGGGTGGTTGAACTCCACCACCACGTGGGCGGCGTCGCAGGCGGAGCCGCCGTTGCCGAAGGCGATGAGCCTGCCGCCCTCCCGGAACCGCGAGGCGAGGGCGATCGCGCACCGCTCCAGCTCCTCGGCCTCGCGCTCGAAGAACCGCAGGGCGAGGTCGGTGCTCTCGCGCACCTTGCGCAGGATGGACTCCCTCATGACGCCAGCGCTCCTTCCGGCAGGTGCCGGCCGTAGGTGTAGTAGGCGGCGCAGGCGCCCTCGCCCGAGACCATGGTGGCGCCCAGTGGGTTCTGCGGCGTGCAGGTCTTGCCGAAGGCGGCGCAGTCGGAAGGCTTCTCGAGGCCGCGCAGGACCAGGCCGCTGATGCAGGCGGGTGGCTCGAGGGTGGCGATGTCCTCCACCTCGAAGATCCGATCGGCGTCGTGCTCGGCGAACTCGTGGCGGATCCGGTAGCCGGACTTGGGGATGAAGCCCACGCCCCGCCACTTGCGATCCACCGTCTCGAAGACCTCGTTCACCACCGCGCGCGCCGCGCGGCTGCCGTCCCGGGTGACGAGCCGCCGGTACTCGTTCTCCACCTCGGCGCGGCCCTCCTCGAGCTGGCGCACGGTGAGCAGGATCCCCTGCAGGAGATCGAGGGGTTCGAAGCCCGAGATGACGATGGGGACCCGGTAGCGATCCACCAGGGCCTCGTACGCCCGGAACCCGGTGACCGTGCACACGTGGCCCGGGCCGAGGAACGCCTGCACCCGGTTCTCGCGGGCCTGGAGGATCCACGCGATGGACGGCGGGCAGAGCACGTGGGAGGCGAGCATGGCGAAGTTCTTCACGCCGCCGCGCTTCGCTTGCAGCACCGCCATCGCGTTGGCGGGCGCCGTGGTCTCGAAGCCGATCCCGAAGAAGACCACCGTGCGATCGGGGTTCTCCTTGGCGAGGCGCAGCGAGTCCATCGGCGAGTAGACCACCCGCACGTCGGCGCCCTTGGCCTTGAGCGCGAGCAGATCGCCGTGGGATCCGGGGACCCGGAGCATGTCCCCGAAGGAGGTGAAGATCACGTCGGGGCGGGAGGCGATCGCATGGGCGCGGTCGATGGTCTCGAGGGCGGTGACGCAGACCGGGCAGCCGGGTCCGTGCACCAGCTCGATCTCCTTCGGTAGGAGCCGATCGATGCCGTAGCGGACGATCGAGTGGGTCTGCCCGCCGCAGATCTCCATGATCACCCACGGCCGGGTCAGGGTCCGCTCGATCGCGCGGACGAGGCTCTTCGCCAGCTCAGCATCGCGGAACTCGTCGAGGTACTTCATGTCCGGCCTCCGTCGGTTCCGGTGGCGCCGGGGAGATCCCGGCCGTCGCCTCCCTGGGCGTCCGCCGGAGGAGGGGCCCTTGCGCCGAAGGGTTCCTCCGGAGCGCCGCTCGGAAGCCCGAGGCGGGCGGCCTCCTCCTCGTCGAGCTCCGATGTCTGGCCGATCTGCCGCAGCACCTCGAGGGTGCGCGCCGCCTCCTCCCGATCCAGGGTCGAGATGGCGAAGCCCACGTGGACGAGGACGAAGTCGCCGACCTTCGCCTCGGGCTGGTACTCGAGGCAGACCTCCCGGCGGATCCCGCCGAAGCGCACCTTGCCGAAGCGGAGGCCGTCCTTGTCGGCGAGCTCGACCAGCTCGCCCGGGATCGCGAGGCACATGTTCTTCAACTCCCCGTGGCAGGCGTGGTGCGGGCGGCGGCGATCGCCGCCTGGCCCAGCGCGATCCCTCCGTCGTTGGGCGGGACGCGCCGGTTCAGGAGCACCTCGAAGCCGTCGGCCTCGAGCCGGCGCCGCGCCTCGTGGACCAGGAGCGCGTTCTGGAAGCAGCCCCCCGCGAGCGCCACCGTGCCGGGCGCGCCCTCGTTGCGAGCCCGCCTGCAGCCGGCGCGGATCGCCTCGGCGAGGGTCCCGTGGAAGCGCGCGGCCACCGACTGCACCGCGCCCCAGTGCCGGGGCGTGCGCGGGCCGAAGCGGCGGAGCACGGCGTCGATCCCCCGGATCGCGGGGCGCAGATCGATCTCGAAGCCGCCTCCGCCCTCGCGGACCTCGAAGTCGAACGGGGGCCAGGTGGAGGCGCCGCGGGCGGCCGCCTCCAGCTCGAGGGCGGCCTGGCCCTCGTAGGAAATCTCGGCGCGGACCCCGCAGATGGCGGCGACGGCGTCGAACCATCGGCCGGCCCCCGTGGCCCGCAGCGGCCTCCCCTCGAGGAGGCGGAGGACGGCGCGGACCTTCCGCGGATCGAGTTCGCCGCGCGGGAGCGGGCAGCCGGCGTCGTGGAGGGCGGCGAGCCCCAGGCGCCAGGGCTCGCGGATCGCCGCCTCGCCGCCGGGCAGCGCGAGGGGCCGGAGCTGGCCGACGCGCCGGAAGGAGCGCAGGTCCGCCACCAGGAACTCGCCCCCGCGGACCGCACCGTCCTCGCCGAGCCCCGTGCCGTCGAAGGCCACGCCGATCACGGGATCGATCCGCCCGTGCTCGACCATGCAGGCGGCGACGTGGGCGTGGTGGTGCTGCACGGCGATCGCCGGCAGCCCGCTCTCGGCGGCCCAGCGGGTCGAGCGGAAATCCGGGTGGAGATCGTGGGCGACGGCGGTGGCGGCGCAGCCGTGGAGGCGCTGCAGGTGGCGGATGGCCTCCTGGAAGGCCGCGTAGGCGCGGGGATCGTCGAGCTCGCCGAGGTGCGGCGAGAGGAAGGCGCGCCCGCCCGCCGCCAGGCAGACCGTGTTCTTCTCGCCGGCCCCCACCGCGAGGACCGCGGCGGGCGCCTCGAAGGGGAGCGGGATCCCCGCGGGCACGAAGCCCCGGGCCCGGCGCAGCGTGGTGATCCCGCCTCCGATCTCCCGCACCACCGAGTCGTCGGCCCTGGCGACGATCGCGCGGTCGTGCACGAGGAAGGCGTCGGCGACCCGGGCGAGCCGCTCCTGCGCCTCGTCGTCGTCCTTCGCCAGCGGCTCGCCCGAGAGGTTGCCGCTCGTCATCACCTGCAGCGGGGGACCGTCCTGGAGGAGGAGCCGCTGCAGCGGCGTGGGCGGGAGGAAGACGCCCACCTCGACGAGGAAGGGCGCGACGTGCCGCGAGAGGCGGGCGCGCCGTCGGCGTCGGGCGAGGACGATGGGCCGCGCCGGGGAGAGGAGCGCCTCGCGCTCTCGATCGCCGAGGGAGACGATCGCCTCCACCTCTTCGAGGGAGCGGCCCATCACCGCGAAGGGCTTGTGGGGCCGGCCCTTGCGCGCGCGGAGCAGGGCCACGGCGGCGTCGTTCGCCGCGTCGCAGGCGAGGGCGAAGCCGCCGGCCCCCTTCACGGCGAGGACGCCGCCGGCGCGAAGGAGATCGACTGCCGCCGCGATCGCCGCGGCGTCGAAGGACGGCGCCGCGCCGCGCCGGCGAAGGGAGAGCCGCGGTCCGCAGGAGGGGCAGGAGTCCGCCTGGGAGAGGAAGCGCCGGTCGCCCGGATCCGAGCACTCGTCCAGGCACGCCGCGCAAAGGGGCAGCGCCGCCATCGAGGTGCGGTGCCGATCGTACGGCGTCGCGGCGACGATCGTGTAGCGGGGCCCGCAGTGGACGCAGGAGATGAACGGATGGCGGTACCGTCGGTTCGCCGGATCGTCCATCTCCTCGAGGCACGCGGCGCAGGGCGCGAGGTCGGGGGGGATCGCGTCCAGCGACGAGTCGCCTTCGGCGGGGAGGGCGTGCTCGCCGACGTGGAGCTGGAACGACGCGTCGCCGCGGAGGGGGGCGTCCCGGGCCTCCACCGAGGCGACGCGGGCGCGCACCGGCAGCGACGGTCGCAGCCGCTCCTCGAAGGCCTCCACCCGATCGGCGGGGCCCTCCACCTCGATGCGCACCGACGCCGTCTCGTTGAGCACGAAGCCCGACAGCCCCATTTCGCGGGCGAGGCGTACCACCGCGGGCCGCAGCCCCACGCCCTGCACGACCCCGGCGATCCGGATCGCGCGCCGGCGAAGGGGCTGTGGCGACGGGAGCATGGGTCGAAGGTAGGCAGGGGCCCGGGCGGATCAAGGCGCCGCGTGCCGGGATTGCGCGCTCGTGAACGGTGGTCCCGACGGCCCGGTTGCTCCCGACGGGGATCTACCTACCTTGCTCTCCATGCACGAGCTCTCCCTCATGGAAGACCTGGTGACGACGATCGAGCAGAAGGTGGAGAGAGGTCGCGTCGCCGCCGTCCACCTGGAGATCGGGAGGCTGTCGGCGGTGGTTCCGGACGCGCTCCGCTTCTGCTTCGAGGTCTGCGCCCAGGGCACGAGGCTCGAGGGCGCGGAGCTGTGCGTGCGCGAGGTTCCGGGGCGGGCGCGGTGCAGGGCCTGTGGAGCCGAGCAGGAGATCGATCTCCTCCCGCCACCCTGCGCGTGCGGCTCGATCGAGCTCCAGGTGATCGCGGGCAGGGAGCTTCGCCTCGAAGGCGTGGAGGTGATTTAGATGTGTGCGATTTGCGGATGCGGCGCCGCCGGGCACCACCACGAGGACGAGGGGCACGTCCACGGTCAGGGGGAGGGTCCCGTCCACGTGCACGCGCACGGGGGCGAGGCGGGACACCTACGCGATCACGTGCACGCGGTCGAAGCGGAGCATGACCCCGGGCACGCCCATGGCGGCGAGGCGGGACATGCGCCCGTGCACGTGCAGGGCGACGAGCCGGGTCACGTCCACGGGTACGCGCGCGGCCTGGCGGCGGGCGCGCGGATGCTGCGGATCGAGCAGGAGCTCCTGGCCAGGAACGACCGCCTCGCCGCGCGGAACCGCGGCTGGCTCGAGGCCCGGGGGATCGTGGCCCTCAACCTCGTCGGCGCCCCGGGCACCGGGAAGACGAGCCTCCTCGAGGAGACCGCCCGGCGCCTCGCGGGCGCGGTCGAGATCTCGGTGCTCGAGGGCGATCAGGAGACGGACGCGGACGCCCGGCGGATCCGGGCGGCGGGGTGCCGGGCGCTGCAGATCAACACCGGCGCCGGCTGCCACCTCGACGCGGCGATGATCGAGGGGGCGCTGGCCCGGCTCTTCCCTGCGCGGGGATCGATCCTCTTCGTCGAGAACGTGGGGAACCTCGTCTGCCCCGCGCTCTTCGATCTCGGGGAGGCGGCGAAGGTCGTCGTGCTCTCGGTGACGGAAGGGGACGACAAGCCCCTCAAGTATCCCCACGTGTTTCGCGCGGCGGACGTCTTCGTGCTCAACAAGACGGACCTGCTCCCCCACGTGCACTTCGACGTGGAGGCCTGCATGACGAACGCCCGCCGCATGAACCCCGACCTGCAGATCTTCCGGACCTCGGCGCGGACGGGCGAGGGGATGGACGTCTGGTGCGGATGGCTCGCCGGCCTGGTCGAGGGACGGCGCGAGGTCACGATGGAGGGGGCGCGATGAGCGCGGCGGAGGTGCCGGACGCCAGGGAGGACGCCGCGCGGATCGACCGGCTCCTCGAGGACCTGCAGGGGATGGCCGGCCCGAGCACCTGGCTGGCGATCGAGGAGCTGATGGAGCGGCTCCTCCGCCTGCACGGCGCCGGCCTCACCCGGACGCTGGCGCACGCCCGCGCCGCGGGAGCGGACGGCCCGCGCCTCGACGAGCGGGTGGCCGGCGACGATCTCCTCTCCAGCCTCCTCCTGCTCCACGGCCTCCACCCCCATCCGCTCCGCGCCCGGGTGGAGCGGGCGCTGGAGCAGGTGCGCCCGGCCCTGGGATCCCACGCCGGCGACGTCGAGCTCGCGGCGCTGGACGAGAGCGGCGTCGCCACCCTGCGCTTCCTCGGCTCCTGCAGCGGATGCCCCTCTTCTCGGGCGACGGTGGAGCATACGGTGCGGCGCGCGATCGAGGAGGCCGCGCCGGAGATCGTGGCGATCCGGATCGTGGGCGAGGACGCCCCCGCCTCGAAGGTGGTGCTGCAGCAGGTGGAAAGGTGAACCTGCGGTCCCTGCGGCGGTACGCGGTGGGAAGGGCCCACCGCCCGGCCTGGGCTGCGGGGGAGCGCTGCGAGCTCTGCGCGGCGCAGCTCGACGCGGGGCACCGCCACGTGGTGGACCTCGACCTCCGGACGATCTGCTGCTCGTGCCGCCCCTGCGCGCTGCTCTTCGAGCAGCCGGGGGCGGGGGCGGGCCACTACCGCACGGTGCCCACCCGGGTCTGCACCTCGCCCGAGCCCTTCGACCGGGAGCGGTGGGAGGCGCTCTCGATCCCGGTGGGCCTCTGCTTCGCCTTCTTCAGCAGCGCGGCGGCGCGGTGGGTGATCACGTACCCGAGCCCCGCCGGCCCCACCGAGTCCGAGCTGCCGCTGGAGGCGATGGACGAGCTGCTGGCGTCGAGCGATCTCCTGCGGGCGCTGGAGCCCGACGTGGAGGCGCTGCTCGTGCGCAGCCCGCGGGGGGGCGGCCCGATCGAGGCGATGCTGGTGCCGATCGACGCCTGCTACGACTTGGTGGGGATCGTGCGCCAGGGCTGGAGGGGCTTCGACGGCGGCGACGAGGTGCGGGCCGGGATGGACTCGTTCTTCGAGGCCCTGCACCGGAGGAGCCGCCCGCTGCCGGAAGGAGGAGGAGCCGCGTGAGCTTTGCGAGCGTCGCCGCCGTCGCGGACGCGGTCCTCTTGGAGGGCTACATCCTGTATCCCTACCGGGCGTCGTCCACCAAGAACCGGTTTCGCTGGTCCTTCGGCATCCTCGCGCCGCGGGGCTGGAGCGAGGCCACCGGCACCGATCCGTGGTGGATGGAGACGCAGGTGCTGGTGGCGCCGGCGGGTCGGGTGGTGATCGAGGGCCGCCTCCGCTTCCTCCACGTGCGACGCCGGATCGTGGAGCGCCTGGAGGGTGGCGCGTTCCACGAGGTGGCGTCGCTGGACGCCGGGGGCGATCGCCTCTTCCCCTGGGAGGAGGGGGAGATCCGCGAGATCGACTTCACCTGCGACCTCGGCCGCTGCGCCGTCGCGCAGGGTTGGGAGGGAGGGGAGGGGGCCGTCGAGATCCCCTTCGAGGCGCCCGGCGGGGAGGCGTTCTCCGAGGTGCGGGGCGCCGACGGCGCGGTGGCAGGCCGCGTGCGCCGTACGTGGGATCCCGTGCGAGGGACGATCCGCGTCGGCTGGGAGCCGGTGGAGGCGGAGAGGCCTCTCGTCCGGATGCGGCTTCGTGTGGAGAACGAGACGGAGGGGGTGGCGCCGGCGATCCCCCGCGAGGAGGCGATGCGCGCGGCCTGCGTGTCGACGCATCTCTTTCTCAAGGTGTGCGAGGGCTCGTTCGTCTCCCTCCTCGATCCGCCCGCCTGGGCGGAGGCCGCCGCGTCGGCGTGCGCCAACGTGCGCGCCTATCCCGTGCTCGCCGGGCCTCCTGGGACGGACGACCTCGTCCTCGCGTCGCCGATCATCCTCTACGACCACCCGCGGATCGCCCCGGAGAGTCCGGGCGATCTCTTCGACGCCACGGAGATCGACGAGCTCCTCACCCTGCGCACCATGCTCCTCACGGACGGCGAGAAGCGCGAGGCCCTGGGTACGGACGAGCGGGTCGCCGCCATCGTCCGACGGACCGATGGCATGTCGCCGGAGGTGATGGCCCGGCTCCACGGCGCGCTCCGGGACCTCGATCGGGCCGAGATGGTGCCGAAGGACGGCGATCCCAACGCCGCGCTGGTGGGCGACGCCGAGAGGGGGCGATCGATCCTCGCGGCGGCCGCCAGAGATGCGACGGCGGTCGCAGGTGCGTCGGTCGTGAAGTCCGCGGTACCCGATGTGGCGCACGCCGATGCGTCGGGCCGCGCGCAGCCGGGAGGCTTCGGGCCCGAGGCGGGAGCCCCCGCGGGCAGCGGATCTCCTCCGCGTCCGAACCGATTCGTGGCGGGCAACCGGGTGCGTCTCAAGCCCGGCGTGCGGCGCGCGGACGCGCAGGATCACCTCTTCGAGGGCCGGATCGCCCGGGTGGAGAAGGTGGTCCACGACGTGGACGGCCGCGCGCTCCTGGGCGTCACCATCGAGGGCGATCCCGCGGCGGAGTACCACCGCTGGTACGGGCGCTTCCTCTACTACGGCGTCGACGAGGTGGAGCCCGTCGATCCGACGGCGCCGTGATGGGAGCGCGGGCGCTGGTCGCCGGCGTCGGCAACGTCTTCCTGGGCGACGACGGCTTCGGCGTCGAGGTGGTCCGCCACCTCCAGCCGAAGGACGTGCCCGATGGCGTCCGCGTCGAGGACTTCGGCATCCGCGGCGTCCACCTCGCCTTCGATCTGCTGGAGCCT
Organism: Vulgatibacter sp.; assembly: GCA_035565615.1. Taxonomy (GTDB): domain Bacteria; phylum Myxococcota; class Myxococcia; order Myxococcales; family Vulgatibacteraceae; genus Vulgatibacter. Next base: position 15,469 of record DATMSB010000024.1, on the reverse strand, counting down.
CCAGGGCTCCTGGTGATCGTCGACGCCGTCTCTCGGGGCGCGGCGCCGGGGACCCTCTTCGTGATCGAGCCCGACCTCGACGGGCCTCTGCCGGTGGCGGACAACCACTCGATGGACGTGCACGCGGTCTTCACCCAGGTGCGCGCCATGGGAGGGATGCTCCCGCCGGTGCGGATCGTCGGCTGCCAGCCCGCCTTCCTCGGTGAGCGGATGGGCCTCAGCCCTCCCGTGGAGGCGGCGATCGAGCCGGCGGCGGCGCTCGTGCACAAGATCCTCCTCGACGAGCTGCGAGGCGCGGACGTCCGCGCCGGAGGAGGGACCCCCCGTTGAAGCCCCTGCACGAGTACGCCCGGTTCATCTCGCCCAGGCACCGCGCCCGACGCAGCGTCGGCGGCAAGATCGTCGGCCTGCTGGCCTCGCTCGGCGCGATCGTCACCGCCGTCCAGTTCTTCCCCAGCGCCCGCCGCTACCTGCGCATGAAGCGGATGTAGCGCTCGGTCCCGACCGGCTTCCTCACCGATCCCGCCTCCTCGGGATCCGCGATCGTCGCCTCGGCGGGTAGACCTGCCCCGGACGAGGCGTTCACCTGGCGCCCCCGGCGAGCCATCGTCCCCGACGCTCCACTGTAGGGACGGGTTCGACGGCTTTCGGAGGGCGACCGTGGGATCGATGGGATCGATGCGCAAGAGGCTCGCCTTCGGGCTGGCCGGGATCGGGGCGGCGATCCTCTGGGCCGGCGTGATCGGCGCGGCGCCCGGGAAGGACGCCAAGGGCATCCAGCCGAGGGGCGAGACGAGCTATGCGCCCGTCGCCATCACCGAGTCGTTCGCCGAGATCCGCAGGAAGGCGGTCGCCGAGAAGGCGGAGGTGAAGAAGGCGCACGACGCGCTCCTCCGCGATCGCTACGACCTCTCGAACCGGCCCGCCAAGGGCGTGACCATGTTCCGCGGCAAGCCGATCCAGGAGGGGCCCCGCGCGAAGCTCGCGAGCGGCGTCACCTGGGACTCGCTCGCGCGCATGTCGCCCGACGAGATCCGCGAGAAGGGCGTCTTCCCCGGCGGGTTCATGCCGCTTCCCCATCCCAACCACCGGGAGGGCGGCATGGTCTTCCCCCAGGTGGTGATCGACGAGCTGAAGCGGCAGGAGGATCGGGACCTCACCCGCTTCGATCTCGACTTCGACCTGCCGGACCACTTCATGCCGGAGTTCCCGCCGCCGATCTTCCTGACCACGCGCAAGGACCTCGGCGACGTCTCCCAGGGCAAGCTGGTCACCCTCGCGAACTTCTACGAGCTCTTCAACGGCATCCTGAACCCGAAGCAGATCGAGGGTCTGCGTCTGTTGCTGACGCCGTTTCCCCAGCAGCAGTTCAACCAGACCGAGGACCGCCGCAGCGATCACCCGCACCGCGGGGTCGCCTGCTTGGACTGTCATTCCAACGGCCATACCAATGGCGCCACGCACCTCGTGGGCGACATCCGGCCCCAGGAGTTCCGGCACCGGATCGACACGCCCACCCTGCGCGGCGTGAACATTCAGCGCCTCTTTGGATCGCAGCGGGCGCTGAAGACGGTGGAGGACTTCACCGAGTTCGAGCAGCGCGGCGCCTACTTCGACGGCGATCCGGTGGTGGGGACGAAGAAGGGCATCAACATCCTCGAGCGCGGCAGCCAGGTGCAGGACATGTCCGAGTTCCAGGAGCTGCTCGACTTCCCGCCGGCGCCCAAGCTCCGCGTCGCCGATGGGCGCCTCGATCCGTCGAAGGCCACCGCCGCCGAGCTGCGCGGGGAGGAGCTCTTCCACGGGAAGGCCCAGTGCGCCGTCTGCCACCCGCCGCCGTTCTACACCGACAACCTCATGCACGACCTGCAGGTCGAGCGGTTCTACGAGATGAAGCTCGTGAACGGCAGGGTCATGGCGGCCGACGGTCCCATCAAGACCTTCCCCTTGCGCGGCATCAAGGAGTCGCCGCCCTACCTGCACGACGGAAGGTTGCTCACCCTCGAGGACGCGGTGGAGTTCTTCAACCTGGTGCTCGAATCGCGCCTCACCGCCGACGAGAAGCGGGACGTGGTCGCCTTCCTGCGCGTGCTCTGATCGCCGCCGGTCGGGCGGAGGCGCCCATCAGCGGCGAAAGAGCCAGAGGATCGCCGTGAGCAGCAGGCTGATCAGGAGGCTGGTTGCCAGGGGTGCGTAGAAGCGGAAGTTCCCTCGCTCGACCACGATGTCGCCGGGCAACCGGCCCAGGCCCAGCCGGGAGACGAGCGGCCAGAGGAGGCCCAGGATAACGAGGCCGAGGCCGATGTAGACGAGGGTGCGCGCCATCTCGCCTCGCTTAACCCGCGGCCGGGCCGAATTCAATTCGCCATCGGACATCTCGCGGGGAGGCCGCGGGGCCCGGCGCCTGTCCGGGCTCGCTCCCGTGAAGGTTCCCCGCCAAGATCGTCCCGGGCGAGTGAATGCCGGCGCAGGCGTCCCGTCCCTCTCCTCGCCGACCGGGTGGCCTCCCGCCCCCCGGAGGGCCACGCGCTCGAAGGATGACTGTCCATGCAGCCCCTTGCCCTCCGCGCCGCCGCCTGCCTCGCCTTGGCGCCCGCGATCGCCGGCGCCGCTCCCGCCGAGCGGGACCTCGCCCCCCTGCAGCTCCGCCTCGTCTGGGCCGGGGAGCCCGCCGGGACCGGAGACTCGATGGATTTCGACCTCTTCGGAGACACGGCGGCGCAGAAGGAGGCGGCGAGCGATCCGGCGCTGGCGGACCGCATCGAGACGAGGCGGACGATGCTGCAGTCCCACCAGATCCTGGGGCTTTCGACCCTCGCCCTGATGACCACCTCGGCGGTCCTGGGGCAGCTCAACTACGACGACGTCTACGGAGGGGGCGGGGGGACGGGCGACTACCTGATGGCGCACCGCGTGTCGACCTACGCGAGCGCCGGCGCCTTCATCGCCACCGCGACCCTCAGCGTCTTCGCGCCGGTGCCCTTCGAGAAGGATCCGGGGTTCGACACCGCCACCGCCCACAAGATCGCGGTGATCGGCGCCTCGGCGGGGATGCTCGCGCAGGTGGGACTCGGCTTCGCCACGGCGCGATCGGCAGACGCGGGGAACGCCCGGAACCTGAAGAGGTACGCCCGGATCCACCAGGCGGTCGGGTACTCGACCGTGGGCCTGATGGCCATCGCGACCGGCGTCTGGATCTTCTGAACGTCGAAGCTCGGAGGAGACCATGGACGGCATCCCGTGGAGGAAGTCCGCTCTCGTCGCTCTCGTCGCCCTCGTCGCCTGCTCCGCCTTCGCCTCCGCCGGCGCGGAGGAGGCCGGTCAGGCGCAGGAGGCGGCGAAGGTCCAGCCCGCGCGGTGGGCGGGGAAGGGGAGGATCGAGTACGTCCTCGTCCACAAGCTCCACCGGGTGGTCGGGGCCACGGAGGAGCCGGAGGTGGCGCTGGTGATCGACGAGTCTGGGTTGAAGGTGATGGCCCGGGCGAAGGTCGCCTCCTTCAAGTCGGGGAACGGGAACCGCGACGCCCACGCCCTCGAGGCGATCGACGCCGCGAACCACCCGCTGGTGGTGGTGAAGGGGGTGGCGCCCGGCTTCAAGCCCCCGGCGACGCCGGGCGTGGTGAAGGTCCCGCTGAAGGCCCAGGTGGAGCTGAAGGGCGTGACCGTCCCCCGCGACATCGAGGTGACCCTCGACTACAGGAGCCCGGATCGTGCCGAGGCCACCTTCAGCTTTCCGGAGAGCCTGGAGGCCCACCAGGTGGAGCGGCCCAGCCTGATGATGATCAAGGTGGAGGACGCCCTGGAGATCCGGGGCAAGCTCGCCCTGGAGCGCGAGCCGTGACGCGCCCGGCGGCCGCGGCTTCGCTGCGCCCCGCGCGGTGCGCGCCTTTGGGGCGCAGGGGGAGGACCGTGCTCGCCGCGGCGTCGCTCGCCCTGGCGGCGGCCTGCGACTTCTCGGTCCCGGACATCGAGGAGGTGCCCGAGAATCCTACCTTCGCCGAGCACGTGAAGCCGCTGCTCGACGACCACTGCAACCTCTGCCATGGCAGCCCGCCGAACCGGGGCGCGCCGAGCGACTTCCGCCTCGACGTGTACTCCTTCGACGACGAGGGCGCCCGGGTGCGAAGCGCGCGCAGGCGGCGGGGCCGCGACGACGACCGCGACGGGTTGAAGGGCGCCTTCGAGATGGCGGATGACATCGTCGACGAGGTGGGGGACGGCGAGATGCCCCCCGCCGCCAGGTGGGGCGACGGCGTCGGCCCCAACGGCAGGGCGATGCTCAGGCGCTGGCTGGATCAGGGCGCGCCGCCCTGAAGCGAGCTCGGCGCGCGGCCGAAGCGAGGTGATTCGACCCAACCATCGGCACGCCCCGGTGCTCGGGCCGCCGAGGGGCGAGGCCCGCGCCTCGCCCGCCGCGGCGGGATCAGAGCTCCGCCTTCTGGTCGGAGTGATCCTGGCCGTCGAAGCGCAGGATCAGGCTCTTGCCGTCGAGGCGGGTGTAGAGGTTCACCGGCCGCCGCCACAAGGACTGCAGGCACTGGAGGGAGTGGCGGGCGTCGTCCACCTTGAGGTCCACGCCGTCGTGCTTGTGCACGAGGAGGAGCTCGGCGCGGTTCTCGAAGTTCGCGTCGACCACCTCGATGATCGGGTTGCCGAAGTTGGTGAGGCGCTGGAGGAGCTTCTCCTTCACCGCCTTGAACTGCCGGCTGGCGATCTCCCAGGTCTGCCGCTTGTCGTTGTAGTCGTAGACGAAGAGCTTCTGCTCGATGCAGAACTCGGGGGTGAGGAACTCGTCGATGAAGGTGACGTCGTTGTAGTGCTTGCGCACCTCGAAGATCTTCTGGCGACCGAGGCCGAGCTGCTTGTCCCAGCTCTGCCGCTCGGGGAGCGAGTCGCACTCCTCCCACTCCTTCCCGAACCGACCGGTGTTCCAGCGGTGCTCGATGTCTCGAAAGAGCTCGATGCCGATCTTGTACGGGTTCAGTGAGCCCGGCCGCATGGAGACGGTGCCGGCGTGGTGGTCGGCGTAGTCGATGACCTCGGAGTCGCGCAGGGCGCGGGTGGTCATGATCGTGGAGTGCCAGTAGCTGGCCCAGCCCTCGTTCATGATCTTGGTCATGCCCTGCGGTGCGAAGTAGTAGGCCTCCTCGCGGATGATCGCGAGGATGTCCTGCTCCCACGGTTCCAAGGGCGCGTGGTCGAGCAGGAAGAGGAGCACGTCGCGCTGCGGCCGCTCGGGGAAGCGCTTCTTCTGGGCCCGCTCCTCCTCTGCCTTCCGCTGCAGCTCGTCCAGGTAGGGCTGCGGGTTGATGTACCCGCCCATGTACTCCCGCTCGTTGCGCAGGCCCCGGATCTGCTGCGGCGCCTCCTCCTCGTCGCTGCTGGCGGGCGCGCGCTTGATGTAGGGCGAGTGGTAGTCGATGAGGTTCTCGAGCGAGAGGCAGCGGTCGATGAAGTCCTCGACCTTCTCGACGCCGAGGCGGTCGATGAGGCGGCGCACGCGGGTGGCGTGGTTCGCCATCTCGTCCATCATCTTCCGGTTGGTGTGCTGGAAGGAGAAGTTGTTCTTGAAGAAGTCGCCGTGCCCGTACACGTGGGCCATCACCAGCTTCTGGTCCACCTCGGGGTTGGACTCGAGCAGGTACGCGTAGGTGGGATCGTTGTTGATCACCAGCTCGTAGATCTTGGAGAGGCCGTACTCGTAGCCCTTCGAGAGCTGCTCGTAGTCCATGCCGAACCGCCAGTGGGGATAGCGGTTCGGGTAGCCGCCGTAGGCGGCCACCATGTTCACCTCGTCGTAGGTGAGGAGCTCGAAGATCACCTCGTAGAAGTCGAGGCCGAACTCCTTGGCGTACCCCTTGATCTCCTGCTCGAGATCCCTGAGCCGTGGGGGGAGGGAGCGATTTCGGAAGGGTGCCATTCGGTACTCACTTCCCCTTTCCGAGGAAGTCCTTGATCGAGCCGTAGATCGCTTCCTTGTCGGCGATCTCGGAGAGCGCCACCCGGTCGTCGCCTTCGAAGGTCTCGCGCAGATCGCGGATGAACTGGCCGGATCCGTAGGGGCTCTCCACCTGGCCGTAGGCGAAGAGGTTCACGTGGGGGAGGATGCGCTCCTTCACCAGCTCGATGCAGAAGCGCGTGTCGTCGGCACTCCAGTTGTCGCCGTCGGAGAAGTGGAACAGGTAGGTGTTCCAGGTGGTGGAGGGGTGATCCCTCTCGATCATCTCGGCGGCGAGCTTGTACGCCGAGGAGATCATGGTCCCGCCCGACTCGCGGGTGTGGAAGAAGGTCTCCCGATCCACCTCGCGGGCCACCGCGTCGTGGATGATGTAACGAGCGGTGAGGCCCTTGTAGTGGTGGCGCAGCCAGGTGTCGAGCCAGAAGGACTCGATGCGCACGATCTCCTTCTGCTCGTCGCCCATCGAGCCGGAGACGTCCATGATGTAGATGATCAGGGCGGCGGCCTCGGGCTGCGGCGTCACCTTCCAGGAGCGGTACCGGCGATCCTCGCGGTAGGGGACGATCACCGGGCGCTCGGGATCGTAGGTGCCGGAGGCGATCTGCCGCCGCAGCGCCTGCTTGTAGGTGCGCTTGAAGTGGCGGAGCGACTCGGGGCCGATGGTGTTGATCCCGGTGTAGCGGGTCTTCTCGGTGATGATCCGATCGGTCCCCTTGGGCTCGATCTTGGGGAGCTGCAGCTCCTCGCCGAGGATCTCCGCGAGCTCGTCGAAGGTGACGTCCACCTCCATGAGGTGGTGCCCCTCGCCCTGGCCCGCGCGCCCCTCGCCCTCGCCCGGCTGCTCCTGCCCGGGGCCGAGGCTCTGCCCCACCTCTCCGTCGCCCTGGCCGACGCCGCCCTGCTGCTTGGGGCCGAAGCGGAACCTGGGGATCTCGATGGTGGGCAGGGGAATGGTGATCAGATCCTTCCCCTGCTTCCCGATCATCTCGCCCTTCTGGATGAACTTCCGCAGGTTCTGCTTGATCTTCCCGCGGACGATCGCCTTGAAGCGAGCGTGGTCCTGTTTGATCTTGAGAGACAGGGCCCTAGTCCTTTGCGTCGCCGCGCGCGAAGATCGACGCGACGAAGTTGAGCACGTCCGTGGAGCAGACCTCGCAGTAGCCGTAGTTCCGGATCATCCGATCCTTCACCACGTCGATCTTCTCCTGGGTGTCCTTGTCCACCACCGAGGAGACCAGGTTCTTGAGCTTGATGGTGTCCTTCTGGTCCTCGAAGAGCTTGAGCTCGAGGGCCTTGTGGAGCCGCTCGTTGGTCCGGTAGTCGAAGGTCTTCCCCTCGATCGCCAGGGCGCCGATGTAGTTCATGATCTCGCGGCGGAAGTCGTCCTTGCGGGCCTCGGGGATGTCGATCTTCTCCTCGATCGCCCGCATCAGCCGCTCGTCCGGCTCCTCGTACTGCGAGGTGTACTTGTTCTTGACCTTCTCCTTCTGGGTGTAGGCCTTGATGTTGTCGATGTAGTTGGAGCACAGCTTCTTGATCGAGTCCTCGTCGGCCGAGATCGCGCGCTGGACCTCGTTCTTGACGATGTCCTCGTATTCCTGCTTCACCGTCGCCAGCATCTCGCGGTAGCGCTTGCGGACCTCCTCGGAGGAGATCAGCGAGTGCGTGCGGAGCCCGGCCTCGAGCTCGTTCAGGACCATGAACGGGTTGAGGCAGCCCTCGCCCTTGTCGGAGACCAGCGCGTTGGAGATCTTGTCCTGCACGTAGCGGGGCGAGATGCCGTCCATGCCCTCGCGCAGCGCCTCCTTGCGCAGCTCCTTGATGTTGTCCTCGGTGTAGTTCGGCAGCGACTTGCCGTTGTAGAGCTTGAGCTTCTGCAGCGGGGTGAGGTTGTGCTTCTTGGGCTCCTCGAGCCGGGTGAGCACCGCCCACATCGCCGCCATCTCCAGGGAGTGGGGGGCGATGTGCTTCCCGCGGATCTTCTTCTGGTTGTAGTCCTTCTCGTAGATCTTGATCTCTTCCGAGAGCTTCGTGATGTACGGGATGTCGATCTTCACCGTGCGGTCCCGCAGCGCCTCCATGAACTCGTTGTTCTGGAGCTTTCGGTACTCGGGCTCGTTGGTGTGACCGATGATCACCTCGTCGATGTCGGTCTGCGGGAACTTCTTGGGCTTGATCTTGTGCTCCTGCGAAGCGCCCAGCAGATCGTAGAGGAAGGCGACGTCCAGCTTCAGCACCTCGACGAACTCGATGATCCCGCGGTTGGCGATGTTGAACTCGCCGTCGAAGTTGAAGGCGCGCGGATCCGAGTCGGAGCCGTACTCGGCGATCTTGCGGTAGTTGATGTCGCCGGTGAGCTCGGTGGAGTCCTGGTTCTTCTCGTCCTTCGGCTGGAAGGTGCCGATGCCCACCCGATCCTTCTCGGAGAGGATCAGCCGGCGCACCTTCACGTGGCGGATCACCTCCTTCCAGTCGCCCTTGTACTCCGTCATCAGCTCCTTGAAGACGAAGCGGCACGCCGGGCAGAGCTCGCCCGTGTCGGGGATCTGGAAGTTGGCGTTGGGGCCGACGAGCTCGGCGTAGACCTGGGGCCGCCACTCCGAGGGGATGAGGTGCAGCGGCTCCTCGTGCATGGGGCAGGGCATCACCTCGCGCTCGACCGAGCCGTCCGAGCGCCGCTTGTCCAGCATCCAGCTGAACGTGTAGATGGCGCCCTCCGGCGTGCGGGAGTACTGCTCCATCCCCTTCTTCAGCAGCCGGGCGATGGTGGACTTCGAGGAGCCCACCGGGCCGTGGAGGAGGATCACGCGCTTCTCGGTGCCGTAGCGCTCGGCTGCCGACTTGAAGACGTTGACGAGCTTCATCAGCGGCACGTCGAGGCCGTAGATGGCGTCGCGGCCCTCGAACTTCTCGTCGTGGAAGAAGTGGTACCGGATCAGCTTCTTCTTGTTGTCGATGTACTCCGTCTTCCCGTGGGAGAGGATCATGTCGTACAGCCGCTGGTAGGCCGTGCGCGTGACCTTGGGGTTCTGACGGACGATCTGGAGGTAGTCCTCGAAGGTCCCCTCCCAGTGCTGCTCCCGGTAGCTCTGCTGGTCCTGCATCGCGGCGATGCGGGCGACCAGGCTCTCCATCTCGTGGGCTTCCTTCATGGGGACCTTGCTCCTGCTCGTCGAAAGTGGCGAAAACTTCTGGCGGCGGCTCCGACTTGGCGCGATCGCCGGTACGGTCCTGACGGGGGAACTGGATCCCCTGACCGACTATTTCCCTCGCTTCCCCGGCGCTCGGCGGGCGCCTCGTCGTCCAAGCTTACGACCTGCCGGCCGGCGGCGCACGATGGCCCCCGAAGGGCGCCGGCTCTTGCCATCCCGGCGGGCGAGGCGGTACCAAGCCGGTACCCTCGAAAAAGGAGCGCCCGCGCGTGCGTAGCGCCTTGCTGTTCTGCGTAACCCTGGTCGCCTCCGCTTGCACGTCGACCGCTGCGGGGCCTCGGCTCGAGCTGCCTCCGGGGCAGCCCGCCGAGGCGGACGGCGGCGGCCCTGAGGTGATCCGCAAGGGGGATCTCTTCCTCGCCTCCTTCCCGATCATGGGGACCCGCTGCAAGCTCGAGCTGCGCACCTCCGACGGGGAGCTGGCCGCCGGCGTCGCCCGGGCGGCCCTCGCGGAGCTGCGCCGAATCGACGCGGTGATGAGCGAGTGGCGCTCGGACTCCGAGATCTCGAGGGTCAACGCCGCCGCGGGGGTGGGGCCGGTCGCCGTGAGCGGGGAGCTCCGGGCCATCGTCTCCCGGGCCCTCGAGGCAGCAGCCCGCTCGGGCGGCGCCTTCGACCCCACCTGGGCGGGGATGCGCGGCGTGTGGAGGTTCGGCGACGCGATGGACGGCGTGGTCCCGGGCGACGAGGCGATCGAGCGGGCCCGCGCGAGGGTCGACTGGCGCAAGGTGGTCGTCGACGACGAGGCCGGCACGCTCTTCCTCCAGGAGGAGGGGATGGCGCTGGGCCTGGGCGGGATCGCGAAGGGATGGGCCGTCGATCGGCTGGCGGCCCTCGCGCGGGGCGCCGGCCTCTCGGACTTCACCATCCGGCTCGGCGGCGATCTCTACGCCGCGGGGCGCCGGGGCGAGCGCCCCTGGACCGTGGGGATCCGGCACCCCCGGCGCCCCGGCTCGGTCCTCGCGGTGGTGGAGCTGGAGAACGCCGCGTTCTCCACCAGCGGCGACTACGAGCGGTACTTCGAGAAGGGTGGCGTGCGCTACCACCACCTCATCGATCCCACCACGGGGCGGCCGGCGACCGCGTCCCGGAGCGTGACGGCGCTGTGCCCGGACGCCACCACCGCGGAGGTGGTGACGAAGCCCGTGTTCATCTTCGGTCCGGAGCGGGGGATCTCCTACGCCACCTCGCAGGGATGCGAGGTGGCGGTGGTCGACGCCGAGGGGACGCTGCACGTCTCGCCGGGCCTGGAGGGCCGGCTGCGCCCCTCCACCGCGCTCACGGAACCTCGAGGGGATCCGCCTCGACGATGAGGTGGAAGTCCAGGACGGCGCGGGTGGTCGGCATGCTCACCACGATGAGGTAGTCGCCGGCCTCGAGCTCGTCGAACTCCAGCCGCCCCGCCTCGATCGTGTCGACGTTCTCGACGCAAGCCAGCGGAGGCCCCTGCAGCCCGCAGCCCTCGTGGAGGGCCACCGCGACCCCGAAGGCGGCGAACCCCCCTCGGGCGTCCTCGACCTGGATCACCACGTTCGTGCGCTTCTCTTCGAGGTGGAGGCGGAAGGGCATCTCGGGCCTGTCGCGGCGCCGGGTGAAGCCGGCCTGGAGGCAGTCGGGGGGCAGGACCCAGGCGAGGTCGAACGAATCGGGTGCCCGCCACGACACGCTGGTCAGGCCCACGCCGATCTCGTCGGCGGCCGCGCAGGCCGCCGCCCGATCCGGCTCGAGCGACTCGCAGACGGGGCCCGAGTCGCCGGAGCCCCTGCAGATCAGGTCGTCGCCGTCGCAGCGATTGGCGGCGCCGTTCGGATCGCAGGGCTCGCCGACGGAGACGACCGGCTGCGGGAGCACCGTGGCGCTGAGCGAGTTGGAGAGGAGGTTGCCGAGATCCCGAAGGCGGAAGTCCATCCGGTGGAGCTCAGGGAAGTTCCGGATGAAGGCTCCCTCCAGGGTCGCGAAGGAGCGGAAGCCGACCGTCGGCGGATCGATCCCCCGGGAGATGGGGAGGTTGAGCTGGTTGGGGTTCCGGTCGAAGAAGCCGGGGTTCGGGCTGACGACGATGGGTTCGCCCTCCGCGTCGTACACGTCGGCCTCGAGGAACCAGTAGTCCCCGTTGGGATCGTTCGCCTCGAAGAGGACGAAGACGTCCTGGCCCGAGTCGCCGCCGCGGAAGGCCTCGACGGAGACGAGCTCCGGGGGCTCGTTCGCCGTGCAGATCTCAGGGGTGGCGACGTCGTGGCACGTGAAGCCGGGGGCGCACTGCCACTCGTGGGAATCCTGCTTTCCGGAGGCGGGGCCGCAGGCCTCCCCCTCGGGAACGTAGGGAAAGACGCCGGTGGCCAGCAGGTAGGTCAGGCCTGCGCCTGCGTCGCTGGCGGCGAAGACGAGAAAGAGCTCTTCGCCTTCCTCCACGTCCATCTCGGTCTGCGTGCCGGGGATGGTGCAGCTCCGATACAGCTCGGAACCCGGATCGTCGCAGGCGCGACGCACGTAGCCGCGAGCGGAGAGCGAGCCGGGGCCGTTTGCGTTGACGAAGAAGGCCAGTCTGCCGGTCGAGGGAGCCACCCAGCGATAGACGACCTTGTCTCCGCCTCCGCCGCACCTGCCGGCGCCGGTCACGTTCTGCCCGTGGAACTCGAGCTGACCGGTGGAGAAGAAGCCGGGGAAGTTCTCGACCGGCGCGCTCACCTTCGCCCAGTCGACGGGGTTCTCGCAGCTCCCCTCCCACTCGCACTGGGAGGAGCAGCCGTCGCCGTCGGTCTCGTTGCCGTCGTCGCAGGCCTCGCCGGGGTCCACGTTCCCGTCGCCGCAGCGGGGTTCGCTCCCTCCGGTGCCGCCCGCTCCGCCCGCGCCGCCGTCGCCGCCTGCACCGCCGCCTCCGGCGCCCGCGACGCCGCCGGTCCCGCCGGCACCCACGACCTCCGGCTTCTCCTCGTCGTCACCGCAGCCGAACGACATCCCGAGCAGCGCGACCACCACCACTGCCAAACGCCAAGCGCTCATCTCGCCTCCTGGGAGTGCAAACCATACATTCTACTGATTTGTGTCGAAATGAAGAGAGCGAAAGCGATGCAGGGGGTCGCGGGGCCGGCGGAGGCGAGCGGACGGGAGGCGCATCGCACCTCGTGAAGAGAGCCCCGCCGGGCATCCCGGAGCGCTTCGCGGCGGGGCGCCGGCGGCAGGGAAGGCGGGGAGGGCGTGCGGCGCCCTCGCGACGAGCCTCCCGCGCCGGGCTCCGCGGAGGAGGATCAGGCCGCGTCGGGCGGCGGGGCGCCGGCGGCGAGGTAAGCCTCGAGGATCACCTGTGCCGCGACCATGTCCACGATCGCCTTGCGCTTGATCGCGGGGACGCCGGCCTCTGCGAGGCGCTGCTCGGCCTCGAAGGTGGAGAGGCGCTCGTCCTGGAGCGCGACCGGCAGGCCGAAGCGCTCTCGGAGCACGGCGGCGAACTTGCGGGATCTCGCCGCGCGGGGACCTTCGGAGTCGTCCATGTTCAGGGGCAGGCCGACCACGATCCGCTCCGGCTCGTGCTCTTCGACGAGCCTGGCGAGGGCCGCGAGGTCCGCCTCGATGCCCTTTCGGCGGATGGTCTCCACGGGCGTGGTCCAGCCCAGCTCGTTCGAGGTGGCCACGCCGATGGTCTTGTCGCCCAGGTCGAGGGCCATGAATCCCATCGGCCCGTTCTATGGAGCGGCGGACGGCCCCGTCAACGGTGCGCCGGCGCGCACCAGGTCGGGGGAGGCGCCGTCCTCGCCGGAGGACGGGCCGAGGTCCGGATCGTCCTCGACGCCGTCGGCCTCGTCGCGGGCGGCGTCCGAGAGGAGCACCTGCTTCATCCGCTCCAGGCTGTCCCGGGTCTGATCGATGAAGGCGGAGGAGACCCCGGTCCTCTCCGCGGCGGAGAGGGTGCGCTCGTAGATCGAGATGGCCTTCTGCACGAGCACCCGCACCTTGCGGCGGAGCATGGCCCGGTAGAGATCGGCCTGCTCGGCGTCGAGGCCGGAGGGGACCGGCGCCTCCATCATCTGATCGTAGAGATCCTCGTAGAGCCCCCCCACCCGCTGCCCCGCGGCGGTGGACCAGTGCGGGTTGCGCAGGCGCAGCGTGCGCAGGTAGTGCCCCTGCGCGGAGAGGAGGAGCTGGGCCTTGTGCTCGAGCTGATCGCGCATGGCGTCCGTGTCGTCCACCGCGTCGAGGGGCGCCTCGGAGAAGTGGATCCGGTAGATCTCCCCGAGGAAGAACTGGGCCTGGCTGGGGAAGTAGCTCTCGATCCGCTCCTCCGCCGCGCTCGACCGGTAGAGGGCGAGGGCCTTGCGCAGGTCCGCCTCGGCGGCGCCGTACTCGCCCTTCTCGACCTTGCAGACGCCGGCGTGGGTGCGAGCGCGGATCCGGTCGACGGCGGCGACGTCCCGGCGCTCGGCGATCGGCTCGAGGAGGGCGATCGCCTCGTCGTATTCGCCCAGGTGGTAGAGGCAGGTCGCCACCCGCCAGGTCACCTCGAGGTCGTGGGCCGGTGGAGGCGTGCGCAGCAGGGGGCGGAAGCGATCGAGCGCGAGCTGGTACGCGCCCAGGCGCTCGTAGGCGGCGCCCGCGTTGAAGCCGGCGTCGGCGGCCCGGGGGCTGTCGGGGAAGCGATCGGCGAGGCGGGAGAAGCAGACCGCGGCCCGGTGGAAGTCCTCCGCCTGGAAGGCCGCGCTCCCGCAGGCGAAGAGCTCCTCGGCGTTGAAGGACGCCACCTCCGCCTCGATCCCCTCGAAGGGATCGTCCGCCCGCCGGGAGGCGTCGATCCGGGCGCAGCCGGAGACGACGGCGAAGGCGAGGCAGACGGCGAGCAGGCGGAGGGGCGCCGGCGCCGGCGTTCGCCGGGGCGGGGCGGATCCCTTCGTCGGCTGGGGGCGGAGGTCGGTGCGAGAGGAGCGGATCACGATGCGAGCATGGGGTGGGAGCCGAGGAACGAGGAGCGATCGGAGCGGGTCGCCGCCGCGGGTCGGAGGCGACGGGCTCACGCCGGGAGGATCTTCACCTGGACCATCCTGTCCCGCGGGCCGTCGAACTCCACGAAATAGATGCCCTGCCACCGGCCGAGCAGGAGCCTGCCCCCGTCGACGACCAGGGTGCAACTGGTCCCGAGGAGGGCCGCCTTCACGTGGGCCGGGGCGTTCCCCTCCGAATGCCCCCAGGGGCGGGCGGCGGGCACCATCGACTCCAGCGCGGCGAGGATGTCGCGCTTCAGCGCCGGATCGGTGTTCTCCTGGATGGTGAGGCCGGCGGTGGAGTGGGGGCAGTACACCACCACCGTCCCGTCCCGGACGCCGCTGTGATCGACCAGCGCCCGGATCCGGGCGGTGAGGTCGACGAACTCCTCCTTCCCCTTGGTGTGCAGCTCGAAGACGTGCGCCGCCCGCGCCATGATCAACCCCTTTGGAACAGGTGCCGGCTCAACTCCCACAGGCCCGGCAGATCATACAGGTCGGAGTCGAAGCGCGGCACCCGGTGCAAAGGGGTCGGCCGGGTGGCCGAGGCCAGGCGCTCGAGGCTGCGGCGATCGGCGTCCGCGATGGCGCGGGCCTCCGCGAGCGTCTGCACCAGCCGCTCCGACAGGGGCGGCTGCCCGGGGTCGTCGAGCCCGGCGGCGGCGAGGGCCGCGGCGAGCGCGGCGGAGTCGGGGACGGGGGCGCCCTCGAGGAAGTCCGGGTGCACCCGGTTGGCGACGACGCCGGCCACGGGGATCCGCTCGGCCGCCAGGCGCTCGTGGAAGAAGATGGTCTCGTCGACGTTCGCCCCGTGGGCGCTGGTGACGAGGACGAAGGCGGCGTCGTCCGAGGCGAAGAGCGCCTTCACCTTGGCGGCCCGATCCTTGAAGACACCGTACGTCCCCTGGATCTCGAGCATGAAGGCGGTGAGCTCCTCCAGGGTCTCGGTGCCGGTGAGCCTGGAGAGGGCCTTGCCCACCACGCTGCCGCCCAGGGTCATCAGCTTGAGGCCGAGGCGCCCGGCGGCGAGGGCCGGCCCGGTGACGGCGCGGAAGGATCCCTGATCGAGGAAGTCGAGGATGCGCCGGGGCGCGTCCAGGAAGTCGAGGGCGTGGGAGGTCGGGGGCGTGTCGAGGACGAGGAGGTCGTAGTCCCCGCGTGAATGGACCTCGTACAGCCTCTCGGTGGCGATGTACTCCTGGGAGCCGGCGAGCGCCGACGAGAGGGTCTGGTAGAAGCGGTTGCGCAGGAGCGCCTCCCGCTGCCCGGGGAGGACGTGGCGGGCGATGAAGTCGTCCCACGAGCGCTGGAGGTCCAGCATCGTC
>DATMSB010000023.1:0-3698 GCA_035565615.1 Vulgatibacter sp. | reverse complement strand
CCGAGTCGCTCCACATCCGGACGACCTCCCCGCGGCGCGGGAAGGAGGCGGAGGCGCTGGATGAAGCGCGCACCCGGCTGCGCGAGGCGTACGCGGCGGAGGAGGCGCTGCAGCAGGACGAGCGGCGGCTCGGCGCGCTGGCCGCGCGGCTGGAGGCGGCCGAAGCGGCGGCGCTCCGCGTCGGGCTCCTCGAGCGCGCGGTCGAGTACGCCGACGCGGTGGCGGCCGAGGCGGCGGCGGTCGCGGCGGTTGCCGCCTTCCCGCCAGAGCTCGCGTCGCTGCGCGGCGATGAGGCGGACCGCCTCGACGGGATCCGGGACCGGCTCGTCGAGGTGCAACGGCTCCTCGAGACGGCGGAGGCCGAGCGGCGCAAGGCCGAGGCGGAGCTGCAGGCGGCCGGGGTGTTGGGGGCGGCCGGTGCGGCTGGGGCCGGCAGCGTCGTCCAGGACGACGTCGTCCTCGACACCCTCCGCGCCCGGCTCGACTCGATCCGCGCCCTCGAGCAGGCGATCACCGCCAAGGAGACCGAGCTCGCGGGGGCGCGGCGGCAGGCGGCCGAGGAGCTGGCCCGGATCGGGGAGGTCGTCGACGAGGCGACGCTCCGCGGGCTCGACGTCGTCACTCTCGACACCCTCGCCGGCTTCGCCGAGGAGGCGGGGCGGGTCCGCGCGGCGCTCCAGGCCGCCCAGGCAAGGCTCGAGCTCCTGACGGGCGACGCCGCGCGGGAGGGTGACGCGGCGCAGGTGGGGAAGGGGATCGTGCTCTTGCAGCAATGGCTGCGCACGGGGGATGGCGCCGACCCCGCAACCGCCGTACGGGAGCGTCGGCTCCGCGGGCTGGGCGCCGCCGCGGCTGGGGTGCTGGCCGCGGCTGGGCTCGTCCTGCTCATGGCCGGGCTCCTCCCGACGGCCGTCGCGGCCCTCCTACTCCTTGCCGGTGGGGTTCTCCTCTTCCTGATCCTGCGCGCGGCGCCCGCCGCCGCCGATCCGCGGGAGGCCCACCGCCGCGAGTACGAGCGGCTGGGGCTGGAGCGCCCGCGCGCCTGGACGGCTGAGGGGGTGGCCGAAGTCCTCGACCGGCTCGAGGCCCGCCGCGCCGAGGCGCGACTGGCCGAGGAACGGGCGGCGGAACGGGAGCGGGTGGCGCGGGAGCTCGAGGGGGTACAGAGGGCCTGGACAGAGCTCGACGCCCGGCGCGCCGAGTTGGCGGCGAGCTTCGGCGTCGCCCCCGCGCTCGAGCCGGCGGCGCTCTACGCGCTGGCCAACCGGATCAGCCGGTGGCAGGACGCGGCGGGGAGGGTCGCGGAGCGGGAGGCGGAGCTCGAGTACCTCCGCCGCCAGCACGCCGACACCCTGGCCGACGCGGCGGCCCGGCTCGCGCCCTTCGGCTACGCCGACCTCCGCGATCTCCCGGCGCTCGCCGGTGCGGTCGAGGGGGTGGCGCGGCGCTTCGAGCAACATCGCCGCGCCGCCACGGTGCTGCGGCACGCCGGGGAGCGGATCGCCGGGGCGAGGTCGGAGTTGGAGAAGCTGGTGGCGGAGCGGCGGTCGATCTACGAACGGGTGGGGTTGCAGGGGGACGGTGACTTCGCGGCCGCGGGGGGCTGGGGAGGCAAGCCCGACGTGGCTGGCATCGGCGCCCGCGTCACCGATACGCACGGCGTAGTCCACGCCACTACCCGCGATCCCGAAGTGCTGGTCCGCCACTGGTGCACCCTCCTCCCCGCCTACCGCACCGCGGTCGAGCGGCGGCAGGGGGCGGAGGCGGTCCGGCGTGGGGCGTGGGAGCGGTTGACCGCGGCGGCGGGGTACGGGCCCGGGCTCGAGGACCGCAGCGCCGACGAGCTTCGCGCCGAGCTCGAGGAGGCCCGGCGCGTGGCGGCGGCCGCTGGTGAGCTGCGCGACGAGATCGCCGGGATCCGGACCCGGCTCGACCTGGCCCGCCGCGGCCACGCCGTCGAAGCCGCTCTCGCCGAGGTCGAGCGCTGCGAGGCGGCGCTCCGGGAGGCGCGGGACCGGGACATCCTCGGCGTCGTCGGTAACACCCTCGTAGCATACCTCCAGCGCGCCACGCGCGACGAGCAGCGCCCGGCCGTCTTCCACCGGGCGCGCGAGCTCCTGGCGCTGATCACCCGCGGCCGCTACCGCCTCGACTTCGAGGACGGCGCCAACCCCTCCTTCCGCGCGGTGGACGAGACCACCGGCCGCGGCCACTCGCTCGACGAGCTCTCGAGCGCGACCCGGGTCCAGCTCCTGCTCGCGGTCCGGCTCGCCTTCGTCGAGAGCCAGGAGAGCGGGGTCCGGCTCCCGCTGATCTTCGACGAGACCCTCGGCAACAGCGACGAAGTACGCGCCGCCGCGATCATGGACGCGACGATCGCGCTCGCGGCCGAGGGGCGGCAGGTCTTCTACTTCACCGCGCAGCCGGACGAGGTAGCGAAGTGGCGGGCCGCGCTGGAGCGGGCGGGGGCGGTGGATTGGGCGGTCTTCGACCTCGCCGACGCCCGGCGCCTCGCCCGGTACGAGATCGCGCCGCTGCCAGCTACAGCGCCCGCCGCGCGTCCCGAGCTCCCGGCACCAGGCGAGCTCAGCCACGACGAGTACGGCCGGATCCTCCTGGTCCCGGGGCTCGACCTCTTCGCCGAGCTCGGCAGCGTCCACCTCTGGTACCTGGTCGACGACACCGCGCTCCTCTACCGGCTCCTGACCCGCCGGCTCGAGACCTGGGGCCAGCTCCGGTCGCTGGTGGAGCACGGCGGTGAGGCGCTGCTGGGGGAGGACGTGCGGGTGTACCCCAGGATCAGGGCCGCCGCCCGCACCCTCGAGACCGCCCTCGAGCTCGCGCGGATCGGCCGCGGTCGGCCGGTCGACCGGGAGGCGATCGAGGCCTCGGGCGCGGTCTCCAAGACCTTCATGGACCGTGTCGTTCAGCTACTTACCGAGTTGCACGGCGACGCCGCGCGGCTGGTCGCGGCGATCGAGGGTGGGATGCTGCCGAGGTTCCCCTCGAACCGTAGGGAGCTGCTCCGCGAGTTCCTCGAGGAGCAGGGCTACCTCGACCCGCGTGAGCCGCTGGCGCCGGAGGTGCTGCGGGCGCGCGTCTTCGCGGAGGTGAAGGAAGAGGTCGCGAGCGGGGTGCTCGACGCGGGGCTGGTGGATCGGATCATCGGGCGAGTCGTGGCGAGCTGAACACGCGGTCGCCGACCGAGCTCTGCATCCAGCCGCACGGGCCGAGGCGAGGCCGTCGCCCACGTTCGCCGGGTCCCCAGTCTGGCGCGGCCCATGAGCTTCCGTACCAGAAGGTATGAGAGGGCTACAACGCTGCTACCCCCGAAGCGACTGAAGAGTCCAGGGGTTCTGTGTCCGCGTTCCGTGTGTTTGCAGGCAGCATCAGCCCCTCCAGAAAGAAGGCCGCCAACTCCGCTCGTCCGGTGAGCCCGGATTTGCCATAGACGGCGACCGCGTGCTGTCGCACGGTGCGTTCGCTGCGCTGGGTGAGATTGGCGATCTGCTTGTGACTATGTCCCTTGAGTAGCCCGAGCGCAACTTCCCGCTCGGCGGGGGTGAGGCCCCAGGCGTCGAACTGCGTGTCGATCGCCTTGCTCAGCCCCTCGAGCGCATGACGCGCGGCTTCGTGCCAGGCGTCGCGCTCGGCGCTCCGCTTCTCGAGCGCAAGACGCGTCGCCTCCAACGAGCGCG
>DATMSB010000022.1:0-10655 GCA_035565615.1 Vulgatibacter sp. | reverse complement strand
CCACCGGCGATGGCCAGGCGCTCGAGCTTCGCGAGGTGCAGCCGGAGGGCAGGCGCCGCATGCCCGCCGGCGCCTTCGTCGCCGGCAGGCGGGTGCAGGTGGGCCAGCGCCTCGATCCCGGGTAGGGCTCGGCCGTCGGGCGCGTGAGACGCATCCCGTCGCCACGCGGCCGGGCGCGCCCGGCGCCCCTGCGCTCACCCGGGGCGAACCCACGCACGACCTCCATGCCGACCGGCAAGAGCGGCGCCCATGGGCGCGCATCGGCGCCGGCCGTGCGCAATGACCCCCGCACGGAGGCAGGATCCGAGCCGAGGGCCGAGCCCCGCATGGTAAGTTCCGCGCCGTGGCTCGGCCTCGCCAGACGTACGCTGTGATCGGCGATCCGGTGGCGCACTCGCTCTCACCGCGGATCTTCGCGCGCTTCTTCGCCGAGCTGGGGATCGACGCCCACTACACCGCGTTCCGGGTGACGCCGGAGGAGCTCTCGGCGACGATCGACCGGGTGCGGCGGGGCTCGATCGCCGGCCTGTCGGTGACGATCCCGCACAAGCTCGAGGCCGCCAGGCTGGTCGACGCCCTGCACCCCATCGCCGCCCGGATCGGCGCGGTGAACTGCGTCGCGCCCGCCCGCGAAGGCGCGGCCCGCGGCTTCAACACGGACGCGCTGGGCTTCCGCCTCGCGCTGGAGCGATCCGGGATCCGGCTCCCCGCCTCCCGGATGGTGCTCCTCGGCGCCGGCGGCGCCGCTCGCGCCGCCGCCTTTGCCGCGGTGGACGCCGGGGCGAAGGGACTGGTGATCGTGAACCGGGATCCGGAGCGGGCCTGCCGGCTCGGCCTCGAGCTGGTGGCGCAGGGGCGGGCGTGGCCCGAGGGCGAGCTCTTGCGCTGCTGGGAGGCGACGCGGCCCCAGGGCGCGGCGCTCGGCGGCCCCTCGGGAAAGTGCTTCGTCGCCGCGCTCCCCCTCGACGCCCTGGAGCTCTCCCACCCCCTCGCACACGCGGACGCGCTGGTGAACGCCACCTCCGCCGGCCTCGGCGACGCGGATGCGGATCCGCTCCCCCGCGGCTGCGAGGTCGGCGATCACCTCACGGTGCTCGACATGGTGTACCGCCCCCTCGCCACGGCACTGGTGCGCCGCGCCGAGGCCTCGGGCGCGACCGTCGTCGACGGCCTGTGGATGCTGCTGCACCAGGCGAACGAGCAGCTCCAGGTGTGGACGGGGCGCCGCGCACCGGACGCGCTCCTCGCGCATCTGCATGACGAGCTCGCGGAGGCGTGTGCATGACGCGCACGCGCCTCGAGCCGCCCCTCCCGCCCGCTGGCCTGCCCCGCGGCGCCCGACCCCGAGACCCGCGATGAACCGACTGCGCTTCCTCACCGCCGGCGAGAGCCACGGCCCTGCCCTCTGCGGGATCCTCGAAGGGCTCCCCTCGGGCCTCCTCCTCGAGGCCGCCGATCTCGATCGGGATCTCGCCCGCCGGCAGAAGGGGCACGGCCGCGGGGGCCGCATGAAGATCGAGAGGGACGCCGTCGAGATCCTCGGCGGCGTCCGCTTCGGCCGCACCCTCGGCTCGCCGCTGGCGGTGCTGATCCGCAACCGCGATCACGCCAACTGGGCGGAGCGGATGCAGGTGGCCCCCGGCGGCCCCGACGACAAGCCCGTGACCGTGCCCCGCCCCGGACACGCCGACCTCGCGGGCGGGCTGAAATACGGCCACGTGGGCGATCTGCGCAACGTGCTGGAGCGCGCCTCCGCCCGGGAGACGGCGACCCGCGTGGCCCTCGGCGCCGCGGCGCGCACGCTCCTGCGCGAGTTCGGGATCGGCGTCGGCTCCTACGTTTGCGCCATCGGCGGGGTGACGGGGACGTCGGCGGAGGAGGCGGTGCCCGCGCTCTTCCACGACGACGCCGAGGGGCTCGGCCTCCACGCCGACGGCTTCGACACCCGCGCGGTGAACGAAGCGTCGAACGTCCGGTTCATCGACGAGATCGACGAGGCCCGCCGCGGGCGCGACACCCTGGGCGGCGTGGTGGAGGTGGTGGTGACGGGGCTGCCGGTGGGCCTCGGCTCCCACGTGCACTGGGATCGCAAGCTCGACGGGAGGCTTGCGCGCGCGCTGATGTCGATCCCGGCGATCAAGTCGGTCGAGGTGGGCGACGGCGTGCGCGCCGCGGAGCTGCGCGGCAGCGAGGTCCACGATCCGATCCAGCTCATGTCCGGCCGGCTCTCCCGCAGCCGCAACCGCGCCGGCGGCCTCGAGGGCGGGATCACCAACGGCGAGCCCCTCGTCGTGCGCGCCTACATGAAGCCGATCGCCACCATGCCCGCGGCGCTGGACTCGGTGGACCTGCACCGCATGGAGGAGCGCAAGGCCCACGTGGAGCGCAGCGACACCTGCGCGGTGCCCGCCGCCGGCGTGGTGGCGGAGGCGATGGTGGCGCTGGCCCTCGCGGACGCCCTCCTCGAAGCGGTGGGCGGCGACACCCTGGAGTCGATGCGCCAGCCGTTCGCGCGGATGCGCCTGGCC
Organism: Vulgatibacter sp.; assembly: GCA_035565615.1. GTDB lineage: Bacteria > Myxococcota > Myxococcia > Myxococcales > Vulgatibacteraceae > Vulgatibacter. Next base: position 8,127 of record DATMSB010000022.1, on the reverse strand, counting down.
GCCCGGGCGGAGGTCGGGCACGTCTTCCTCCTCGGCCCGATGGGATCGGGGAAGACCCGCTCCGGCCTCATCCTCGCCCGGCGGCTGGAGCGTCCGTTCATCGACCTGGACGCGACGATCGAGCGCCGCTCCGGGATGTCGATCGCGGAGATCTTCCGCCACTCCGGCGAGGAGGGGTTCCGGGAGCTGGAGGAGGCGGCGCTCGCGGACGTGGTCTCCCAGCCGCCGTCGGTGATCGCGCTGGGCGGCGGCGCCGTCACCCGCGAGAGCGCGTGGCGGCGGATCCGCGGGGCGGGGGTGGCCTTCCACCTCCACGCCGAGCCCGAGGAGCTCGCCCGGCGCCTCACCCCCGGCGACCGGAGCCTGCTGGCGCGTCCGCTGCTCGGCGACGGCGATCCGCTGGAGCGGCTGCGCGCCCTGTCGGCGAGCCGCGAGCGCTGGTACGCGAAGGCGGATCTGCGCCTGGAGACCACCGGCGCATCGCCGGAGGAGGTGGCGGGCGCGGCCCTGGGGCTGCTGCGCACCATCGAGGGACCGCTGGCGACGAGGGGGCGGTGAGCACGCCCCGTCCGGGCGCCCGCGCGAGGCCGCGCGGCGCGATCCGAGGGGATGGCGCACGCCGCCTCTCCGGCGAGTAGAATCGGGGGCCTGATGATCGAGCTGAGGATCCGCGCCGGACCCGCGCCCTATCCGTTTCGCGCCGGCCCCGGCCTCCTTGAGTCGCTGGGATCGTCGCTGCGAGAGCTGGGCCTGGTCGGCAAGGTGGCGGTGATCTCCGACGCCGACGCCTTCTCGCGGTGGGGCGTCCCCGCGCTGCGATCGCTGGGGGAGGCCGACCTGCCCTGGATCAACGTGGAGGTGCCGCCCGGCGAGCGGAGCAAGACCCTCGCCCACGCCGGCGAGCTCTACGGCAAGCTGATCGAGCACGGCGTCGGGCGCGGCGACACCGTCGTCGCCCTGGGCGGCGGCATGGTCGGCGACCTCGCCGGCTTCGTGGCCGCCACCTACCACCGCGGCCTCTCCTTCGTGCAGGTGCCCACCACCCTGCTCGCCCAGGTGGACTCGTCGGTGGGCGGCAAGGTCGCGGTGGATCACCCCCTGGGCAAGAACCTGGTGGGCGCGTTCCACCACCCCAGGCTGGTGCTCGCCGACACCCGCACCCTCGCCACGCTCCCCGCCCGCCAGCGCTGGTCCGGCCTCGCCGAGGTGGCGAAGGCCGCGCTGATCGCGGACCCCTCCTTCCTCGAGTTCCTCGAGCAGCACCTCGACGCGCTCTCCGGCGACGAGGCGCCGGACGCGCTCCTCTCCGAGGCGATCGCCCGCGCGGTGCGGATCAAGGCGGGGATCGTCGAGGCGGACGAGCGCGAGACCTCGCTGCGGCGCGTACTGAACTTCGGCCACACGATCGGCCACGCCCTCGAGGCGGCCACCGGCTACGTGGCCCTCACCCACGGCGAGGCGGTGGTGAAGGGGATGAAGGCCGCGCTGGTGGTCTCGTGGCAGCTCGGCAGGCTGGGGCAGACCGAAGCCGAGCGGGCGCTCGCGCTCCTCGCGCGCTTCCCGGCGCCGCCGCCGTTCGTGCCCCCGCCCAGAGACGCCGTGATCGCCGCCGCCCGCCGCGACAAGAAGGCGGAAGGGGCCGAGCTGCGGTACGTGATCCTCACCGCCCTGGGGCGCACCGAGGTACTGCCCCACCTGCCCACGCCGCTCCTGGAGGCGGCGGTGGACGTGGCCCTGGAGACCTGATCGATGCGCGTCCTCGTCCTCCACGGCCCCAACCTGAGCCTCCTCGGCGAGCGGGAGCCGTCGATCTACGGGAAGATCACCCTCGCCCAGCTCGACGAGATGGTGCGGCGCCACGGCGAGGGGTTGGGGCTCGAGATCCGCTCGTTCCAGAGCAACCACGAGGGGGCGCTCATCGACGAGCTCCACGCGAACCGGCGGTGGATGCAGGCGCTGGTGATCAACGCCGGCGCCTACACGCACACCTCGTACGCGCTGCGCGACGCGATCGCCGCGGTGGCGGTGCCGGCGTACGAGGTGCACCTCTCCGACATCTCCGCCCGGGAGCCCTGGAGGCGGGTGAGCGTCATCGAGGACGTCTGCGTGGCGAAAATCATGGGAAAGGGCGTGGGCTCGTACCTCGCCGCCCTGGATCGGATCGCGGACGCCGCGGCGAAGACCGGGGCCTGAGAGGGCCGGCGCAGGGGCGCGTGCCTCGCGCTGCGCGGTCGACAGCGCGAGGCGCGCGAAGGGTCGCGCCTCCCGGAGCGAGCGGCGGCCCGCCGGCGGGAAGGCGCGCGCCGAGGCCGCTCCGGGCCGGGCGGGAAGCCGCGCTCCACCCCCCGGGTTTGCTGGCCCGCGCGGCGGTTTTCCAGTAGGAAACCGCCCATCGTCCCGGGCCTGGCCGCGCGCCCGGACAAGGAGCGTTCGTACTTGGGCCCGACCTTCCTCCCCGCCATCCTGATCGCCGCGCAGTCGCCGATCGTCTGGGTCGGCTTCGTCGTGCTGATCCTGGTCGTCCTCGCGCTGGACCTCGGGGTGTTCAACCGCAACCCCCACGTCGTCGAGAGCAAGGAGGCGATCGTCTGGACCTGCGTCTGGATCGGCCTCGCCGCGGCCTTCGCGGTCTTCGTCTGGTACGACATGGGGGCCGAGAAGGGCATCGAGTTCATCACGGGCTTCGTGATCGAGAAGAGCCTCTCGGTCGACAACCTCTTCGTGATGGTGCTCGTGTTCACGAGCTTCGGCATCCCGCGGATGTACCAGCACCGCGTGCTCTTCTGGGGGATCCTGGGCGCCCTGGTGTCCCGAGGCTTGATGATCTTCCTCGGGGTCCAGCTCATCGAGCGCTTCCACTTCGTGATCTACGCGTTCGGCGCGTTCCTGCTCTTCACCGGGATCCGCATGGTGGTGCAGCGCGGCGACAAGCCCGACCCCCGCAAGAACCTGGTGCTCCGCATCTTCAAGAGGTTCGTGCGCACCACCGACACGATCGAGGGGAAGCACTTCCTCACCCGGAACTCGTCCGGCCGCACCGCCGCCACGCCGCTGATGGTGGCGCTGGTGGTGGTGGAGGCGATGGACATCGTCTTCGCGGTGGACTCGATCCCCGCGATCTTCGCGGTGACCACCGATCCCTTCATCGTCTTCACCTCGAACATCTTCGCCATCCTGGGCCTGCGCTCGCTCTACTTCCTCCTCGCGGATGTGGTGGAGCGCTTCGTCCACCTGGAGATCGGCCTCTCGGTGATCCTCGCGTACGTCGGCGTGAAGATGCTGCTGAGCGACGTCGCCCCCATCCCCACCCTGATCTCCCTCGGCGTGATCCTCGCGATCCTGGCGATCACCATCGTCACCAGCATCATCGCCAACCGGCGGCGGGAACGGCGGGAGGCCGCCGCCCACTCGGGCAACGACTGATCGATGGCGGATCCGCGCGCCATCGCCCTCTCCGTCCTCCGCCGGGTGGAGCGGGACGCCGCCTTCGCCAACCTCGCCCTGGACGCGGAGCTCTCGGCGGCCGGCAGGCTGGATCCCCGCGACGCGGGCCTCGCCACCGAGCTGGCCTACGGATGCCTGCGCCGCCGCGCCGCCCTCGACCACGCCCTGGCCCCGCTGTCGAAGCAGCCCCTGGAAAAGCTGGAGCGCCCGGTGCTCGACCTGCTCCGGGTGGGCGCCTACCAGCTCCTCCACACCCGGATCCCGCCCCACGCCGCGGTGGGCGAGACGGTGTCCACCGCCCGGCGGGTCGGCCTGGGCCGGGCGGCGGGCCTGGCGAACGCGATCCTGCGGCACCTCGCCCGGGAGGGCGCGCCGCCCCTGCCGCCGGGGCCCCTCGCCGCCCTGGAGATCGGCGCCTCCCTCCCGCGCTGGCTGGCGGAGAAGATCCTCGACCTGCTGGGCGAGGAGGAGGCGCTGGCCTTCGCCCGGGCGATCGACGAGCCCGCCCCGAAGACCCTGCGCGTCAACCGCACCCGCATCGATCCGGAGGCGCTCGCCGCGCGCCTTCGGGAGGAGGCGCCGGATCTGGAGGTCCACCCCGGCCGCCTCGCCCCGGACGCCCTGCGCCTTTCGGGGGGCGGCGCCATCACCCGGCTTCCCGCCTACCGGGAGGGGCTGTTCTCCCAGCAGGACGAGGCGGCGCAGCTCGTATCCCTGCTGGTCGACCCGGCGCGAGGCGATCGGGTGCTGGACGCCTGCGCCGCGCCGGGCGGCAAGAGCTGCCACCTGGCGGAGCTGGGCGCCGGAGAGGTGATCGCCCTGGACGTCCACGAGCGCAAGGTGCGCCGGATCGGGGAAGAGGCGGCGCGCCTGGGTCTATCGGTCGTCCGGCCGATGGCGGCCGACGCCGGGGCCCCCCTCCCGCCCGGCGCGGCCGGCCCCTTCGACCGCGTGCTGGTCGACGCCCCCTGCTCCGGCCTGGGCACCCTCCAGCGCCACCCCGAGCTGCGCTACCGCCGCAGCCCCGAGGACGTGGCCCGGTTGCTGGAGGGCCAGGCGCGGATTCTGGACAACGTGGCGAAGGCCGTGCGGCCGGGCGGCGTCCTGGTGTACGCGGTGTGCTCGCCCCTCCCGGAGGAGGGCCGACTCCAGGTGGCGTCCTTCCTGGACCGGAGCGGGGGCGCGTTCGCCCCGGCGCCGCTGGCATCGGCCCCCTTCGCCGTCGACGGCTGGCGCCTCGAGACCTGGCCCCACCGGCAGGGAATGGACGGCTTCTTCGCCGCCCGCCTGATGCGAAGGGCCTGACGGCGCGGGCGGCTCCCTTCGCGGCGGCGCGGGCGGATCCCATCTTTGCCGTGCCGGCACCGAAGTGATACCCGGTCTGGCGTCTCACCCGCTTCTTGGAGCGCCCGACTTGAGCCTCGCCCCCCTGATCGCCCCCTCGATCCTCTCCGCCGACTTCGGCCGCCTCGCCGAGGAGGTGGCCGCCATCGAACAGGCGGGCTGCGACCTCGTGCACGTGGACGTGATGGACGGCCGCTTCGTGCCCAACCTCACCATCGGTCCGCCGGTGGTGCAGGCGGTCGCGAAGCGGGCCAAGAAGCCCCTGGACGTGCACCTCATGATCGTCGAGCCCGAGAAATACATCGACGCCTTCGTGAAGGCCGGCGCCTCCATCGTGAGCGTGCACGCCGAGGCCTGCCCGCACCTGCACCGCACCCTGCAGCAGATCCGCGCCGCCGGCGCGAAGCCCGCCGTAGCCCTGAACCCCTCCACGCCGGCGTCGGCGATCGAGCACGTGCTCGAGGACCTCCACATGGTCCTGGTGATGAGCGTGAACCCCGGCTTCGGCGGGCAGTCGTTCATCCCCTCGGCGCTGCGCAAGATCCGCCGGATCCGGGACATGGCGGAGGAGATGGGCCGCTCCGATCTCTGGATCGAGGTGGACGGCGGCATCGGCCCCCAGAACGTGGCCGACGTCGCCCGCGCCGGGGCCAACGTTTTCGTCGCCGGGAGCGCCGTGTTCAACACGCCCAGCTATGCCGACGCGATCGGCGCCTTGCGAAGGAACGCCAGTCTCTGACCGAAGGGGGTCGCCATGCATCGGCATCGCATCCTGGTGATCGAGGACGAAGCGGAGCTCGCGGATCTGCTCACGGAGATCCTGAGCGATCTGTCCTACGAGGTGGAGCAGGCGTCCACCATGGGTGAGGCGCTGGCGATCCTGGATCGGGGCCCGGTGTGCGCGATCCTCTCGGACCTCACCCTCCCGGACATCGAGCGCGAGCAGGTGGTGCACACCCTGCGCGCCCGGAGCGGCCGCGCGTCGATCATCCTGATGAGCGCCATCGCCTCCCAGGATCTCACCCGGCTGGGCAGGCAGATGGGCGTCGATCGGGTGGTCTCCAAGCCCTTCGACCTCGACGAGTTCGAGGACTCCCTCGTCTTCGGCTGCGAGGAGGGGCAGGAAGAGGCCGGCGAGCACGCATAGGGGTGTTCCCGGATCCCGGGTGGCCACCCCAAGTTCTGCCCGTGCGCGCCCTGCTCTCCACCCGCCTCTTCGCCGCGGCCCCCCTGGACGAGTGGCACGTCCGCTTCGCCCGGCGCCACGGCTTCCCCTCGCTCGAGCTCTACGCGTCCCCCCGCCACCTGAACCTCCTCGGGCCGGGCGAGCCGGAGCGGCTGCGGGATCTCGTCCGGTCGGAGGATGCGCAGGCGCCCTGGCTGCACGTGGGCCGGGAGCTCCTCGCCCGGCTGGTGGATCCCGGCATGCTCCACCGCTTCTCCCTCGCGGTGGAGACCCTGGGCGTCCGGGTGGTGACCGCCACCCTGCGCTCTTGGCCCCGCCCCAAGGCCGGCGCGATGCTCGATCTCTCCGACCTCCTGGCGAGCGCGGGGGAGGCCGGCGCGAGGCTGGTGGTGGACGTGGATCGGCTCGACGCCCGCTCCCTGCGCAAGCTCGAGTACGGCGTGGGGATCTGCTGGGATCTGGGCGGCCCCACCCTCGGCATGCAGCTCGACAAGGCGGAGATCGACGACCTGCTCGAGCACGTGAACCGGGGCAGGCTCCACGCCGTGCGGGCGTCGCACCGGCTCGATCACCACCGCGACGCGCCGGGCCCCAGGGAGGCGCTGCTCCTGGAGGAGGCGTGGCGGCTGCACGCGCCGGGGACCCTCGTGTACGACGTGGACGATCCCACCGGCTTCGGCAGCCTCGCCGACTACGAGGCGGTGATGGCGGATCTGCACGCCTTCCACTCGGGGGAGATGCGCCCGCCCCACGGCGGCACGAAGGGCGGGTTCGTCTGGGGCGCGCTGGCACCCGGCTGAAGGTGGGCCGGCCGGCGACGCCTTCGCGGTCCGCACCCGCTCCGCGCGATCCGGCCGTTCGGCCGCGGGCGATCTCCGGCGTCGACTCCCTTCCGCTTCAGGCCCGGGTCTCTTCGTAGAGCCGCTTCAGCGTGGCCAGATCGCTGCGCTCCCGCCCGGCCGCGATGGCGTGCACCGTCTCCAGCACCCGCTCGTTCACCGGCGTGCGTATCCCCCGGCGGCGGGCCCGCGCCACCACCTCGCCGTTGAGGAAGTCCACGCCGGGCTCCCGGCCCCGCTCGATGGCGGCGAGCATCGACGAGCGCAGCCGCCGGTACCGAGCTCCCACCGCCAGCAGCAGCGCGTGCTTGGCGAGGGTGGTCGGCGAGTTGGCGCCGTGGCGCTCGGCGTCGGTGAGGGCGATCCACTGCAGGTCGAGGGTGCCGCCCACCTTCTCGAGCTTCACCCCCTCGGCGTTCGCCACCTCCACCGCCTCGGTCATCACCTCGAGGGCGAGGCGGCGGACGAATCTGTGACGAAGCAGCGCACCCAGGGTGTCTCCGCCGATGGTGCCCAGCGAGGAGACGGCGCAGTTGAGCGCGAGCTTGCTCCACCGGGCGCCGGTGAGGTTCTCGGAGATCTCGGTGGGCCCCACCGCCTCGAGCAGGCGCGCGAGCCGGCGCACGCGATCGCAGGCGACGCCGTCGAGGCGCCCCAGGGTGAAGCCGCCGGCGCTGGTCCGCTCGTAGACGCCGGGCTCGGGCGCCGACGCGCCCCACGCCACCACCGCGCCGATGACCCGATCGGCCCCCACCAGCGGCGCGAGGCGCTCCTCGGCGAGGCCGTTCTGGAAGCAAACGAGCGCGCCCCCTTCCGCGAGGAGGCGGCTGGCGGCGGCGCCCACCTCGGCGAGGGCCGGGGGCGGGACGGCGAGCAGGACGAAGTCGAAGGCACCGCGCTCGGGGAGAGCCTCGACGAGCTCGACCTCGCCCCGGATCTGCCGCTGCCCCAGCTCGTCGCGCAGCTCGAAGCCCCGGAGGCGGATCGCCTCGGTGACGGCCGGGCGCCGGGCCACCACCTGGAGCCGGTGGCCCTGCTCGGCGAGGGTGGCGGCGATCACCCCTCCGATCCCGCCGCAGCCCACCACCAGCAGGGACGGCCTGTTCTCTTCGTCGTCCACGTGGGATCGGATTCTACCAGGGAAACCGCGACACGGATGTCCCGGTCGGCGGCGGCGAAGCGCTCGAATCCGTACGTCTCGCCGGAAATCCCTTTGGGCACCGTACATGCTGCCGTTCGGGGGCGTTCAACTTCCCCCGAAAGGGATGCCGACGTGCGCCAGACGACGATCCGGCTCCTGCTCTTCGCCGCCTT
>DATMSB010000021.1:0-30949 GCA_035565615.1 Vulgatibacter sp. | reverse complement strand
TTCGTCGCCGCACCACGGCAAGTTCGCCGCCGTCCCGACGCCGCGCCGACATGAGGTCGCCGACGCCACACCATCGGGATGAAAGGATACTCGTCGCACATGACAGCCCGACCCTCCATCCTCGCCGCGATCCTGCTCCCGCTCGCCCCGGTGCTCGCCGCCGCCTCGGGGCCGGCATCGCCTGCTCCGGCCCTCGCCGTGGCGCCCGCGCCCGCCGACGCGCCTACGCCGCAGTCACCCGACCCCGCCTTCGCCACCGCAGCGCCTGCGTCCACCGCCGCGACCGAGCCCGCCTCCGAGGAGGCCGCCGACGACCGCCTCGTCCTCGGCAGCCTGAAGCTGAAGATCTCCGGCGTGATCTTCGCGCTCTGGGCCCGCGAGCTCGCCCTGGCCAACCAGCCCGACCACACGGCGGGCGCCAACCGCTTCGACGTGACCCGCGCCTACGTCAACATCGAGCCGCGCATCACGGAGACCATCTCTCTGCGGATCACGCCCGACGTCACCCGGGTCTCCGCCGCCGGCACCAGCCTCGACGGCAACCTCGCGCTGCGCCTCAAGTACGGCTACGTCCAGTTCGACGACGTCCTCCTCGGCGCCCGGGTGAGGGGCGGGATGCAGCCCACCCCCATCGTCGACTTCACCGACTCGGTCTGGGGCTACCGGGTGCTGGGACCCTCCCCCTTCGAGATCTTCGGCGGCTCGCCGTCCTCCGACCTCGGCGCCGGCGTCGGCGGCAAGCAGCTCGGCGGCGCCCTCGAATACGCGCTCCTCGCGTCGAACGGCGAGGGCTACACGAAGGCCGAACAGTCCGCCCGGGACGCGGCCCGCTACAAGGACGTCGCCGGACGCGTCACCCTCGCCCCCTTCGCCGAGGCGAGCGGCGCGCTGCGGAAGCTCCGGCTGACGGCCATGGCCCAGTACGGGATTGTGCGGGCGACGCCGGACGGAAACCACGTCGATCGCGCCCGCCTCTACGGCCTCGCCTCCTGGGAGGGTGGCCTGGGCACCCTCGGCGCGGGCGGCGGCCCCACCTGGGATCACGACGCCCGCGAGGAGGGCGGCGTCCGCCTCCGCAACGGCCTGCTCCTCACCGCCTTCGGCTGGGTGAACCTGCCCCTGAACCTGCGGCTGGTCGGTCGCTACGACTGGTTCGACCCCAACCTCGACGAGGAGGCGCAGGCGCTCACCCACCCAGCCGGCAGGACGACCCGGCTCATCGCCGGCCTGGCCTACCGCTTTACCGACGAGGTCCAGGTGATCGCCGACTACCAGCGCTTCGGCTACGAGCACCCCTCCGGCACGAAGGCGACCGATCCCGGGACCACCGCCTACCTCCACCTCGAAGCGAAGTACTGAGCCCCCACTCGTTTCCGTTTCGTCACACGAATGTCACACGGCGCGCCTAGGGTGCGCCGCGAAAGAGGAGCCCACCATGACCCTCAGACTCATCCCCGCTCTCACCCTCTCCGCGCTCCTGGTGGCTTGCTCCAGCAAGTCGAAGGACGATGAGGGTGGCGCCACGCCGGCCCGCGCGGCGGCGGTGACCATCAAGGGCTCGGACACGATGATCCTCTTGGCGCAGCGCCTCGCCGAGCGTTTCATGGAGGCGAACGACGGGCATCCGGTGCAGGTGACGGGCGGGGGCAGCGGCACCGGCATCGCCGCCCTCATCAACGGCACCACCGACATCGCCAACGCCTCCCGCGCGATGAAGCCCGCGGAGGAGTCGCAGGTGCAGCAGCGGCGCGGCAAGCCCGCCGTCGAGCACGCCGTCGCGCTCGACGGGATCGCCGTCTACGTCCACGAGAGCAACCCCCTCCCCTCGATCACCCTCGCGCAGCTCAAGGCGATCTACGAGGGCGAGGTCCGCAACTGGAAGGACGTCGGCGGCCCCGACGCCCGCATCGTCCTCTACGGCCGCGAGAACAACTCCGGCACCTACGCCTACTTCAAGGAGCACGTCCTCGACGACGAGGACTTCACCGCCGACACCCAGACGCTCCCCGGTACCGCCGCGGTGGTGAACGCGGTGGCCAAGGACGTCCGCGCCATCGGCTACGGCGGCATCGCCTTCGGCAAGGGCATCCGGGCGATCCCGGTGAAGACCGACGACGCCGCGAAGGCGGTGGCGCCCACCCTCGAGACCGTCACCGACGGCAGCTACCCCATCAGCCGCAAGCTCTTCATGTACACGGCGGGCGAGCCCACCGGGAACGTGAAGGCGTTCCTCGACTTCGCCCTCTCCGAGGAGGGCCAGTCCCTCGCCGTCGCCGCCGGCTACTATCCGCTGGCCAGGAAGGCGGGCGGCCCCGCGAATGTCGCCCAGTAGGACCACCGCCTTGCGAACCGAGGAGGGAGCGGTGCCCGCAACCAGGGAATCGGGGATCGGCATCGCGGCCCGACCCGCGCCCAGGCCGCGATCGTCTCCCGGTTACGCGAGGCGGCGCGCCGTCGACGCCGTCGCCCGCTGGATCATCGCCGCGATCGCCACCGCCGCCATCGCGGCGGTGGCGCTGATCTTCCTCTTCGTCGCGAAGGAAGCGCTCCCCGTCTTCACGTCACCCGAGGTGCACGAGGAGGTGACGATCGAGCGCATGGTGCTGCCCCAGGCGTGGAAGGAGGGCGCCACGCCGTCCTTCTCGTGGCAGCCCGTGTCCAAGGTGCCCAAGTACAGCCTGGCGCCGCTCGTGGTGGGCACCTTCAAGGTGACGCTGATCGCCCTGATCTTCGCGGTGCCGATCGCGGTGCTGGCGGCACTCTTCTCCGCGGAGTTCGCGCCGCCCCGCGTCCGCGAGACGCTGAAGCCGGCCATCGAGCTCCTCGCCGGCATCCCGTCGGTGGTCCTCGGCTTCTTCGCGCTGATGGTCCTCGCCACCTTCTTTCAGGACACCTTCGGCTTCACCTTCCGCCTCAACGCGATCGTCGCCGGCGTGGGCCTCGCCCTCACCATCGTCCCGGTGGTCTTCACCGTGAGCGAGGACGCCCTCACAACCGTGCCCAAGGCCTACCGCGAGGCGGCGCTGGCGCTGGGCGCGTCCCGGGCCCGCACCGCCTGGTCGGTGGTCCTCCCCGCCGCCACCCCCGGCATCTTCGCCGCCATCGTCCTCGGCTTCGGCCGGGCCATGGGGGAGACGATGATCGTGCTCATGGCCTCGGGGAACGCCGCCATCCTCTCCGCGGATCCCGCGGTGTCGGTGCGCACCATCCCCGCCACCATCGCGGCGGAGATGGGCGAGGTGGTGGTCGGCGGCGCCCACTGGTCGGTGCTCTTCTTCCTGGGGAGCCTCCTCTTCCTCGTGACCCTGGTCTTCAACGGCCTCGGCGGCTGGTACGTCGGCCGGCTGCGCCGCAAGGTGGGAGGAACCTCTTGACGCGCCTCACCCCGCACCAGCGCGCCAACTTCGCCTTCGGCGCGTTCTCGGGCTCCGCCGCCCTCGTGATCGTCGCGGTGCTGGCCTTCATCGTCTGGGACGTCCTCTCCCTCGGCCTCCCCCAGATGTCCTGGGAGTTCGTCTCCGCCCCGCCCCGGGACGGCATGACCGCCGGCGGGATCTTTCCCGCGATCTTCGGCACGGTCCTCCTCGTGCTGATCATGACCGCCGCGGTGATCCCGGTGGGTGTCGTCACCGCCGTATTCCTCTTCGAGTACGCCCGGCCGGACGCCTTCTTCGCCCGCGCGGTGCGCAGCGCCGTCTACAACCTCGCCGGCGTCCCCTCGATCGTCTTCGGCCTCTTCGGGGTCGGCTTCTTCATCCAGTTCGTCGGCGGCAACCTCGACCGGCTCTTCTCGGACGGACGGGTGGTGTGGGGCCAGCCCGCCATCCTCTGGGCCGCCCTCACCCTCGCCGTCCTCACCCTGCCCGTGGTGATCGTCGCCACCGAGGAGGCGCTGCGCGCCGTGCCCCGCGAGCATCGGGAGGCGGCCCTCGCCCTGGGGAGCACGCGCTTCGAGGCGCTGTGGAGGGTCGTCCTGCCCCAGGCGGTGCCGGGGATCCTCACCGGCGCGATCCTGGCGGTGGCCCGCGGCGCCGGGGAGACCGCGCCGATCCTCTTCACCGGCGCCGCCTACTTCCTCCCCCACCTCCCGACCAGCGGCCACGATCAGTTCATGCACCTGGGCTACCACGTGTACGTGCTCGCCACCCAGTCCCCCGACATCGAGGCGACCAAGCCCATCCTCTACGGGACCGTGCTCGTGCTTCTCCTGGTCACCGTGATCCTCAACCTCGTCGCCATCGGCCTGCGCAGCCGCCTGCGCAAGCGGCGATCGTGACCTCGGGTGGAATGACGATGCACCTTCAGGCCCCCCTCGAAGCCAAGCTCGCCTCCGAGAAGCTCGAGCTCTACTACGGCGAGAAGCGCGCCCTCCACGGGATCGACATCGAGATCCCCGAGCGCCGCGTCACCGCCCTCATCGGCCCCTCCGGCTGCGGCAAGTCCACCTTCCTGCGCTGCTTCAACCGGATGAACGACCTCATCCCCGGCGTGCGCATCGTGGGCAGGGCGACCCTGGACGGCGTCGATCTCTACGGCCGCGGCGTCGACGTGGTGGAGCTGCGCCGGCGGGTGGGCATGGTCTTCCAGAAGTCGAACCCGTTCCCCAAGACCATCTGGGAGAACGTGGCCTTCGGCCCTCGCATCCTCGGCGAGAAGAACAAGGCCCGGCTCGACGAGGTGGTGGAGCGCTCGCTGCGGGCCGCGGCGCTCTGGGACGACGTGAAGGATCGCTTGCAGGCGTCGGCGCTGGGTCTGTCCGGCGGGCAGCAGCAGCGCCTCTGCATCGCCAGGGCCCTCGCGGTGGAGCCCGAGGTCCTCCTCATGGACGAGCCGGCCAGCGCCCTCGATCCGATCGCCACCGCCCGGATCGAGGAGCTCATCCACGGGCTCAAGACCCGCTACACCATCGTCATCGTCACTCACAGCATGCAGCAGGCGGCCCGGGTGAGCGACTTCACCGCGTTCTTCTACATGGGCGAGCTGGTGGAGTTCGGCGAGACGGAGACCATCTTCACCAACCCGACCGAGCGGCGTACCGAGGATTACGTCACCGGCCGGTTCGGCTAGACTCGAACCTCGAAGTGCAGGGAAGCCGTGGCTGCGAGAAGACGCAAAGAGGGCACGCCCACGAAGCGCCGGACCGGCGCAGGGCTCGGCGACGAGCGCTCCGGGAGCGACATGTACCACACGGACAAGGCATTCGAGGCGGAGCTGACGGAGCTGCGGGAGAAGCTCCTCACGGTGGGCGGCATCGTCGAGCAGGCGATCGTGCGTTCGGTGCGCGCCCTCGCCGAGCGGGACTCGAACCTCGCCCGCGAGGTGATCGAGAACGACCGCCGGGTCAACCTGCTCGAGGTCGAGATCGACGAGCTCTCCATCCGCATGCTCGCGCTGCGACAGCCGGCGGCGTCCGACCTGCGGTTCATCACCCTGGCGCTCAAGATCGTCACCGACCTGGAGCGGATCGGCGATCTCGCGGTCAACGTCGCGGAGCGGGCGATGGAGCTCAACGAGGAGGCGCCGATCCGCCCCTACGTGGACATCCCCCGCATGGCGGAGATCGCCGAGAAGATGCTCACCATGGCCCTCGACGCGTTCGTCGCCAGCGACGCCGCGAAGGCCCGCGCCGTCCTCGCCCGGGACGACGAGGTGGACGAGCTCTACCACACGGTCTTCTCCGAGCTGGTCGAGCTGATGAAGGAAGACCCGGGGATCACCAAGCGGGCCATGGCGATCCTCTTCATCGCCAAGCACCTCGAGCGCATCGCCGACCACGCCACCAACGTGGCGGAGATGGTGATCTACTTCGTCGAGGGTCGCGACGTGCGCCACCCCCGCAGCCGCGAGACCCCCGGCGCCGAGGGCTGATCCGCGCCGCCCGCCACCGATCGCTGGTAGGATCCCCGTCCTCCGTGGGTGAGATCCTCCGCACGATCGCCGCAGACGCGAGGGCCTGGTGCCAGGGCCGCAACTGGCTCGTGCGCGCGCCCCTCGTGGCGTGGGGTGCGTGGATCCTGCTGCACCACCTCCGCTCCCCCGACTACGCCAGCTTCTTCGCGGGCCTGAACCTCGGGATCCACGAGCTCGGGCACGTCGTCTTCATGCCCCTCGGTCAGACGATGGGCGTGCTGGGCGGATCGCTGGCGCAGGTGCTCGCCCCGCTGGCCTCGTGCCTCGTCTTCCTCCGCCAGCGGGACTGGTTCGCGATCTCCTTCTGCTTCCTGTGGCTGGGCGCGAGCCTCTTCGAGCTCGCCCGCTACGTGGGCGACGCCCGCGCCCTGGAGCTGCCTCTGGTGTCGCCCTTCGGCGGCGACCCGATCCACGACTGGCACTACCTGCTCGCCGGCGCCGGGCTCCTGCGCTGGGACGGGACCTTCGCGATGCTCCTGCGCGCCTGCGCCGCCGCCTCGATCCTGGTCTTCCTCGCGGCGGCGCTCTGGCTCCTCGTGCAGATGGCGCGTTCCGGCCGCACCGGCCGCGGCGCGACGACGGCGCCGTTTCCCTAGAGACCGCGCGTCCCCGCGGCGGGGGCGTCGTTCAGGGCCTGGGGATCTCCTCCGAGGTGGCGTCGCCGTAGCCCGGGGGCGGCACGAAGTTGGCGCGGACCCAATCCCAGCCGGTGGGAGGGAGAAGCGCGGAGAACTTCCCGTTCTCCAGCGGCAAGGTCCGGTTCTCGAGCCCTCCCGGGCCACCGATCGTCAGGATGACCGAGCCCGACGGCGGGTACGCGCCCCCATTCTTCACCACCACGCTTCCGCCGACCTTCACCTCCCCTCCCACGTCGACCGCCTGAAGTCCCCCGAACTGGACGGCACGCCCCTCGACCACCACGATCTGGTTCCCGCCGAGGAGCCTCGTGGAGTCGTAGACCTCGTCGGGGAGCAAGTGGGCCTCCACGATCAGCCGGTTGGGCTCATGGCGCGCGTCCGGGTCGAAGTGCCCGTCGGCGTCCGTTCCGACGAACTCGGACATGACGAGCACCTCCCTCGAAGCCCCCGCGGCGAGCCGCATCCAGGAATGCTCGACGAAGGACCGATAAAGCGCGTTCGTCTGCGACACCGCCACCTCGATGATCCGCTCGGCATCGGTGGGGTTGGCGATGACCAGCTTCTGCGCGACCCGGGTGGAAGGAGAAGCGGTCTCGGAGATCATCCGCTGGAGGTTGCTGCGCGCCTGGTTGTTGCTCTTCGTGACCTCCACGATCGGTGGATTCGAGCCGGGTACTTCATAGAAACCGTCGCGGTTCCCGACGATGGTGGCACGAACGCAATGATGGTTTCGGGGAAGCACGGCTCCGCCATCCGGAACCCATGGATCGCTGACGAACGTCCGTCGACCCATTTTCGGGATGTCTCCGCTCACCAGCTCCCCGATCTGGGTCCAGTCTCCGTCTACGCCCGCACGAGTGAACTCGAATTTGACCTGCACCCCGGGCGCGTCCACCTCACCTTCATTCGTGATGTTCGCTACAAGCCAATTTGGATTGTCCGCAAAGGCATCGTACTTCCATTCCTCGTCGATCCACTCCGTACCATTCCAGTTCCGCGCGTTGCGCACGAAGAGATCAGGGCTGTGATACGACCGATCCTCCCCGCGAATCGAGATTTCGGGCCGCAATGAGGTTCCCTTGATGACGTTGACTTGACCAAAGAACAATGAGTGTATCCGGAGCGCCAAGGGGTTGGTCGGATCGGTCGGATCGCTGGCCCAGAATTCCATCCCATCGTCCAAGATTGGACCGTCGCCCCATGGGGGCGCCATCGTGACAATCGGAAGGATGTGCCCCTCCACCTCCGTTACGAGCGCAACTCGGTCGTTGGGAAGAGCCTGATCCGCCATGTACTGGAAGGGATCCTCCGCTTGACGGAGCTCGACCATGTAGTTGTGCCTGGCGCCCAAGCGGATCTCGAGGGCCGAGAATTTCGACGGCGGAGGGTCCCACGTCGCCCAGGCGCTCGGATGAAGGTCGACGATTTCGTTGGTCGCGGCGGACGCCTGGAGCCGGATGCACTTGATCTTCTCTTTCTCGATCCACCCCATTCGGATCTTTTGCGCCATCGTAAAATGAGGAACCTCGCCGTGATCTGCCATGAGATCCCATTTACTGACCGATGTCCGCTGGCTGTACCACCCGTCCAGCGCATTTTGGTACAAGTCTGGAAGTCCAAGCGCGTGACCAATTTCATGGGCCGCCACCGAATATCTCGTTCCTCCGGGACGATCGCCCTCTGCCGGCATCACGATGGACCGCACCGCGATTCCAAGATGAAGGTCTGACGGAATATACTTCCAATGGTAGTATGCAGGCCAAGGGAAACGGACGTCATCAGGACTAGCCACCGCGAAAATGACGATGTCGCCTCGCGAAATGCCAGCCAGCCCTTTTGCATGGAGGGCCGCTTGGTAATGGAACTTCGGCTTGGCGTGATATTTCTTGATATCCAGCTCGAAGTAGTCCGACCACTCCCCAGGAAGGCTCGCGATGGTGGGATTCCCCGAACCATCTCGAACTACTTCGCCGCTCAGGGTCAGTCTCCCCGAAGAGACTTCATCGAAATATTTGGAGGTCGAAGGGTTCCCCGTTTGGTCGAGGCCTGAAAAGAGATGCCTTTCCCAATCTTCTGCCAGGCTCATTGCCGTTGCCGGGTCCAACCTCGCCGAAGCAGTGTCGACGAAAAGGACTGCCACACTTTGTTGACCAAGGGCAGGATCCCCCACTGCGGCTCGCAGGGGCCAGAGAGATCCTCTTCCTCTTCGTCCTCCCAGGGATCCCGTGACGGTCCCTGCCGCGATCCATCCCAGATTGCGAGCGGCGGTCCCAGGTCGGGATCGTCCCATTCCAGGGTGACTTCGTACGACGCCGTCCCGACCAGATCGTCCGCGCCGGAGATCGCCTCCAGCGAATAGGTACCGGGTCTCCATCCTGCCGCTAGGAGGAAAGTCGGACGTGCCGGCTCGAACGAGAAATCCTTCGACTGGGAGACGAAGCCTCCTTCCGGCTCCACCACTTGGAAGGAGAGTTCGTCGAACTTTAGTCCGGAGCCTGAATCTATCGAGACGTCGACGTAGGAGAAGCTTCCGACGTGGACTTTGGGCTCTCTGACCTGCATCGTGACCAGCTCGCCGAGATACCGTCGGTGCCGCCCGATTTCTGGTGGTTCCGAGAGCGAGCAGCCCGTGACGAGAATCCACGCGAGGGCGATAGAGACATAGGCGAGCGACCCCGGGGAACGAAGCCTCCTGCACAGAAACTCGACGGACTTCGACATGTCACACCCCCTAGGTGCGGCAATCATCCTCCCTCTTACCGCACGGCCCTTCCACCCCCGCTTGGGGCGCGGCCGACGAAGCGCTGCGCCGCGGGAGGGGCGCGGCCCCTCCGCAGGCCGGCGTCGCTACTCCTTCACCACCGCGAAGCGGAAGTTCGGGTAGCCGGCCATCGCCGCGGTCTTCATCACGGGCGCCAGCAGGGTGAAGGGCGCCGTCTTGTCCGCGAGCAGGAAGACGACGTCGTCGTCCTTCGACAGCCCGGCGGTCTCCGCCTGCCGCGCCGCGCGCAGCGTGTTGAGGCGGTCGTAGATGGGGACGATCTTCTCGCCCTCCTTGGGGGCGTCGATCTGGCCGTTCACCACCCGCGCCACCGGCACGTGGTCGATGAGGATCTCGTCGGCGGTGATCGCCACCGCCACCGACAGCTCGATCTCCGCCTTGGTGCTCGAGGTGGGGAGCTGGATCCGATCGGCGTTCTTCACCTGCACCTCCTGGGCGACGAAGCCGACCATCAGGAAGAAGAGGAGGTTGGTGAGGACGTCGATGAGCGCCACTAGGTTGAGCGGGACGTCGTATTCGTTGGCACCGCCAGAGGACATCGCTGGCTCCTACTCGGCCGGCTCGGCCTTGACCAGATCGGCGACCACCACCTTGGGCAGCACGCGGATCCTCTTTCCGCCTTCGGTGTGCTCGCGGGCGGCGTCCATGATGCGGATGATCTCCTCGTAGACCGTCGTCTCGCTCGGCACGATCATCAGCGTGTCGCTGGCCGGGAAGTCGAGCTTGATCTGGTAGAGGAGCGCCTTCAGCTTCTCGTTGTCGTACTTCCCGTTCACCTTGGGGAGCACCTTGCGGTGGGCGTCCAGCCTCTCCTGCTCCACGAGCTCGTTCGAGATGGAGAGCCGGTACTCGTCCGGCATCACCCGGAGGTTCACCATCACCGAGTCGGCCTTCGGCGGGGCGCCCGGCGAGTCGGACTGGACCGGCACGGAGACCGCCACGAAGGAGATCACCGCCGCGCCGAAGGACGCCATCAGGAAGAAGAGGATGTTGCTCATCACGTCCATCAGCGGCGTGAGGTTCAGGTCGACCGAGATGTCGTCTGAACCCTCGCTGCCGAAGACGGACGAGCCTCCGCCGAAGGCGCGCTTGGCGGAGCCGCCGAAGGCGCTCATCGTCAGGCGGCCCTGTCGTCGTTGTTGAGCGCCTGGCGGAGCAGGAGCGTGTCCACCAGCTTGGCGGACCCGATCTCCATCTGGCCGATCACCTTGTTCTGCCGCCCGAGGATCACCATGTAGGCGGCGATGATCACCACGGCCACCACGAGGCCGAAGTAGGTGTTGTAGAAGGCGATGGAGATACCCTTCGACAGCGCCGCCTGCCGGGTGGCGGCGTCGCCGCCCTCCATGCCGCTGAACGACTCGATCAGGCCGCGGATGGTGCCGATGAGGCCGAGCAGCGTCGCCATGTTGGAGAGCTGCGGCATGTAGGCCGTGCCCTTGCGGACCTTCGGGATCTCGTCCACCGCCGCCGCCTCGACCGCCCGGCGGATCTCGCGCTCGGAGCGGTTGGCCCGGGTGAGGGCCGCCTTGAAGATCGCGTTGAGGGGGTGGTCCTTCGTCCCGCACACCTGGATCGCCTTGGCGTAGCTGCCCGACTCCACGAAGCCGAGCACCTGCCGCAGCATGTCGTCGACGCTCCCGCCGTACTTGATCCAGAGGCTGTGGAAGCGCTGGGCCGAGAGGGCGATGCCCACCAGGAGGACGGCCATGTTCGCGAACAGAAAGGGTTCGCCGGACTTGATTAGTTCGAGCACGCTTGCGCTCCCTGCAGGGTCGGTTTGAAAGAAATCTTTGAAAATTATCGTAGAGTGGGATGGTAACCCTGTCAAAAGTTGTACGGTGGTTCCCATGAGATCCTGCTTCGTGGCGCTCCTCGCGCTGCTCGTCACCGCTTGCGAGACGTCGAAGCCTCCCATCCCCATCCCCAACGACGGCGCGCCCATCCAGGGCGCCTTCTTCCGGCCCGTGGACGCGCCCGACGCGCCGGCCGGCAACCTCTTCTCGGTCTGGGGCGACCGCGACGGCGTCGTCTGGGCCGTGGGGGAGAAGGGCCTCGTCGCCAGGCTCCACGAGGGGCGCTGGGAGGTGGCGGAGCCGCTCACCGACGAGGACCTGCGCAGCGTGTGGGGTCGGGCCGCGGACGACGTCTGGGTGGTGGGCACCAGGGGCACCATCCTCCATTACTCGAAGCGAACGCCCCTCCCCGAGGAGGATCCCGACGAGATCCTCCCGGAGTGGAGGCTCGAGCCCTCGCCCACCGACCTCGATCTGAACGCCGTGGCCGGCGGCGGCGGCAGGCTCTACGCCGTGGGCCAGAGCGGGACGATCCTCTCCCACGACGAGGAGGCGGGGTGGACGCTGCTCGAGGACGGCCCCACCCTGGAGACCATCAACGGCCTCTTCGTGGACGGCGGCGGCCGCGCCGTGGCGGTGGGCAACCTGGGGCTGCTGCTCCGCTCCACCGAGGACGGCGGCTGGTCGCGCCAGCGCATCGACGGCGTCAACCAGCCGCTACGGGCGGTATGGGGGATCGACGCCGATCGCTTCTACGCCGTGGGCCTGGACGGGATCATCCTCCGGGCGAACGGCGACGAGGAGCTGGAGCCGATCCCGGGATCCCCGAAGGTCTTCCTCCGAGGGATCTTCGGCACGTCCATGGGCAACGCCTGGATCGTGGGCTGGGGCGGCACCGTCCTCCACCTGAACGGCAGCCGCGCGACGCCGATCGATCCCGCCGCCACCGACCGCCGCCTCGAGGCCGTGTGGGGCCGCTGGGTGGTGGATCCCGAGACGGAGGAGTCGAGGCCGCTCTTCCACCTCGTGGGTGTGAACGGCACCGTGCTGTACGGCCCCTGATCGCGGGCCGAGACACCGCTCGCGGGGCGAACCGAGCCACCCGAGCTCGACGTCGTCGCGGGGGCGGCGGCCCGCCCTGCGATCCGGCGCCCTTGCCCTCCGGCGCCACGCCGGGGCCCGAGGCTACTCAGTCGCCGAAGAGCAGCAGGTCGCGATCCTCGACGGCGATCCTCCGCCCCTTCGTCGCGTCGGGATCGTACTCCACCGGGAAGGTGGCCACCCGCACCACGCCGGCGCCGGTGGGGTTGTTGCTCGGCACCTCGGAGAGGAAGACGTCCACGAAGTTCGTGCCGGCGGGGGTGCCGTCGTCCAGCTCGAGGGTCGGCACCAGGCGCACGTTGTACACGGCGAAGTCGAGGCAGAACCGCTCGCTGCGGCGCAGGAGCACGTCGTCGCGCACCGCCTTGCGGGGGAGAAGGTCCACGTAGACCTCCACCTCGAGCTCCAGCGGCGCCTCCTCCGAGGCGCTGGCGGAGGGGAGAAGGTATCGGCCGTCCTTGCCCACCGCCACCCCCTGGCCCCGGCCGCGATCGGGGCCGTCGCCGGCGCGATCCTCCGGTGCCCGCCAGGAGAGCCAGCCGGGGTTCTTCGCCGAGATCGGCGCCGACGGATCCGCCGGCGGCTCCCAGAAGACCGTGCCCCGCCCCTCGGGCGTGTCATCGGAGGCGCGCGTCGCGGTGGTCCCGGTGACGTTCCACGGCTGCGTGGGCGAGACCACCGACGTCTGCCGCTCGTTCTTGATCTCGTAGCGATAGGCCCGCTCGAAGGCCCGATCCCGGGAGAGCGGATCCCGGTGCATGCGCAGCTCGTCCACGTTCGAGAAGCCGTCGGCGTCGGTGTCCTCGAGGGCGTCGTCGTGGATGGGGTTGGTGCCGTAGACGAGCTCGAGCAGGTCGGGGATCCCGTCGTGATCCGAGTCGAAGAGGGTCGCCTCGGTGCGCAGGAGCGCCTCCTCGCAATCCGTGAGGCCGTCGCCGTCGCCGTCCCTGTCGGGCGGGAACGCCGCCGGGTTGCCGCTGCCGGGGAGCGGGCACTCCTTCGGCCAGTTGCCGTCGGGATCGGTGAGCTCGTTGCGGAGCGGATCGAGCCCCTGGGAGCGGAGCATGTGCTCCACCAGGTCCGAGAGGTCGTCGCCGTCGGTGTCGCGCGTCGTGGGCGAGGTCCCCAGCTCGAGCTCGATCCGGTCGGGGAGGCCGTCGCCGTCGCTGTCCACCTCGATCCCCGAGGGCCCCGCGTGGGCGTTGCGGTTGGTGACGATGAGCTGGCGCCTGCGGAAGACCGCCTCGGTGCTGCGCAGGTCCACCGACGAGAAGAGGCAGCCGACGCCGCCGCTCTCGTCGCCGCAGATCGCGGGGCCCGGGAACCGGTACAGCGTGCCGCCGCCCACCATCGTCATCTCGCCGAGCAGCGAGACCGCGGTGGAGTCGTCCACCGAGCCCGGCATCGAGGCCAGGTCCGGATCCCGCTGGTAGATCGCGTGGAAGTGGAACTCCTGGACGCCGGCCTCCCGCGCGAAGTCGCGCATACCGCGCACCAGCTTGGAGTACTGGGCCCGCTCGCAGTCCTGGGGCGCCGGCGTCATCCCGCTGCAGAACGCCTCCTCGTACCGTGAGACGCAGGTCTGGCCGGTGAGGGCGGGGCTGCGGCTCGCGCACCACTCCTGCCGAAGGGAATGGGTGGGCGCGCCGTTGGTGAAGAGGACCACCACGTACTTGGTGCGCGAGCGCTTGCCGATGCTGGTGGTGAGGATGTCGCCGGTGATCACGCTCTCCGCCAGCGACAGCGCCTCGCTCCAGTCGCGGCCGCTGCCAGCCGCGTGGGTGCACTGCACGCCGAGGGCTGCGTCCTCGAGGCTGCGGGTGAAGCCGTCGGGCGTGAGGTTCTGCAGGGAGCAGGGGGGGCGGCTCGAGGAGCCCTGCGTGCCGCTCGCCCGGGCGGAGTAGCGGATCACCGAGTAGCTCGTCTCCGGCCCCGCGTACGTGCGCAGGAGCCGCTCCACCGACGCCCCGCGCTGCGCCACGTACTCGGCGTCGCTCACCGAGGTGTCGACGAGGAGCAGCACCTTCACCGGAAAGCCCAGATCGTTGGGATCCGAGGTGCAGATGCTCCCCGAGAGCTCCACCTCGTTGGGCTCGAGCTGCCGCGCGTCGCCGTAGAGGGCCGCGTCGGTGCAGCCCAGCGCCAGGGCGGCGAAGAGGAGCGTGGGGGCGGCGCGGCGCATCGACTAGAACCCCGCCTCGAGCGTGGTCTCGAACGCGCCCTTGATGGTGCGCTGGCTGCCGTCGTCCATGCGGAAGCGGGCGTTGAAGCAGCCCGAGACCTCCTTCCCCTCCTCCAGATCCGACTCGAAGGTGACGGCGCCGGCCTCGATGCGCTCGGGGAACTGCGTCTCCGGCGACGTCACCCGGTAGATCGATCCGTCGCGCAAGGGGAAGGCCGCGCCCTTGCGAAAGCCGCGGACGTTGGCCACCACCTTGGTCACCACGTTCTCGCCGTGGAAGTACTCGACGGTCACCACCTCGTCGTCGATGCGACGGGCGCGGACGTCGTCCACCTCGATGTCGTAGAGCTCGGAGACGGAGCCGCCCAGCTCGTTCGGCGCCTCGCCGCAAGGCCCCGAGTCGCAGGCCGTGGCGAGGGCGCAGATCGCGGCGGCGGCGAGCAGGAGTCGCAGGCTCATGGCAGCTCTCCCCTGGCGAGGACGAGGCGCCTGAGCACCGTCCCCTCCTGTGCGTCGAAGTAGGATTCCTGGAAGAGGATCGCCGGGCGCCCCTCGGGGTCGAAGACCAGCGAGGTGGAGAGGCCCTCCTGTCGGCCCTCGTCGCTGCGGACCGTGACGGCCTTCCATCCGTCGCCCGTGCGGACGGCGAAGCGGAGCGCGTCGTCGGCGGCCGTGCAGTCGGCGCCCGACTGGCCCGCGGGCCCGCAGCGCCGGTAGGCCAGCGCGGGGTTTCCGTCGGCGTCGAACGCCAGCGACGGCGACAGCCCGGTGCGGCCGCGGTTGTCCACCACCTGCGGCGCCGCCCAGCCGTCGCCGCTGCGCTCCGCGTAGCGGACCACGCCCGCCTGGGGCTCGTGCCAGGCGAGCCCCACGATCGCCCCGGAGGCGGCGAGGGCGAGGGTCTCTCCCACCGGCGTGGTGGGCACCACCTTCTCCCGCGACCACGCGCCTCCCTCGAAGTGGAGCATCCAGATGCCCTCCGTGCTCACGTTCGGGATCGCGCTGGAGAGCTTGTGCTGGTTGTAGTGCGCGATGTGGACGCCGCCGGCGCCGTCCACCGCGAGGCGGGTGAACTGCCCGCCGCCGGAGGTGGCCTCGGCGGTCACCAGGCTCCCGTTCCACCAGAGCTGCAGATCCGCCTTCTCCTCGGCATCCACGCCGAAGCCGAAGTGGATGTCGCGGTAGGCGAGGAGCGGCGAGCCGTCCGCCATGCCCAGCGCCGGCCACAGGCCCACCACGTCGCCCCTGTTGCAGGCGTCCTGGTAGTCGGCGCAGAAGGCCACGTCCTCGTCGAAGATCATCGCGGGAACCGCGCCGTCGGCGTCGATGGTGGCGTGGGTCCACGAGCCCCCGCCGCGGGTGGAGAGGATCGAGTCGGTGCCGCCGCAGCGGTACTGGGCGGGCTGGCCGCCCATGTACGCGACCATGGGCGCGCCGGATCCGTCGAAGGCGAGCGACAGGCCCGTGGGCCTGCCCACGAGCTCCACCTCCGCCACCACCTCGGTGGCGAACGCGCCGTCCCGCTCCTCGCCGTAGACCACCTCCCACACGTCGGTGGGCGCGGGCTCCCGGTCGGGGAGCTGGCAGATCCCCTGCCGGCCGGTGTTGCGGTACCAGGCCGCGGCGAGGCCCCCGCCCGGCGCGACCCGCAGCTCGGCCTGGTGCCCGGTGTCCGCCTCGGCGTCGACGGTGGAGAAGGTCCAGGGCGACCCTCCCCCGGCCCCGCCGGCGCCGCCACCGGTCCCGCCGGTCCCCGGCTCGCCGATGGGCTCGGGCCGCTGCGCCTCGCAGGAGGCCAGCGCGAGGACGCCCGCGATCAAGGCGCAGGTGGTTCGCAGGTGCATAGCTCGCTCATCGGGTGGGTGAAGGGGCAGCTCTCGGGGCAGCCGGGCACCACGTTGGCCGTCATCTTCCAGGTGTAGCAGTGGTCGCCGTCGGGGTCCCAGTGGTCGAGGCCCGAGTCGTAGACCACCACGTGGTAATCCCCCTGGTCGTTCGCGTTGTAGACGTTGCACTCCCGCGCCTGGGTCCCGACGCAGGCGGCGTCGCCGAAGATCGGATCGGCCAGGGTGGACTCGGAGAAGGACGCCCGGGCGCCCATGTTCTCGTTCATGATGAACCAGGTGAGGTTCATGTCGCCGCCCGCCGGGCGGCTCACCTCCAACGTCATCCCGCAGTTCACCCGCCGCTTGGCGGGATCCGTCTCGTCGGGGGCCACGCAGGGGTTGCCGCCCTGGATGCGGAACACGTCCACGTCGGCGGTGAAGCCGATGCAGCCGAAGCCGGAGGCCTCCTTGGCGATCACCACCTCCTCGTCCGTGTCGTCGTCGATCTCCACCACGTCCTGCCACGGCGCCGGCGTCGCCCTCCCCTTGCCCCGCCGCAGGACGTCCTGGAGGTTGGTGACGTCGGTGTAGGGCATGTAGAAGTTGTTGAGGGTCCCGCCCCGCTCGTTGGGATCCGGATCCTCGCGGAGGGAGACCTTCAGCTCGTAGGTGCCGTCCGACCAGTCGTCGTCGCGGAAGTCGTGGATCAGGATCCACACCGGGCCGCGGAGGACCGGCTGCGAGAACGCGATCTGCTGGGACGATCGGGAGGTCGCCACCTCGCCGTACTGCACCACCCCGCAGCGTCCGCCGGCGCCCTCCGGCACGCAGACGGCGCCGCCCACGCACGCCTTCACGCCGCCCGCCTGCTGGCACTGGAACGACGGGCAGTCGGAGTCGGCGTTGCAGCTCTCCGCGCAGACGGACGCGCCGTCCGCCTCCCGGCACACGCCGGAGGCGCAGGACTTCCCGTCGGCGCAGGCCTTCGACGTGAGCAGGTAGTCGCAGGAGTCGGTCCCGGAGCAGGGCGACGCCTCGTGGCCGTAGACGAGATCCACCGCGAGGTCGAAGGCGCAGTCGTCGCACGTCACCTCGACGTCGAGGAGCTCGCCGGCGTCGGCGTCCACGCGGAACCAGTCCAGATCCCCCGGGGAGAAGATCGAGCCGGTGCGGGTGCCGCCGCGGCCGAGGGAGGTCGCGGCCGCAGGCGTGTCGTTCCGGGTCCCGACGTCGTTCGGATCGGGCTCGTCGACCAGCCGGACCTCGATGGTGTAGGGGACCTCGGGATCGGCCGCCGTCCCGTCGACGTCCTCCACCACCACGCAGACCTTGCCCGAGGTGGAGACGGCGCGGCGCAGGAGCACGTCGTTGGCGGCGCCGCGCAGCGGATCGGAGCGGGTGTCGAGGAACCTCCCCTCCGCGTCGTAGAGCGAGACCTGCAGGGCGACCTTGGTGGCCTCGGAGCGGGCCCGCACCTCGACCACCTGCGAGGCCTCCACGTCGAAGGAGAAGGCGTCGGTGTCCGCCTCGTACGAGATCGCGCCGCCGCCCGACTCGTCCAGCTCGGTCGCGTTCGCGCAGGAGTCGTTCGGCTCGTTGGGATCCGGTTCCGCCTCGGCCGTGACCTGGATCGTCCACGCGTTCCTCGCGTCGTCCGCCGCGTCGGCCGAGTCGCGGATCCGCACCAGGAAGGTGCCACCCTCGGCGCCCAGGAAGTGCCGCCGGCGCAGGATGGAGCGGCGATCGCTCGTGTCGGCGTCCGCCGCCGACGCCACCGGCGTCTCCAGGTCGCCCTCCCGGTAGATCTCGTACGCGAGGGAGACGGAGCTGATGGCCCCCTCCGAGTACCCGACCTCCATCGTCACCAGCGGCTGGCCCTGGGGGACGACGAAGCGGAACCAGTCCACGTCGCGCCGCGGGCAGGTGTGACCCGAGCGGCTCTCGCCCAGCTCGAGGTCCGCGGCGGAGGAGGGCTCGCGGTTCTCCCCGATCGTGCAGGGGATGCGGCCGTCCCGTCCGCCGGCGCCGCCCTCGCCGCCGTCGCCGCCCTCGGGATCCTCGCCGCCGCAGGCCGCGAGGGCGAGGAAGGCCGCCATCAGGATTCTTCTCGCGTACATCTCGCCTCTCATGGGGTCACGCAGTCGCGGGCGGGATCGAAGGCGTCGGGGTCGCCCACCACGCCCACCCGCTTGAAGTCGCTCTCCTGGAGGGACACCCGGCCGTTGCCCGGCCACTTCATGTCCTCGGGGAGCCGGTATCGCGCCCGCACGCACGCCATCCGGAACTCGCCGTAGTCGCCCGGCGCGTCGGCGGGGGCCTGGGCGAGCACGAGGTGGATCTCGTTCCACCCCTCGTCCAGGCCGGGGGTCGCCATGGTGGAGACCAGGGAGACGTTCGAGACGCTGAAGTCCCAGCACACCCGGCTCTCCCGGATCTCGGTCTGGCGCATGTCGTACCGGTAGCGCAGGAAGGCGGTCTGATCCGCGTCGGGGTGGTTGGGATCGGTGTGGTCCCGCACCTCGTCGCCGTTGGTGCGGCCATCTCGATCGAGATCGCCGAGCCGATCGTCGGCGATGGGGCTGGTGCCCGCCCTCACCTCGATCCAGTCGGGGATCCCGTCCGCGTCCGAGTCGATGAGCCGCGGGTTGGTGCCGAGGAAGCGCTCCTCGCAGTTGAGGAGCCCGTCCCCGTCGTCGTCCCTCCGGTTGAAGTCGTCGTCCTCGGTGACGGCGCAGTCTGCGTCCGTCGGATCCAGCGGATCGAAGCCGGCGTTGCGCAGGCGGTGCTCGAGGAAGTCGCCGAAGCCGTCGCCGTCGGTGTCGCGCAGGGTGGGATCGGTGCCGATCCGCAGCTCCTCCACGTCCGGGATGCCGTCGCCGTCGGAGTCCACGGCGAGCGCCGGATCGCGCAAGGGGAGCGCGTTCACGTTGGAGACGGTGAAGCGCTTCATGGTGAAGAGGCGGCGGAAGGAGGTGAAGTCGATGTCCAGGAAGTTGATCGACTCCCCGTTGGCCACGTTGCGGAAGGAGCCGTTGCCCACCCGCGCCATGTCGCGCAGGAGCGCCTCCGGCTGCCGCTGCAGCCAGGCGGGGGTGCGGCCCGACAGGTAGATGGTGTGGACGCGGAGCTCGGCGAGGCGCCGTTCGCGCTCCAGATCCTGGATGCGCTTCACCATCTCCATCGCCTCGTCCGGCGTGATGTAGGGGTCCGGCATGCCGTCCGAGAGGAAGATCATCACGTACTTGGAGCGGGCCCGCATCTTGTCGTCGGCCTGCTTCGTGTCGGTGACGATGGCCTGGTAGGCGAGATCCAGGGCGGCGGCGTAGTCGGTCTTCCCGCCGGCGAAGTTCAGGTTCGCGGCGGCGGCCACCACCGAGGCCACGTCCTCCGGCTCCACGATGGGGCGGAAGCCCTGGGTGGTGTCGGCCACCGTGCCGTTGAAGACGACGATGCCCACCTCGACGCCGGGGATCCCCGCGTAGTCGTCGATCACGTCGAGCACCGCCCGCAACCTGCCCGACTCGTTGTTGTTCGCCGGGTCGGGGGGATCGGTGACGTCCATCGACTGCGAGGTGTCGACGACGAAGAGGATCTTCACCGGGAACTCGACCGCGAGCGGATCCTCGGTGCAGAAGGATCCCGTCACGGTGAGCTTGTTGTCGATGGGCCGCTTGGGGGGAGGGGCCTGCCCGACCAGGTCGCTCTCGGTGCAAGCACCAAGCACCAGGAGCAATAGCCAGACGAGGTGCGAGCGAGGCTTCATGGGGCCTTGGACTCTAGCAGAGGATGTAAATTTTCCTAGAAATCGACCTAGTACTCGGCGCCCACGCACTCGACCTCCCGGTCGAGATCGAGGGGATCGACGAAGTCCTCGTCCTCCAGCCGCACCACGCCGCCGGCGGGCCGCTTCAGGAAGGGCTCCACGTAACGGGCCTCCACGCAGGCGCGGCGCATGGTGCCGCGATCCCGCGGATCGTTGGGAGGCCCCTCGAGGAACTGCAGCCAGATCCGGTTCTTGCCCTTGCGCTCCGCCGTCGCCGCCGAGGTGGTGAGGAGGGTGATGTTCTCCACCCGGAACGAGTAGCAGATCCGCCCGTCCGGCTGCTCTCCCTCGTCGCTGATGTCGTAGCGGTAGTGGGGCAGCGGGTTGCCGGCGGGCTCGCGCACCAGGGGGGTGCCGTTGCGCAGGATGGCGTCGACGTTGCGCACGCCGGAGGAGGCGAGGTCGCCGATGGCGTCCACGGGGTCGAGGGGATCGAGGCCGTAGCGGAACTCCAGCCCGTCGGGGATCCCGTCGCCGTCGGTGTCGAAGGAGTCGGATCGGGTGCCGAGCACCTCCTCCTCGCAGTCGAGGAGCCCGTCGCCGTCGGTGTCGAGGCCGGGCATGTCGCAGGGGATCGGCGCCGGCGCGAGCGGGTCGAAGCCCCACGCCCGCATGCGCAGCTCGAAGAGATCGGAGTAGCCGTCGCCGTCCGTGTCCACGCCGTTGCCCCTGGCGCAGGCGCGGCCGGCGACGTCGAAGGGGCACGAGCCGAGGAGCCGCTCCTCCTCGTCCGCGATCCCGTCGGCGTCGCTGTCGACCCGCAGGAACCCGGTGAGCGTCTCGGCGTTGGCGTTGAAGGCGAAGAGGTTCTTCAGGCCGTACGGCTTCTTCACCGAGGCGTAGTTCACGTTGAGGAAGGAGATCGCCGCGCCCGAGGTGAACTCCGTGAAGGTGCCGCCGCCGGCGTCCTTCATGGCGGTCATCAGCGCGATGCCCTGATCGCGGTCGAGCTGGAACGCCTCCCTGAAGGGCCCGTCCATCACGGAGGGGTCGAAGAGGAAGCCCGTGTGGAAGCGGAGCTCGGCCACCTCGAACATCTCCTGGAGATCCATGATCTCCTGGACCTTCCCCACGATCTGCTCGTCGGTGTTGTAGTCCTTGCCGTACTCCATGTCGGCGAAGAACTGTTGGAACTCCGCCATCGAGTAGCCGGGGGGCGGGTTCACGGTGCTCGGCCACCGATCCCGGGGGATATCGCAGATGAAGGGCTCGTCCGCAGAGCGGGCCGGATCGGCGAAGCACTGGGGATCGGGGTTGCCGTCGCTGAAGAAGATCACGACGTACTTGGAGCGGGAGCGCTCCTCGGGGCTGCTGCGGGACATGTCCCGAAAGAGCGTGGCGTAGGCGCCGGCGAGGGCGCCCTGGTAGTCGGTGGCGAGATCGGGGGCGCGCAGGCGGGCGTCGATCGCGCCGAGGTCGGGGCTGGCCGTGAACCCGGGCGCGCCGGTGTCGTCGAAGGTGAGGTAGGTGGTGCGGGAGTCGAACGCGATCACCCCGAACTTCACCGAGGGGTTGCCGCGGTAGCGATCCATCACCTGGAAGACCGCCCGCGCCGCCTGCGACTCGCGATCGGTGATCGCCATGGAGTTCGAGGTGTCGATCACGAAGAGGATCTTCACCGGAAAGAGCTCGTCCTTGGGGATCCGCGTGCACACCCGGCCCTCGATCGCGAGCTTGTCGTCCACGGGGGCCGGTGGCGGCGGCTGGATCGCCTCGAGCCCCGCATCGGTGCAGGCGGCGACGAGGGGGAGGGCGAGGAGGAGGCGCGGTCGAACTCTCATGGCCATCGAAAGAAAGAGGGGGCCCGGCCGCAGCGTCGACCGGGCCCCCGGTTCGGGTTCAATCCCCGCCCGCGCGGCGGGCGTCCGAAGGTCCGACCCTCGCGGGAATCGAGATCACTTCCGGCGGCGCCGCAGGCCCGCGAGGACCAGGCCCACCAGCGTGAGGCCCGCGAGCGACGTGCCGCCGACGCCGGTGCTGCAGCTCGAGGCCGAATCCGCCTTGCCGTTGGCCGACTCGGCGCCGAGGTGCATGGTGAGCGCGAACTTGGCGGTGGTGGGCGCGTCCTCGCCGTAGACCTCGTCGCCGTCCCGGAGCTCGCCCGTCACCTCGAGTAGGTAGGTGCCGGGAACGTCGGGGATGAGCTGCGGCTTCGCGCTCCCCTCGGCGTACTTGTACTCCCAGCCGCCGTTCGAGGTGTCGACGGTGCCGATGGCGTTCTTCAGCTCCGCCGCCGAGCCGCTCGGCTTCTTGGCGATGCGCCAGGTGTAGTCGATGGTCGCGTCCTTCCGGTTGGCGAGGAGGCGAAGCTCGAAGGCCTTCACGTCCTTGGCGCCGCCGCTGCCGTCCAGGAAGCCGAGGGCGAGGCCGCCGACCTGGAAGGTCTCGAGGGGGTCGAGGCAGGCGGACTTGTCCCAGGGGTCGAAGACGTAGCACTCCTCGTCGTCGCAGGCGTCGCCGATGCCGTCGTGATCCTTGTCGGCCTGATCCGAGTTCTCCGCCTCGGGGCAGTTGTCCAGGTGGTTGAGGACGAGGTCGCCGTCCATGTCGGGGTCGCAGGCGTCGCCCACGCCGTCGCCGTCGAGATCCTCCTGGCCGGGGTTGTAATTGCCCGGGCAGTTGTCGATCGCGTCGGGGATGCCGTCGCCGTCCTCGTCCGCCTCCTGGCAGCCGTCGGCGTCCATGTCGTTGCGGCAGGCCTCGAGGCGCGCGGGGTTGCAGGCGTCGCCGGTCTCGGCGCCCGTGGTGTTCTTCTGGGACGGGTTGTAGACGGTGGGGCAGTTGTCCGAGTCGTTGGGGACGTCGTCGCCGTCGATGTCGGGATCGCAGGCGTCGCCCACGCCATCGCCGTCCGCGTCGGCCTGGTCGGGGTTCGCGAGGTTCGGGCAGTTGTCGCAGGCGTCGCCGACGCCGTCGCCGTCGCTGTCGCGCTGGTCGCGGTTGGCGACGAACGGGCAGTTGTCGAAGTCGTCCTCGAAGCCGTCGCCGTCGAAGTCGTCGGACGACGAGTAGGTGTCGCCCATGTCCGTCATGTTGACGAGGATGGAGCAGCCGCAGCCGCACCCGCAGCCGCCGCCGTCCTCCTGCGGCGTCCCGCACAACCCGTTGGCGCACTCGCCCCCCTGGTTCGCCGCGCCGGCGGGGGCGGCGAGCACGAGGGCGCTCGCGAAGAAGAGACTCGTCAGCACCTGCTTGTGGAGCTTCATCTGGATCCTCCAGTCCGTGTCACTGGGGCTTCCTTGCCAGAAGTACGCCAGCGTCCAGACCAACGCAAATTCTCGAAATACCCGGCTTTCCGACGGCCCTTCGGTGGGGCGGCTGTGGTCTGCAGACCACGCCGGACGGCGTGCGCCATCGGTCGATCGACCGATTCCCCTCGTGATCATCGGCTCTTGCCCGTGGTGTGGCCTCGAGACCACACGCCCGATCGGCCGCCCGCCGAGGGCGGAAAAGGCAGGGATTTCCGCAAGCTTGGCTGCGATCGGCCGGCAACTGGATCGCCCCTGGGGCATCCGCTAGGCTGCGAGGCGATGTCGGAGAGGTTCGGTCGCTACCAGCTCCTCGCGCGTGTCGGAGCCGGCGGGATGGCGGAGGTCTTCCGCGCGCGGCTCGACGCCCCGGGGGGCGCCGCGAAGATCCTCGTGGTCAAGCGCATCCGGGCCGGCGCCTCCGAGGATCCCTCCTTCCTCCGACACTTCGTGGACGAGGCGCGGATCGCGCTCCCCCTGAGCCACGACAACGTCACCAGCGTCTTCGAGTTCGGCGAGGTCGACGGCCAGTACTTCCTCGCGATGGAGCATGTCCACGGGCAGAACTACGCCCAGGTCCTGCGCCGGGCGGCGGAGGTGCGGGGGCATCTGCCGCGGGAGCTCGCGCTCTTCGTGGCGGCGGAGGTCGCCAAGGGCCTCGCGTACGCCCACGGCTTTCAGGGCCCCGACGGCGAGCACCGGGGCGTCGTCCACCTCGACGTCTCCCCCCAGAACGTCCTCGTCTCCTACGACGGCGCGGTGAAGCTCACCGACTTCGGCATCTCCCGGGCGGTCGGCTGGCAGGGCGGCCGCGAGGGCGCGCCGCTCCTGGGCAAGGCGAGCTACCTGGCGCCGGAGCAGCTCCGCGGCGATCCCGTCGACGCCCGGACCGATCTCTACGCCCTCGGCTGCGTCCTCTACGAGAGCCTCGTCGGCGAGCCGCCCCATGGCCGCGGCAGCGACGAGCAGGTGCTGGGCAGGCTGCGCGAGGGGAACGTGAAGCCTCCCTCGGCGATCGATCCCTCCCTCGCGGCGTTCGACGACGTGACGATGCGGGCGCTCGCGCCCCGCCCCGAGGACCGCCACCCCGGCGCCGCCGAGATGCACAAGGAGCTGTCGCGGCTGCTCCACGCCCTGGGCCCCGGGACCGACGCCCCCCAGCTCGCCGCGTGGATGCGCGAGGCGTTCGTCGACGAGCTCCGCCCCGCCGCGAGGGCGGATCA
Organism: Vulgatibacter sp.; assembly: GCA_035565615.1. Taxonomy (GTDB): domain Bacteria; phylum Myxococcota; class Myxococcia; order Myxococcales; family Vulgatibacteraceae; genus Vulgatibacter. Next base: position 6,420 of record DATMSB010000021.1, on the reverse strand, counting down.
CGTGGCGCGCCAGCTCGCCGCCGCCGGCTTCGACGATCGGGATCAGCACACGGTGCGGATGCAGGACGTGGCGACCGTGGCCCTCCCCGGCCCCGCGGAGGCGCCGGCGGTGGAGCGCCGCGGCAGGTGGCGCAAGCGCGCGCTGGTCTCGGCGGGCGCGGCCGCCGCCCTCGCGATCGGCGGCGGCGCCGCGTTCGCGCTCCTGCCCGGATCCTCGCCGGCGACGGCCGCCTCCGAGGTCCGCAGGGAGACGGCCCTGGTCTCGCTCCATTCCTGGCCCAGCGCCCAGGTCGAGCTGGACGGGACCCTCCTCGCCGGGCGCACGCCCATCGCGGATCTCGAGGTCGCCGCCGGCGACCACCAGCTCGTCTTCACCCACGAGGAGCTGGACCTGCGCCGGGAGATCGACGTCCACCTCGAGCCGGGCTCGTCGCGGACCGTGGTCGTCACCCTGCGCTGAGCCGAAGGAGCGGAGTCTCCTCCTTTTCGCGACCGGGTCGAGGCGCGCCTTCCGGCGAGTGACCTCGGACCGACCGACGGCGCCCTCAGACGTCCCGGCGGCGGAAGCGCTCCGCCAGGTGCTCGGCGACCCGGAGCGCGTTGGCCTGGATGGTGAGGGTGGTGGGCACCGAGCCGGAGGTGGGCATGAAGCCGCCGTCCACCACGTAGAGGTTCGGCACCTCGTGGGCGCGGCAGTTGCGGTCGAGCACCGACTTGCGGGGATCGTCACCGAAGCGGGTCCCCCCGTGCTGCAGCACCCAGGTGGTGCCCAGGCGCGAGCGAACCCACACCTTGTCGCAGCCCATCTCGCGGAAGAGGTCGGCGGCGCGATCGGCGAGGAAGCCGGCGGCGTGGACGTTGTACGGGTGGTGGCGGATCCGGATGCGGGCGACGGGGAGGCCGTAGCGGTCGCGGACGTCCGGATCGACGTCCACGTAGGAGGAGGACATCGGCACGAACTCCGCGAAGATCTCCGCCGCGATGGTGCGCGACTCGTGGAAGCGCCGCTGCATCTCCGCCTGCAGCGCCCTGCCCCACAGCGGCGGATCGACGCTCATCGACGCCATCTGCGCGTTGGCGATCGGGTTCGGGGGGACGATGTCGAACCGCAGCGTGCCCGCCTTCGGCATGGCCTCCCCGGGGGTGACGTAGAAATCCTGAAGGCTGCGGCCCAGCCAGGCGCCGCGGCCCTCCATGAGGCCCGGGATCCCCTTGCCGCCGCCGTCCCGGTGGAGCTCCGCGAGCACCGACGCGTTCGCCGAGAAGCAGAGGTTGCGGCCCACCTGCCCCTCGCCGTTGGCGAGTCCGTGTGGGAACCGCTTCGACCTGGAGTTGAGGAGGAGGCGCGCGGACTCGATGGTGGAGCAGGAGACCACCACCACCCTCGCCTCCAGCTCGTGGAGCGCGCCCCCCTCGTCCAGCCAGCGCACGCCCCTCACCCTGCCGTCGCCCCCGGCGACCACCTCCGTCACCATCGCCTTGGGGACGATCCGGCACCTGCCGGTGGCGAGGGCCTTGGGGACGAAGGTGGCGAGCACGCTCGCCTTGGATCCGTTCCAGCAGCCGAAGTTGCCGCAGTGTCCGCAGTAGTTGCACGCGGGCCTGCCGTCGTAGGGCCGGGAGAGCACCGCCCGCGGCGTGGGGTAGGGATGCCAGCCCAGCCGTGCCGCTGCCTCGTCCAGGCGATCGGTGATCGGGTGATTCTTCAGCGGCGGGAGCGGGTAGGGCTTGAGCCGCGGCGGCTCGAAGGGGTTGCGGGAGGCGTCGCCGCTCACGCCGAGGAGCATCTCCGCGCGCTCGTACCAGGGCTCGAGCTCCTGGTACGAGACCGGCCAGTCCTCCACGCTGCTCCCCTCCGCCTGGCCGTAGACGCTGCGCTGGCGCATGTCGTCGGGGTGGAGGCGGAGGAAGTAGCCGCTCATGTGCACGGTGCCGCCGCCGACGCAGTTGGCGATCCAGCCGTCGTCGGTCCTGCGAAAGGGGCCGTCGGGCCGATCCTGGACGAGGTGCGGCTCCATTGTGGGCGGGGGCACGAACATGCCCCCGCGGGTGACGGCGATCTCGTCGTGCTTGGCGAAGTCGGCGAGGTCCAGGTACGGGCCCTTCTCCAGCACCACCACCCGCGCGCCCGCCTTCGCCAGCCACCAGGCCAGCGCACCGCCGCCGGCGCCGGATCCCACCACGCAGACGTCCACCTCGCCCCTCATCGCGATGCCTCCGCGGCGCTCGCCCGCCCGATCGCCTCGGCGTGGGCCGCGGCGCGATCCTCGAGGGCCGAATCGAGGCGCCCGCGCTCGGAGGTGGGCGCCGCGCCGGTGACCTTCCAGCCCACGGCGCCGCGATTGCCGCCGTAGGCGGGATCTCCCAGGAAGCCCTCGAGGGTGAGGGAGATCAGGATCCGCAGGAACTCCTCTCCCTGCAGGGATCCCACCTGCGTCTCCCGGAGGATCCGATCCTGCTCGTCGGAACCGAGGTCGGCGAAGCGCTTCCCGCCGAACGCCCGGGCGGCGCGGCGATCGAGGGCCAGGAGGCCGCCGTCGATCCGCTTGCGGATCTCCCCCAGCTCGGGGCGGCGGAGCTCGGCGGCGGCGAAGTCGATCACGCCGGCGTCCGCCGCGCCCGGGATCCCCTCGCCGCCGGGGAGGATCCGCTCGCAGGCCGCCGCGAGCGTGGCGAGCTGGGCGGGGGTGAACGGCGCCGGCGCCTCCGGCGGCAGCGGCGGCCGCAGGTCCAGGCCGGCCGACTTGGGCTCGGCGCAGCGGAACGACGCCACCGCCGCGCCCAGGAGGGCGAGCTGCGAGAGGAACGCGCGGCGGTCCATGCCGCCTCCCTCCTCGCGCTCCGGCGGGCCGTGCACCGCCGCATCCCTCGCGTCGCCCCGGCTCATCCCGCTCCTCCGGCCGTCTCGTGGCAGACCGGGCAGAGCGCGCGATGCGCCTCGACGAAGTCGCAGCGATCGCCCTCCGGCACGCGGTCGTGGCAGCGGGCGCAGCTCAGCTCCTCCGCCCGCGCGGCGAGGTAGGCGCAGCCGTGCTCGAAATCCGCCGGGGCCCGGGCCGCGTGGCAGCTCGCGCAAGGCCTCGCGGCCTCCGCCGGCGCCGCGGCCGGGGGGCCGCCCTTGCGCGAGGCGAGGTACGCGAGAAGATCGCGCTCGTCGCCTTCGGCCAGGTGGTACGCCGGCATGATCGTGCCGGCGTGGAAGCCCTCCGGATGCCGGATCACCTCCCGCAGCCTGCCGGCGCCCTGGTGGCCGACCGCGGCGTGATCCGGGGCGAAGGCGGGGCGGCCGATCCCGGGCGGCGCGTGGCAGGCGACGCAGCCCTGCTCCACGTAGACGAGGGCGCCCCTCGCCTCCGCCGGTCCCGGCATCGGCGACCGCTCCCCGCCGGGAGCTGCCGAAGCGACGAGGCCCGCGTCGAGGACGCGCACGCCCTCGAGCGGATCGACATCCGCCTCCTGCTTCGCGCACGAAGACGCCGCGGCGAGCGACGCGAGGAGGACGAGGACGCGGGCCATCCGCGCATGATGATCCCAGGCGCCGCCCGCGGGCAAGCCGGCTCGCCGAGGATCCCGGCGCCTTCTCCGCGCGTCCCGCGATCCGCGGCGGGCCGGCCCGGCGCCTTCGCTCCCCCGCCCGTCGGCCCGGACGCCGTGCCGAGCCGCGCCCATCACAGGGTGAGCAGGTACGCGATCAGATCGTCGCGCTGCTTGGGATCGAGGCGGGCCGCGGCCTCGTGAGCCACGCCGTCCGCCAGCGGCGACTGCAGCACCCGTCGCAGCGCCATGCCGGGCTGGGGCACCACCGCGTCGCCCTCGACCTCGAGCCCCGCCGCGCCGCTGGAGAGGAGGGGGAAGGTGTTCCACACCCCCACGAGCGACACCGGCGGCCAGCCGGGATCCAGCTCCATGTCCTGCATCGAGGGGCGTAGCGGCAGCGCCAGCGGCGTGCCCGCGTGGTGGAGCCTGCCCCGGGTGGCCTCGTCCTGATCGGTGGTGAACTGCGGGGGCGGGTGGCAGCTCTCGCAGCCGCTCGCCTCGAAGACGCGCAGGCCCGCCACCGCGTCGCCCACGCCGCCGTCGGGGAGCTCCACGCGCCGGGGCAGCTCGCCGCCCGGGCCGACCCACGGGTTGGGGAGCGGGACGATCGTCTCGGTGAAGTGCGCGAGCGCCGCGATCTCCGTCTTCGTGGGCCGCGGGTTGTAGAAGCGGTTTCGGCCGAGGACGTCGCGCGCCATGTTCCGCAGGGTGGGGAGCATCGAGGGAGTGAAGTACGGCGCCGAGTCGCGGACCGCCCGCATCGTCGGCGAGCGGTAGATGCGCATCGGCGTCCCCTTGGTGAAGAGGATCCCGCCGGTGCTCCCGCCGGGATGGCAGGCGTCGCAGGTCATCCGGGAGTTGCCCAGATCGGTGTGATAGACGATTTCACCCAGGCGCCGGGCGGGCTGCTCGACGAAGCGGCCCAGCTCCACCCTCTCGCCGAGGCGGGGGGCCTTCGGATCGGAGACGTCGACCCGCTGCACCGCCCCGGCGAACCGCGCCAGCACCACCAGCTCCTCGCCGCCCCGGGTGAGGGCGAGGGCGTGGGGGCCGCTGTGGAGCGACTCGCCGCTGCGGCCCTCCACCCCGAAGTCCTCCGGCGGGCGGATGCGCGGCGTGTCGGCCGACGGCGGGATGTCCAGGGAGGCGACGAAGGCGCCCCGCGCTTCCTCGTCCGAGGCGGCGAGCTTGCGGGCGTCGAGGATCTCGATCCGGCCGGTGGAGAGATCGGCAACGTAGAGGAGGCCGCGCGCGTCGTCCAGGGCCAGGCCCTGGGGCAGGCCCCGGCGCAAGGGGACGTGGCGCAGGAAGGCGCCGTCGGTGTCGACCACGCCCACCCCTCCGTTCATGGTGATCTCCATGCGGTCGGGGTTGGGGCCGATGTTCGGCCCCAGGCTGGTCACGAAGAAGACGCCGAGGCGATCGCTCGCGGCGATGGCCCGCACCCGCTTCCCGCCCATGACCCAGGGCGTGAACCGCTCGGTGTGCCCGCCCACGATCGGCGTCGAGGGATCCGGCGCCACGCGCTTCGGCGCGGGCCGCTCCGCCCTGGCGAGGCGAACGCCGCCGGCCACGCCCGGCCACGCCAGGGTGAGATCCTCGGAGGACTGGTTGCCGACGAGGAGGAGCTCGCCCAGGGTCGCGAGCGGCCCCGGATGCACCGGGCTGCGCACGCGCTCGACGATCGCGCCGCTCGCCAGATCCACCGCGACCGCGGTGTCCGTGAGCTGCTCGGTCACCCACGCGATCGCCCCGTGGATCGCCACCTCCCGCAGCGCCGGCCCCACCGGGATCGATCGCTGCCGCTGGGGATCGGCGGTGCTCATCAGGCGCAGCTCCCCGGCGTGCTCGCAGACCACCGCCAGCCACTCCTCTCCGGCGGCGTCCCCGTGCAGCGCGAGGGATCGGGGCCCGTCGCAGGTGGGGATCGATCGGACCTCCCCCCCCTCCACGACGAGGATCTCGTCGGTGGTGCGGGACGCCACGTACACGGCGCGCGATCCCGCCGCCAGATCCAGGGGGGTGCGGAAGGCGGCGTCGTTCACGATGGTGAGCTCCGCCTGCCCCTCGGCGCCCTCGAGCGTCGCCTCCAGCCGCGCGATCGCCTGGGCGGACGGGATCTCCCAGCCGGCGGGGATCACGGCGCCGAGGTGGCGCTCGTCCACGAAGCGGGTCTCCAACACGCGATCGCCCAGCCGCAGGCGCATCCCCTCCCGCAGGCCCTCGCCGTAGACCATCACCGGGTAGTCGGTCTCGTTCGAGATCATCCGCGGGCCAACCGCCCGCAGCCTCGCGGGCGTGGCTTCGATCCGCGCCTCGGAGAGAGGCGCGGCCATCCAGACGATCGCGGCGCCGAGCGCGACGACCGCCGCCGCCAGAATCCAGCGTTTCACGGGAACTCCCATCGGGCAGGGCCCCGGCCGTCAGCCCTCCTCCTCGGGGGGGAGCTCGCCGGGGGCCAGGCCGAACTTCTTCAGCAGCGTGTAGAGGTACTTGCGATCGATGTCGGCAGCCCGCGCCGCCCGGGCCATGTTCCCCTCGTGGAGGGAAAGGAGCTGGCGCAGGTAGGCCTTCTCGAAGCGCTCGATGAGCGACTCCTTCGCCTGCTTGAACGGCAGGTGCAGATCCACCTCGAGGCGAGGGCCGTCCGCGAGGCTCTCCACCGGGAAGGTGGAGAGGCCGGCGAAACCGTAGTCGTCGGTGGCGCTCGCCCGCTCCACCGCGTTGCGGAGCTCCCGGATGTTGCCGGGCCAGGTGTGGTTGGACAGACGCTCCCGCGCCTGGGCCGGCAGGTCGTCCCAGCGGCTGGCGCCGTCGAGGAAGCGATCCACCAGGAGCGGCACGTCCTCCCGGCGCTCGCGCAAGGGAGGGATGGGCGCGATC
>DATMSB010000020.1:0-10849 GCA_035565615.1 Vulgatibacter sp. | reverse complement strand
TCCCACCGACCCGGGCCTGGATCGAAGGTCCCTGGTCGAGCTGCACGGTGAAGAGCCCGCCGGGATGGACGTCGGTGATCACGCCCTCGACCTCAATCAAATCTTCGCGAGCCAGGGGCTCCTCCTTCTTCTGGCCGGTCGCCCTCTCTCGGGCCGGCGGCGGGAAAATGCATGTATCCGCACGAAACTGCAAGCACTCGATGCGGGAGGCGCGGCGACGGCCGCGTCGACCTCCCCCGCCCCGAAGGCTACCGGGAAGCCGTCCCCGCCGGCGCGGCGACGATCTTGCGGGCGAGCACCGAGTCCGCCCTCCCAAGGAACGAGCGGAACTCGGCGTAGGCCTCCGGCGGGATCCGCGCGGTGGCGATCTCGATGGAGCCGGTGATCACCACCGCCCCGCCCTCCGCGGCGTACCCGACCTCCACCCGGCCGAAGGGCGACTCGATCCGCGACGCCTCCGGCAGGCCCGACGGCGCGTACCCGCCCGGCAGCTCGATCTCGTAGCGGAAGGTCGTCGACCACGGGTAGCGCAGGACCACCTCCGACCGGCGGGTCGACAGCGGGGCGAAGCTCTCCACCATCGTGCTCGCGGGCCGCGTGGGAGAGAAGGTGAGGGTCCCGTCCAGCGAGACGTCGGCGTAGTCGGGGATCTCCAGGTCGTAGTCGAGGCGCACGTCGTCCTCGATCTCGCGGGGATCCGACACGTCGAGCCGCGTCACCGTCACCCCGGGGAACGACCGCGCCCAGCTCTGCTCGAAGGTCGCGATCCGGCCGCTGGGCGACGCGTACGACTGCCGGTAGCCGGGGGCGCCGAGGCCCCTCACCACGCTCCGTCCCGAGAGGGAGGCGCCGCCGTCCGTGGCGAGCGAGACCCGGTAGGTCGTGTCCGTCGACGAGAGCGACGCCGGCGCCTCGGGCGTCACCCGGAACTCGCTGCGGCCGTCGGGATCCACCACGAGGACCTCGGCGCCCCGATCGGACTCCGGGAGCTCCCTCGATCCGGACCACTCGGCGGTCCCGTCCAGGTAGAGGTCGAGGGACGGCACGTAGAGGATCGCGTGGTTGAACACCGCGAGCGAGGCGGGCTCGGCGCCGATCCGGCCGAGGTGGCGCATCCGCAGGAGCACAAGCTTCGAGTCGATCCCCAGCGCGCGAAGCAGCGACCACGCGAGGGACGCCTTGTCCTTGCAGTCCCCGAAGCCGCGCCGCAGCACCTGCTCCACCCGATACGGCTTGAACGAGTGGATGCCGAACTCCAGGCCCACGTAGCGCGTGCGCGTGACCACGAAGTCGTAGACCGCCCGCACCCTGCCCTCCACGTCGGTGGGCGGGATGCCCGCGGTGATCTCCTTGGCGACCCGCTCGATCTCCGGCGTGGGCGCGACCTGATCCTTCACCAGGCCCCACCAGTAGCGCGCCACCGACTCCCAGTCGCGGTAGGTGGAGACGTGCAGGTAGGGCGCCACCTCCACCCAGCCCGGCATCAGCGGCTCGGGGATCACCCGGGCGACGTCCCGGGCCCTCCACCGGTGGAGCGTGCTCCCGCCGGGCCCCGGCTCCTCGGTGCGCACCGCGCCCGCGGGCGAGTTGGCGTGGATCGCCCGCCCCGACGGCATCTCCAGGACGTACTCCCAGTCGAGGGTGGAGACGGTGTCGCCCAGGAAGTCGACGTCGCCGAAGTAGTCGGAGAGGAGGTTGTCCCGGCCGACGTCCTCCAGGCGCCACACCAGCTCGACGGTGTCGCCGGGGGCGAGCGACGGGAAGCCCACCACGGTGGCGCGGGCATCGTAGTAGAGCCCGGACCACGGCTCGTTCATGGACCGGTCCCGCTCGGTGTGGCCGTCGACGATGGTGCCGTCGGGGCGCAGGATCCGGGCGCGCTCGATCCGCAGCTCCTGCCGATCGGGGGCGTAGGAGATCTGGAAGAGGCGGAAGCGCTCCACGCCGCGGGTGTTGCGCACGTGCACGATCCGCTGGACCGTGCGCGACGCCTGCCCGTTGGGGAGCACGCGCACCACCTGCAGGTCGACGGCCTTCACCGCGTCCTCGTCCGGGAACCGCTCGCGGGCCTCCTCCGCCACGGCGCGCAGGTCCCGCAGGAACCTCTCGGCGAAGCGCGCATCGCCGGGGCGCAGGGAGCGGACGAGCTCCCGGAGCTGCACGTTCTGCGGCCGCACCGCGAGGGCCCGCTCGAAGGCCGCGAGGGCCCGGGCCTCGTCGCCGGCCCGCAGCTCGGCGCGCCCCCACCTCTCGAAGACGTCGCTCTCCTGCGGGCAGATCTCCGCCGCCCGGGCGTAGAGCTTGCGGGCGTCTTCGAGGGATCCGTTCGCCGCGGCCAGATCCGCCCGCCGCAGGACCAGGCCGAGGTTCAAGGGCTGCAGCCTCGCGACGGAGGCCAGGGCCTGATCGGCCTCGGCGATCCGCCCGGCGTCGACCAGGGTCGACGCGAGGGACACCGCCGCCTCCAGGCTCGCGGGGCGGAGGCCGAGGAGCACCCGCAGCATCCGCGCCGCGGCCGCCGCCTGTCCGTCCCGGAGGTGGAGGCTCGCCCGCTGCTGGAGCAGCGCGGGCTCGGCGGGATGGGACGCCAGCGCCTCGTCCAGGAAGCGCATCGCGGCGGCCTGCTCGCCCCGGACGTCGAGGGCCCGGGCCCAGACGATGCGGGCCATCCAGTCGCCCGGCGCCTCGGCGAGCCGAGGCCGGAGGATCTCCAGCGCCCGATGCGGGTAGCCGTTGGCGAGCCACCAGCCGGCGAGAGCCGCGTGGGCGGTGGCCCTTCCGCTCCGCTCGGCGAGCGCGGCGCGCTCCAGGAAGTGGCGGCGCTCGTTGCCGTCGTCCTCGTGGAACCTCGCCGCGAGGAGCTGGGCCTCCACCCGCTCCGGCGCCGCGTCGGCCGCCCGCTTCGCCGCGACGGCGTGGAGCCTGTCGGCGTCGTCGAAGGGGTGCCTGGCGCCCAGGAGCCGGGCGAGGTCCTCCAGCGCGCGGGCGCGACCGCCGCGGGCCAGGCCCTCGAGCGCGTCCACCAGCGGCCTGCGGCCGAGGATCTCGCGGCCGTCCGGGATCGCCTCGGGCTTCGGCCACCTGCTGCCCGGTTCGGGCGCGCTCGCCACCAGGCCGCGAATCGGGGCGCCGTTCTCCCCCACCACCCGCAGCTCCAGGCGGAGCGAGCCGGCGCTCGACGCCGACACCTTGAGCAGGAGGGGGTTCTTCCCCCGGCGGAGGTGGATCGGAACCGCCCGCTGATCGAAGCGGGCCGGATGCGACGAGCGATCGGCGAAGACCGCCTTCCCGCCGAGCCACGCCTTCGTCGGCCCCGAGGTGCCCAGGTAGAGCACGGCCTTCGCGTCCGCGGGCACCTCGAGGATCGTCAGGGCGAAGGCGAGGGCGCCGTTCGTGGGGCGGATCACCTCGTCCAGGACCAGGGTCCCGGTGCGCCCGAGGTCCGGGGGCGTCCGCCAGGAGACCTCGGACCGCAGGCCCTGATGCGACGAGGAGAGATCCAGATCGACCTCCGGACCGTAGGCGACGTCGAAGCCGCTGCCGTTCTCGTCGTCGAAGGGGCCGATCACCGCCGCCTCGCGGATGGTGCCGATGGCGGCGAGGCTCGCCTCCATCCGGGGGAGCCGCCCGCGCCAGCGCTCCACCGTGGCGAGGTGCCGGTGGGCGGTCGCCCGCACCTCCGGCTGCGCCCGGGACGAGCGGGCCACCGTGCCGAGCAGGTCGGCGGCGCGCTCCAGCGAGCCGGCCTCCGACACCAGGTCCATCAGCTCGTAGAGGTCCGCCCCCACGCCGGGCTCCGCGATCCGGCGCAGGATCCGCGCGCGGATCTCCTCGAATCGCTCCCGGGCGACGTCGGCCGCCGCCTCGCCCCCCGTGACCCGGAAGGCCTCCACCTCGCTCGCCGCCGCGGCCGAGGGCGGGGCGATCGCGAGGAGGGCGGCGATCAGGGCGGACAGGCGGGCGATCGGGGAGCGGAGGGCCATGTGGGACCGAACCAACGGCTGGCAGGCGGGGGGATTCCCGCCGCGCGCCGTGCGCCGCGGTTCATACCACCCGGGCCACCGCCAGGACCACCACACGAGCAGCGCCCGCATCCATCACCGCTCGTGATGCTGCCTCCGCGGTCGCCCCCGTGGTGACCACGTCGTCCACGAGGGCCACCACCAGGCCCCGGGCGGTAGGGGCGGCCTCGAACGCACCGGCGAGGTTGCGCAGTCGCTCGGCGCGATCCCGCCCCACCTGCCGCGGCGTCGATCGGATCCGCCGCAAGAGCCCGGGGTGGAGCGGACGGCCCGCGTGCCGGGCGATCGCGCGGGCCAGGAGCAGCGCCTGATCGTAGCCGCGCTCCCGCCTGCGCCCGGTATGCAGGGCGATGGGCGCGACGGCGCCGGCCTCGGCGAGGAGCCGCCGGCACGAGGTCGCCACCAGCGCGCCCAGATCCGCGGCGATCTCCCTGCGCCCCCGGTACTTGAGGCGGTGAATGGCGTCCCCCACCGGGCCGCCGTAGAGGAAGGGCGCCGCCACCTCGGAGAACGGCGGGGGCTCCCGCAGGCAGGACGGGCAGAGCGGGAGGCCCGACGGGCGAACGCCTGGGGCCGGCGGCGGGGCCACCCCCGCGCAGATCCGGCAGCGCCACGAGGGCGCCACCTCCACCAGGGATGCGCAGGCGGTGCAGAAGGAGCCTGCGCACGGCCGCGCCCCGCACCCGCAGCAGGCCCTGGGAAAGAGGAGCTCGAGGAGGTTTCGCCACACGCTCCCCGGGAGGCTACCGCAGGGACCCGACGCTCCCCTCGAGGAACCTCAGCGCCTCCGCCTCCGCCCAGAACCTCGGCCTCGGCAGGGAGCCGCCGACGAAGCCCACGTGCCCGCCGTTGGGCGTCACGCACATCGACACGAGCGGCGACCCGGCGCGGGGCAGGCAGGACGCCGGGACCATGGGATCGTCGGCGGCGGAGATGCACAGGGTCGGGCGCCGGATCTCGGCGAGCCGCGGCCCGGAGGAGCTCGCCTCGTAGTAGGCGCGGGCGCTCGGGAACCCGTGCAGCGGCGCAGTCACCGCGTCGTCGAACTCCACGATCCCCCTCGCCCGCTCGATCGCGTCCGGATCGAGGGAACCGGGGTGGCAGCGCGCCTTCTCCAGGGCCTTGGAGCGCAGGGAGCGGAGGAACAGGGAGCGGTAGATCGACACCACGCCCCGGCCCCGATCGATCGCCTCGGCGCAGACCGCCAGATCGAAGGGCACGCTGATCGCCGCCGCCGCGTGGAGCGGCGACGACTCGCCCTCCTCCTGCAGGTGGCGGAGCAGGACGTTCCCGCCCAGCGAGAAGCCGACGCCGAGGAGCGGCCCCGTGGTGCGAGGGCGGAGCCGCCGGAGCGCCTCCGCGACGTCGCCGATCTCGCCCGAGTGATAGAAGCGGGGCAGGCGGTTGGGCTCCCCGCCGCACGAGCGGAAGTTCAGCGCCACCGCCCCCCAACCCCGCCGGTGGGCGCCGCGCAGGATCGACGAGACGTAGCCGGCCGACGACGATCCCTCCAGGCCGTGGAGCACCAGGATCCAGGGGGTGTCCGGCCCGCCCGGGAGGACGTCCGCGTCGAGGAAGTCGCCGTCGTCCAGCTCCCACCTCTCCCGCCGCAGCGGTGGGACCCGCGCCGAGCGGGCGAACCTCGCGAAGATCGTCTGCGCATGAGGAGACGAGAGCCCGGCCGCAGGGCGGAAGGGCTCGGATCGCCACGCTTCCATCGCCGGCAGGTTCGACGATGACCCGCGCCCGCCGCAAGGCCTTCGGCGATCCGACCGACGAGTTTGACTTCCGCCGGCCGCTGCTGGTCAACTGCGACGATCGGTAGGCTCGCCAAGGTTTTGGGCAAACACAGGAGAACGGAAATGAGACACCTCGTCCTTGGGCTCGCTGCGCTCGCGCTGGGCGTGTTCGCCGCCGGCTGCTCGTCCGACGGCGGCGGCGGTGGCGGCACCGACGCCGGAGAGCTCGCCATCGAGTTCTTCCGGGCCGAGCCGGAGACGATCGCCCCGGGTGGGAAGACCACCCTCTCCTGGAAGACCCGGAACGCCTCCTCGATCCGCGTCTTCGACGGCATGAACGAGCGGATCGCACAGACCACCGACAACGAGGGCAGCGTCGAGGCCTCGCCGGCCGAGACCATGTTCTTCCGCCTCCTCGCCCAGAACGCCTCCGGCGACAGCGAGGAGGAGACGGTCATGGTGGTCGTCAAGGAGCCCACCGGGCCGTCCCTCTCCTTCACCTCGACCCAGGCCAGGGTGGACCTCGACTCCTCCACCTTCCTCCGCTGGGACACGACCGGCGCCGCCCGGGTGGTCGTCCGCATCGCCGACGGCGAGGTCCTCGTCGACACCGAACGGCCCGGCGACGCGGGGAGGCTCAGCGGTGATCTCGAGATCGCCCCGATTCGCACCACGGTCTACGAGGCCACCGCCACCGACGAGGAGGGGACCTCGACCACCGAGAGCCTCGAGATCATCGTCGATCCCCTCGTCACCGAGTTTGGCTCCGACCTCAGCCACCCCATCCCGGTCGGCACGGAGGTGACGCTCACCTGGAGCACCCGCGGCGCGGACGAGGTGGAGATCACCACCCCGGAGGGCGAGAGCTACACCGCCCCCGAGGCCATGCGCGACGCCGGCACCACCACGATGATCGCCGGCGAGTCGGGGATCTTCACCCTCAAGGCGACCCGCGGAAAGGGTGAGAAGATCCGCGAGTACAAGGCGCAGATGCGCGAGCTCCCCACGGTGGTGAAGCTCGAGGCCTCGCCGGGCGTGATCAACGCCGGCCAGCCCACCCTGGTGACGGTCACCTGGGAGGTCGCCAACGCCGACACCGTCGCGATCGCCACGGCGGGCGGCAGCGTGATCGTCCCGGAGACCATGGAGCTGGCGGGCTCCGAAACCTTCACCGCCTCCGCCGAGATCACCCTCGTCCTCATCGCCACGAACCTCGCCGGCGACACCACCGAGGAGATCGTGGTGCGCGCGGTGCCGCTCCCGGAGATCCAGTCGTTCGTCGCCACGCCCAACCGGGTCACGCCGTTCGGCACCACCCGCCTCTCCTGGGTCACGGCCAACGCCGCCAGCCTCACGCTCGAGCAGACCGACGACTTCGGCGAGGTGACCCAACTCCCGATCTCGCAGGACGACGAGGGATCGCACGAGGTCAACCTCTCGTCCCGCTCGACGTTCAAGCTCGTCGCGGTGAACGAGGCCGGCACCAGCGTCGAGGCGAGCGCCGTCGTCGAGATCGGGCCGCCGGTCATCGACTCGTTCGCGGCGTCGCAGAACCGGTTCGGCACCTCGGATCCGATCGTCCTCGAATGGATCGGCCGTGGCGGCCGGAGCGCCAAGGTCTTCTCCATCGAGCGGGACGACGACGGCGAGATCGTCGATTCGACCCTCGAATGCGAGGTGGCGTTCCCCGACGTGTCCTCCTCGGGGACCTGCTCCACCGCCGCGCAGACCGCCTTCGGGCGCTACGAGTTCCAGCTCGTCCTGGAGGACGGCACCTTCTCCGACACCGCCTTCGCCACCGCCCTCGTCAGCACCGGGCCGGTGATCGAGCGCTTCTTGATCTCGCCCGATCAGATCGACGAGGGCGACTCCACCACCATCGCCTGGACGGTCGATAGGGACGTCGACAACAACCTGCCGGAGCTGACCCTGAAGGTGAACGGCGCCGAGGTGGACGTCCCGGAGATGGCGACCAGCCCGACGGACGGGATGGCGACCCTCGACTTCGACACCGCGGGCGTGTACCGCCTCGAGCTCGTCGCCACCAGCGACGGAGGCACCACCTTCGCCGACGAGGCATCGGCCACGCTCACCGTCGTCGGCCCCCCGTCGATCGACTCGTTCACCGCCACCCCCGACGCGGTGGAGTCCGGCGAGCCGGTGACCCTCGAGTGGACGATGACCAACGTGTCTCGGGCCTCGATCCGGAACGAGACGGCCGGCACCGTCATCTTCGACATCCCCGCCAACGCGCTCGCCAGCGGCAGCCGGACGGTCTCCGCGTCGATCACGCCGTCGGTCACCTACAAGCTCATCGCCTACAACCTGAACAACGCGAAGGTGGAGGAGGAGGTGACCGTGACGGTGACCCAGCCCGCCGCCCAGATCGTCGACTTCGACGTCCCGGCGACGGCGAACGCGGGCAACTCGATCGACGTCGCCTGGATCACCGCGGGCGGCACCAACGTGCGCCTGACGCCGGTGGTGGGCCCCGCCTCCCTGCTCCCGGGCGTGCCGTTCGAGGACATCAGCACCACGGGCACGCCGGTGACGATGGCCGACTGCGGCGGCTGGATGGGCCCGCTGGACGACGGCTGCGCGACGATCAACTTCGCGAACGGCTTCACCTTCCCCTTCGACGGCCAGCACCGCACCGCGCTCGACGTCTACGTCGACGGCTTCATCAGCTTCGACGTGGGGGCCGATCTGGCCGGCAGCGACCCGGCGAACTTCCCCAGCACCCCGGGGGTCCACCTGGCGCCGTTCTGGAGCGGGCTGACGATCGACGCCGGGGGCACGGCGCCGGCGGGAGCCGTCCACTACCAGCAGAAGACCGGCCCCAGGGGCGACTACCTCGTGATCCAGTGGACCAACGCCCGGAACAGCCCGATGGGGATCGATTGGCTATCCCCCACCGACGGCGTGGACCTCAACTTCCAGGTCGTCCTGTGGGCCAACGGCGCCGTGGAGTACCGCTACGGAGCCATGTCGGCTCCGATCCAGACGGAGGCGGAGGGAGAGCACGCGGTGATCGGCTTCCAGTACTTCGGCGCCGCCGACCACGACCTCTTCTCGGGGACGGGCCTCGTGGTCTCGGGCGGGCTCGCGCATCGATCGTGGGGCTACTTCGAGGAGTCGCACCCGCTTTCGGGCCTGCAGCAGTTCACCGTGACGAGGACCACCATCTTCACCCTCTGTCTCGACCACGCGGGGGGCGTCATCTGCGAGGACCGCACGGTGACGGTGAACTGATCGGCCCCCGAGCCCCCCAAGGGCGATGAAGAGGAGCGCACGGTCCCGGCAGGGCCGTGCGCTCCTTTGCTTTTCAGGCGATGAGGCCCTTGCCCGACATCTGCGAGGGCTTCGCCAGGCCCATCACCTGCAGCACGGTCGGCGCCACGTCGGCGAGGATCCCGTCGCGAAGCCTGGCGCCCTGGAAGTCGGGGTCCAGGAGCCAGAAGGGCACCGGCAACAGCGTGTGCGCCGTATGCGGCTCGCCGGTGACCGGATCCACCATCAGCTCGGCGTTGCCGTGGTCGGCGGTGACCAGCATCGCCATCCCGACCTGGCGGCACGCCCGGTAGAGCCGGCCCAGCGACTCGTCCACCACCTCGATCGCCTTCTTCGTGGGCTCCAGCAGGCCGGTGTGCCCCACCATGTCCGGGTTCGCGAAGTTGCAGATGATCAGGGCGTACTGCCGAGACTCGATGGCGGCGACGAGCTTGTCGGTCACCTCCCGCGCCGACATCTCCGGCTTCTCATCGTAGGTCTTCACGTCGCGCGGGCTCGGCACCAGGATCCGCTCCTCCCCCGGGAAGACCACCTCCCTGCCGCCGTTGAAGAAGAACGTGACGTGGGCGTACTTCTCCGTCTCCGCGCAGCGGAGCTGCCGGAGGCCTCGCTCCGACACGATCTGCGGCAGGATCTCCTCGGGCAGCGAGGGAGGAAACGCCACCGGCAGGCCGAAGTCGGCGCTGTACTCCGTCATGGTCGCGAAATACGAGAGCTGCGGCCGGGGGCCGCGGTCCGCCTCCGGTGGCGCCTGGTCGAACGCCAGGAGCTGCGTCAGCTCCCGGGCCCGGTCCGCGCGGAAGTTGAAGAAGACGCAGGCGTCCCCGTCGCGGATCGGCCCCACGGGAGCCCCCGCCGCGTCGCGGACCACCGTGGGCGCCACGAACTCGTCCGTCTCGCCGTTGGCGTAGGCCTCCTTCACCGCCTCGGCCGCGCCCTTGGCCGACCGCCCCTGGCCGCGCACCATCGCGTCGTAGGCGGCCATCACCCGATCCCAGCGCTTGTCGCGATCCATCGCCCAGTAGCGGCCGATCACCGTGGCCACCCTGGCGTGGGGCGCCTCGCGCTCCAGGAAGCGCGAGAGGTTCTCCACGTAGCCGAGGCCGCTCTTGGGCGAGGTGTCCCTGCCGTCCAGGAAGGCGTGCACGAAGATCCGCTCCACGCCCTCCCGCTCCGCCATCCGCACCAGCGCCTCGAGGTGCGACTGCAGCGAGTGGACGCCGCCGGGCGACACCAGGCCCATGAGGTGGAGCGCCCGCCCGTTCTCCTTCGCCGCGTGCATCGCCTTGCAGAGCACCGGATCCCGCATGAACGAGCCTTCCTCGATCGCCCGGTTGATGCGCACCAGATCCTGGTAGACGATCCGCCCCGCCCCCAGGTTGGTGTGTCCCACCTCGGAGTTGCCCATCTGCCCCTCGGGCAACCCCACGGCGAGCCCGCTCGTCTCCAGGCGGGTGTGCGGGTACCGCTCGTCGAACATGTCGACGTTCGGCTTCGCCGCCTGCGCGATCGCGTTGGCCTCGCGCTCCCGGCGCAGGCCCCAGCCGTCCAGGATGCAGAGGAGGACGGGCTTCACCTTCGTGGTCATCGCTTCACCTCAGGGAACCGGGCGCATGCCCGCCCGAACGCCGCGGGGCATACCACAAACCTCGCCACGCCGCGCCGCGCCGGCTCCGCTTCGGCGATGGAGGTCGGCTACCTGTGGTACGGCTCGCCCCTCGCGATGGTGAACGCCCGGTAGATCTGCTCGGCGAGCACGAGGCGGGCGAGGCGGTGGGCCAGCGTCATGGGCGAGAG
>DATMSB010000019.1:0-31791 GCA_035565615.1 Vulgatibacter sp. | reverse complement strand
AGGCGTGCGAGAGTTTCACCCATGACGCGTCTTTCTCCGTGTTGAGGTTGCTTCGACAACACCCTCTTAACACGTTGAAATCTGACGCGTCATCTACGTTAAGCCCTCGCTACGCGGCTCCCCCGGTGAATACGACGGGCTCAGAATGGCCTTAGCTCCAGTACAGTTGTTACCGCCGCCGGCCAGCCCCACAATCCCGTAATCGGAGGATTCGGCAGCCAATTTGGTGAACCGTTGGTCGTATATATGACGACGGATCCTTCTACTGGAGATCGGCAAATCCAGTCGTATGATGTCTTTCTTGGGTCAATCGCTTCTACTCAGACTCCGTCCCAGAGCCTTGGGCTCACTCAGCCGACAGAGCCAACGATATCTTGGCACGGCTCCGGCAAGGTGTTTTTTAACGGAAATTCTGCAAACTCCTCTGATGCTTTTGTTTCCTGGGATCCATCACATCGTCCTAATCCACCTCCAGAGCCTCCTATTGCGCATCCTGTCGTTTCCACGCCGTTAGTTCCCTCGAACCATAATTGCGCAAAGCTAGAGAAGATCGCTGTCGGGCCGGAATTCGCAGCGGTGGAAGGGAGCGGTTGTGGCCAAGATGGTGACGAAAACCAGCTGTTCGTCGTCGCGACACGCGACGATGAGTTCGTCTACCGAGACGATACTGTTTATCAAGTCTTTACGGTAGACGACTGGGTGCCCGGGACGATGTTCGACGTCAAAGGGAGCCTCCTCGCATACGAAGGCGACGTAGATGGACTTAAGATCGTTGGTGTCAACCGTCGAACGACGGGATCGTTGCCTCCCTATGAAGATCCGATGGACAATAACCCGTGGAATCTTTGGTATTATGTATATCCATGGAACGTCGGTGCTCAGGTAGGAGGTCATGTCGATTATTCCTCGGGCGGGCTCTTTGATGAGTGGAGGGTCCGACTCCTTACGGACCAGAGTTATCGAATTCTTGCGGTAGGATACATGGAGGGTGTCGACGAGGATTGCTCGAACTCGCTGACTGACACATATCTTGAAATCTATCAGGATGATCGATTTGTAGAGTGGGCAGACGTCAATCTGTCTGGCATTTGGTCGGAGCTTTCTGATTGCGCTGGGTTAGTGCTGCCGATGCCCGATCCTGATGACGTTTCGAGCGACTGGGTTGACTATGATATTCGGGTAAGCCGTTATTGGCCGGGTGCGCCGGGGGCGCCGGCACTCAATTACCGTTTGTACATTCAGCCATTCTAGAGCGACAATAGGTAGGTCCAATGCGAGCTTTCGCCTGCACGATCGCCGTCCTGATCTTCGCTGCCTGCGGAGAAGGAGATCACCTGCGCGCGGTTCGAGGCGCGATCGAGGTCTCGCCGGCGATGCTATCTTTCGGTAGCGTCATCGTGGGGTTGGAACGCACCCTTCCGATCATCGTCCGCAACGAGGGCTCGACTGAGGGCCGAGTCGAAGTGAGCGTGGATACACCGGAATTTCACGTGTATCCACGCTCCGTGCTGATTCGTCCTGGTGAGACGATCGAGATGAACGCTGTCTTTCAGCCGCAATCGGTGGGTAGCACGCAGGCTACGGCGGTCTTTCACTTCGCGAACGCAGCAACGAAGCAGGTTGTGTCTTTCGAAGGAAGAGGCGTGGAAGACGCCATCCAAGTCCTGGAAACGGACATCGACTTCGGTGCGGTGATAATTGGAAAGAATGAGACCCGTTCGATCGCCGCGACGAACCTCATGGAGCAAGAGATCCAGGTACAGACCAAGATCATGGAGTCGGGTTTTTTGCCGGAGAGAGCCACGGTCGGCATCGGTTCGCGTCGAAAGCTTGCCCTCCCGGTCACCTTTTCTCCGCTCGAGCGGAAGGAGTACCTCGCCCACATGCGAATACGAGGGTGTGAGAGGTGTCAGTGGAGGTTGGTTACCCTCAGAGGAACAGGAGCCCGAAGAATCCTAGAAGCGTCTCGAGAAGACGTGGACTTCGGTGCTGCCCTCCCGGGGTTCTCGCGTGAGGCGACAGTAATCCTGACCAATGCTGGCGACGTGCCCATTTCGTTTGGGGGAATTTCTCTAGACGGTAACGGCGCTTCTTCGTTCGAGGTGCGACTCGTCGATCCGCCAGAAGCTCTCGAGGTGGGAGCATCGATCGAACTTCGGGCGTCCTTCTCTCCAATGGAATTGGGTACTTTCACCGCAAACCTCTTGATCGCGGCAGAAGACGGCGACGTCCTTGCCAGGATCGGTCTGTCCGGAGTTGGCGGCGGTCCAATGCTCGAAGTGACGCCCGCTGTCCTGGACTTTGGACTGCAGCCGCCGGGGAAGATGGTCGCGAAGACCGTGCTTTTGGAAAACAACACGCATCCCGAAAATATCGTGATTAAAGGGGTTGCGATCCAAGGCGCCGACGTCGACTCGTTCTCGGTCGAGTTCGATGGCTCTCCCATCACGGTGGGACGTGAGCCCATCGAGCTCACCGTCTGGTTCACTCCCCGTCGAGGCGGGGAACTTGATGGCTTTCTCGTGCTCCACACCGACTCCCTGGATATTCCCACCGTCAGCGTAACCCTTCGAGGGGAATCGGTCTCCAATGCGGAATGCGATCTCGAAATCTCGCCGGAAAGCATCCGGTGGGGGTGGATAGGCCCGAACTCACGCAATCTCAAGAGATCGATACAAATCCGCAACTCCGGAGACGCCCCTTGCCCGGTCTGGAACTGGAGGCTCACCGGCGATGGAGCCATGTTTTTCGATGCGGACTCGCCTCAGGGGGATTTCATTCTACTCGGCGTCGGCGAATACGTCGATGTTCCGATCAGGCCTACGCTCATGGACTTGCGTCGGAACGAGGTAAGTCATGCGGCTCTCCAGGCCACTTTCGGGATGGAGGGAGTCCTCCTCTCGGTTCCGCTGAGCGCCTATGTGACGGGAAACCTTCAGGAGAAGTGGCGGGACCCGAGGGTCGCGTTCGATGACACCCCAGTAGGTCGCGCCTCGGTGCGGTCCTTGGACGAGGCGATCGGCCGTTCATTTAATAAATACACCGTGAAGTTCAGCGATAGCTCGGGGGGAGTATTCTTCCTGATCCAGGACCGGACGCCCGAAGGAGCTAAGGTAGGAGAATACAGGATCGTGATGGCTCCCTCGGTCACCGGTCCACAGCGAGGGCAAATCGAGGTCTGGGTTCCCGGGGCACCTGAGGCATTGCTGGTCGGCTTGGAAGGAGCCGGCAAACCGTCCTGCGAGGATTGTGGATGGCCTGACGCCACTTGCCCACCTTCCGTAACTGCCTATCCAGGCGACGCGGTGAGCTTCGTCGGGGGAAGCGGCGCCAACGAGTGTGAGTGGGGAATCCGCGGTGACCGAGGGGGCTTCAGTCCTTGGATCTGGAGAGGCCCGCAGAGGGAATTTTTCTTGGAGGACCCGGCCTCTCCCGACGCGCTGGGCTGCGAAAAGATTTTTCGCGCCGCTTCCGTGGGAGATTTCGTGCTTCATAATATCGAGGTTCGATCGGACGGACGTGCAGGGCTGTGCAATACGACCTTTCACGTTCAATCTCCCGGCGGTTTGTTCGTCGAGGTGATTCCGGCCGAAAAGACCGTGGATTGGGTAGGTGTGAAGATTCTGAATGGATTGGGCGGACCAGCGAGCGAAGGTGAGTCTTGGTGGGACGATGATTTCACATGTTGGTGGTACAGGGCAGCGGACTCCACGCCGAAACGGATCACATTCGACTGCCGATGGGGGAGCCAGGGTCTCGAACCAGATCCCGAGTTTCCGGACTTTGTATCCAGAAGGGGCGAACCGCCACTCGCATACTGGGTGAACGTTCCGAATCCGAGCTTGTCTCACTCCTACCACCTCGGCTTGCGGGTCTCCGGTGGGTGGCCTACGCCCTATTCCCCTCGGGTCCGTGTATTCTGCGGAGATACGATCGAGTGGGAGGGCGACACCAGTCCCTCTCTCGTAAACGACCTTGTGGTCCTCGGCGAGGTTCGGTTTTCCACTCCCGTGTCCTGTACCTTCGTCCCCGACCTGATTACGGAGTTCCCCTGGTACAAGCCTTGATGGCACCGCATGGGGAGCGAACTCTGTTGCGATTGAAATCCGGGCGAGGGGTCGGTCTCTCGAGCCGGGCGCTCACACGTGCTGGGCCTCGCGCCCCGCGTCGATCAGGGTGACGAGCGCGGTGAGCGGCACGTCCGCCCGGGCCGGGTTCTCGTCGAGGATCGAGCCCAGCTCGTGGAGGGTGTGCTCGATCAGGAACACGTCGAGCAGCATCGAGAGCTCGTTGCGGTTCTCGGGGATGAACCGCGCGTCCCACGCCGTGTCGAGGTAGCTGCCCAGGAAGGCCGCGCCCACCCAGGTGCGCCAGGCCTCCGCCCACGGTGCGGCCATCGGGCGATCGGACTCGCGGACGAGGCCCGGATCGAGGAGCACGGTGGTGGCGAGGCGCCAGAAGGAGCGCAGCACGCCGGCGACGTCGCGCAGGGGAGAGCGCTTGCGCCGTCGCTCCGCCATCGCCCGGCTCTTGTCCCCCTCGAGGTCGATGATCACGAAGTCCTTCCCGGTGAACAGGAACTTGGAGAGGTCGAGGCTGCCGTGGTGGCGCGCCCGCTGCGCGGTGAGGCGCTTCTCGATCAGCGGCCGGAGGAGCAGGTAGAGCTGCTCCGAGCGATCGAGGACCGACTGTGCGGTCTCCTGCGTCTCGGGCGAGAGGTTCGGCAGCGAGAGGCGGAGCTTGCGCAGGACCTTCCCGGTGACGTTGCGGACGGTCTGGTAGGACGATCGCTGATCCATCGGCGAGAACGAGATCGGGCTGAAGGCCGGATCTTCGGAGGGCCCCGCGATCGCCAGGTGCAGGTCGGCGGTGCGAGCGCCGAGCCGCCTGGCGGTCTCCAGGTAGACGCCGACGAGCTCCGCCACCAGGGGCGGCGGCGACATGGTGGCGAGGCGAACCACGGAGGCGGACGGCGCCTCCGGTGGCGGGCGATCCCTCGCCTCGGTGAGCACCCGATCGAAGAAGCGACCCAGCTCGGCCCGCGCGTGGGCGCGCGCGTCGCCCTCGTGCTGGACGTATTCGAACAGCGTCGCCAGGGTGCGCGGCTCCTCGCGACGGGTTCGCATCTCCAGCGCGCCCAGGAGCCTGGGGACCGGCGCGTCCTTCAGCGCCCGGCCGATCTCCAGCTCCGGATTGATGCCGTCTCCCTGCCGCCGGTAGACCTTGAGGAAGAGGCGATCTCCGAAGTTGATGGAGACGTTCCCGAACTCCGCCCGGACGATGTGGGGCTCCAGGTCCGAATCCGAGAGGTCCGGGAGGTCGTCCGCCCGCGAGCCCCACAGCACCGCGTCGCCTCGCTGGAGCTGGACCCGATCCAGGACCGCCCGGAGGAGGATCGTGCACGAAGGGGCTTCCGAGAGGGCGTCGAAGAGCACGCCGTACTCCTCGTCGACGTAGACGTGGGCGAGGATCGCCGTGGGGCTGCGCGACTGGATCTCGGCGACCTCGTTCTCCGCGGCGTAGGAGAGGAGGAAGAGGTAGCGATCCGGCTCGTGGTCCGTGAACTGGACCTGCACGATCGCGATCACCGCCTCGATTCCCGGCATCCGGATCATCTGCTCGATGAAGACGCGGTGGATCCGCTGCTTGGGCTCGGTGAACCACCTGCGTCCGAGCAGCCAGCCTTGCAGCGCGTGCTCGAGGGTGGCGCGCTCGTCGCCCTCCAGCGCGCGGGTCCAGTCGTCGCTCACGTGCAGGGACGGCGGCTGGTAGGCGAGGGCGCGGGCGTCCAGCGCCGCCTCCCGCGGCCACTTGAGCTGGAACCAGTAGATGCCGTGCCCCGATAGGGTGAGCAGGTACGGCAGCTCGCCGATGGCCGGGAACTCGGTGCGACCGAAGAGCTCCACCGGGAACATGCCGGCGAGGTGGGCGAGGTCGAGTTCCACGTACTGCACGAAGCGGGAGAGGTTGGTGACCACCAGGATCAGCTCGTCGTCCACCTTGCGCAAGAACGAGAGCACCCGCGGGTTCTCGGGGCTGAGGAACTCGACGGTGCCCCAGCCGAAGGCGCGGAACCGCCTGCGGAGCGCGATGAGGCGCTTCATCCACCACAGGAGTGAGTTGGGGTTGTTCTGCTGCGCCTCCACGTTCACCGACTCGTAGTGGTACTCCGGGTCGATGATCACGGGGAGGATGAGGCGCTGCGGGTTGCACCGGGAGAACCCCGCGTTGCGGTCCGCGCTCCACTGCATCGGTGTGCGCACCCCGTTGCGGTCGCCGAGGTAGATGTTGTCCCCCATCCCGATCTCGTCGCCGTAGTAGAGCACCGGCGTCCCGGGCAGGGAGAAGAGCAGCGCGTTCATCAGCTCGATCACGCGCCGGTTGTTCCCCACCAGCGGCGCGAGCCTGCGCCGGATCCCCAGGTTGATGCGCGCCGTGGGATCGTTGGCGTACGCGCCGTACATGTAGTCCCGCTCTTCGTCGGTGACCATCTCGAGCGTGAGCTCGTCGTGGTTGCGCAGGAACACCGCCCACTGCGCGGTCTCCGGGATCTCGGGGGTCTGCGCCTGGATGTCGACGATGGGGAAGCGATCCTCCTGGTGAATCGCCATGAAGATCCGCGGCATCATCGGGAAGTGGAAGTTCATGTGGCACTCGTCGCCGTCGCCGAAGTAGGCAGCGGCGTCCTCGGGCCACTGGTTCGCCTCGGCGAGCAGCATCCGATCGGCGTAGTTCTCGTCCACGTGCGCGCGCAGCTTCTTCAGGAAGGCGTGGGTCTCGGGGAGGTTCTCGCAGGAGGTGCCCTCCCGCTCATAGAGGTAGGGGACCGCGTCGAGGCGGAGGCCATCGACGCCCATGCCCAGCCAGAAGTCCATCACCCCGAAGACCGCGTCGTGCACCGCGGGGTTGTCGAAGTTGAGGTCCGGCTGGTGGGAGTAGAAGCGATGCCAGAAGTACTGGCAGGCGATCGGATCCCAGGCCCAGTTCGAGTGCTCGAAGTCCCGGAAGATGATCCGCGCCTGCCGGTACCTGTTCGGCGTGTCGCTCCACACGTAGAAGTCTCGATACACCGATCCCTTCTGCGCGCGCCTCGCCCGCTGGAACCATGGATGCGCGTCGGAGGTGTGGTTGATCACCAGCTCCGTGATCACCCGGAGGCCGCGGCGGTGGGCCTCGTCCAGGAACTCCTTGAAGTCGTCGATGGTCCCCACCTCGGGATCCACGTCGAGGTAGTCGGCGATGTCGTAGCCGTCGTCCTTGCCGGGGGAGGGGTAGAACGGCATCAGCCACACCGCGGTGACGCCCAGATCCTGGAGGTACCCGAGCCGGCGCGTCAGCCCCTTCAGATCGCCGACGCCGTCGTCGTTGCTGTCAGCGAACGATCGCACCCGGAGCTGGTAGATGATCGCCTCCTTGTACCAGTGCGGGTTGGAGGGGAGGGAGACGGGACGGCGCATGTCAGGCGTCTCCTTTCACGCGGTCGTAGAGCGTAGCCAGCTCCTCCATCCGCGCGGCGAGGTCGTCTTCCAGCGCGCCCTCCTTGAACCGCCACTCCCAGTTCCCCGTGGAGGTCCCCGGGACGTTCATCCGGGCCTCGCTCCCCAGCCCCAGCACGTCCTGGAGGGGGACGATCACGTGGTTCGCCACCGAGACCATCAGCGCGCGGATCATGTGCCAGTGGATGCCGTCGTCGGATCGGCAGGCGTCCATGCCGAGGTACCGGGAAGCGAACCCGCGCTCCCACTCCGCCTGCTGGGCGGACTGCGGGCTGCCGCCGCCCCCCGGCGACCGGTACCAGCCCTCCGCCGTGTCGTTGTCGTGGGTCCCCGTGTACGCCACCGCGTTGCGCGGGTAGTTGTGGGGCTTGAACGTCGGCGCCTGGGGATCGCTCCCAAACGCGAACTGCAGGATGCGGATGCCGGGCAGCCCGAAGGCGTCGCGCAGCGCCGTCACCTCTGGCGTCACGGCGCCGAGGTCCTCGGCGATCAGGGGCAGATCGCCGAGCGCGGTCCGGGCGGCCTCGAAGAAGTCCGCCCCGGGTCCCGGGATCCAGCGCCCCCGCTCGGCGGTGGCGTCCTGTCCCGGGATCTCCCAGTAGCGGGCGAAGCCGATGAAGTGGTCGAGCCGGATGGCGTCGAAGCGATGCAGCATCTGCCGAAGGCGGGCGAGCCACCACGCGTAGCCCGAGTCCCGGAGCACGTCCCAGCGGTAGAGCGGGTTGCCCCACCGCTGTCCGGTCGCGCTGAAGTAGTCGGGCGGCACGCCGGCGACCACCGAAGGCCGACCGGTCCCGTCCACGAAGAAGAGGTCCCGGTGCGCCCATACGTCGGCGCTGTCGTGGGCCACGAAGATCGGCAGGTCGCCGATCAGCCCGATCCCCCGCGACGCACAGACCTCCCGCAGCCGCTCCCACTCCAGGTCGAACTGCCACTGGACGAAGCGATGGCGCTCGATCTCCGTCGCGAGCTGCCGGCGCTTCGCCTCGAGGGCGTCGGCGCGGCGATCGCGGAGGGGGTCCTCCCATTCGAACCAGGGCCTGCCGCCGCTCTCCTCCTTCAAGGCGGCGAAGAGGGCCCAGTCGTCCAGCCAGATCGCCTGCTCGCTGCAGAAGCGGCGGAAGCGCGGATCGATACTGCCGGTCCAGGAGTCGAACGCGGCGCGGAGCATCCGGTCCCGCCAGGTCGCGGTGGCGGCGTAGTCGACCCGCTCCGCCGGGAGGGGAGGGGGCTGGCCGCCGACGTCGAAGCCCTCGGCGGCGAGCCGTTCGGGGCTGAGCAGGAGCGGGTTGCCGGCGAACGCGGAGAGCGCGCTGTAGGGGGAGTTGCCATACCCCAGGGGGCCCACCGGGAGCATCTGCCACCAACGCTGCCCGGCGCGCTCGAGCCACCCGGCGAACGCCTCGGCGGACGGACCCAGATCGCCGCAGCCGTAGGGGCCCGGGAGCGAGGTCGGATGCAGGAGGATCCCGCTGGCGCGGTCGTGTAGCGTTGGGGGCCCGCGCCGGCCCCTGCCGGTCGAGGATGGCACCCAGGCAAGATGGATCCGCCGCCGCTCGCTTGCTGCGCGTATTCGCGCCCGCCGGTCGGCGCATCCCCAAAGGGGGTCACGCGCTCGGCAGCGACACCGTGAAGCGGGTGCCCACCCCCACCTCGCTCTTCACCTCCATGGTGCCGCCGAGCTCGTCGACGATCCGCTTCGAGATCGCCAGGCCGAGGCCCGAGCCGCCGTTGGACTTGGTGGTGAAGAAGGGGTCGAAGATGGAGTTGAGGACCTTCGCGGGGATCCCGGGCCCGTTGTCCTCCACCTCGAGGTACTGGGTCTTTTCGTTCCCGTACAGCCGCACCACCACCCGGTTCTCACGTCGCCGGGCGGGGTCCATGGACTCCAGGGCGTTCAGCATGAGGTTGAGGACCACCTGGCCGAGGCGGGTGCGGGAGCCGCGGACGGAGGGGACCGGCTCGAAGTGGAGCTCCACCTCGCCGATCCGCGTGATCTGGGAACGGATCGACCGGGTGGCGAGGGTCACCACCTCCTTGAGGTCCACCAGACCGTCGTCCGACTGGCGGCTGGTGAGCTCCACCGAGCGGGTGATCTCGAGGATGTTCGCCGCCGCGCGCTCGCAGTCCGCGAGGGGCTCCTCCAGCTCGGCCAGCTCCGACGCCTGAACCCGATCGCCCCTGTCGGCGATCTTCGCGGAGAGCGACGCCAGCGCCGACGAGACGTAGTGCAGGTTCGTCTGGAGGGCGGAGAGCGGGTTGCGGATCTCGTGGGCGAGGCCGGCGGCGATCACCCCGAGGGAGTAGATCCGCTCGGTGGCCACCAGCCGCCCCTCCATCTCGTGGATGCGCCGGCCCAGCTGGTAGCGCTCCCGCGCCATCTCCAGCGAGAGGCGCATCTCCCGCGGGTCCCAGGGTTTGCGGAGGAAGAGGTGGACCTGGCCGCGGTTGATGGCCTCGATCGCGGCGTTCAGATCGGAGTAGGCGGTGACGATCATCCGGATCGTGTCCGGGAACTCGATCCGAACCGCCTCGGCGAGGTCCACGCCGCTCATGCCGGGCATGCGCTGGTCGGTGAGCAGCACCGCCACTTCGGTCTTGCGCATGATGTCCAGGGCGGCCTGGCCGCTCTGGGCGGTGATGACCGGGAGGACTCCCTCGAGGGCAGCCTCGAGGACGATGAGGTTCGACGGCTCGTCGTCGACATAGAGGATGGGGTGAATCACGCCGTCTTCTCCGCGGGGAGATCGACCGTGAAGATCGCGCCTCCCCCCGGCCGAACCTCATGGTGCAGGATGCCGCCGTATTTCGAGACGATCTGGTTGGAGAGATAGAGCCCGAGGCCCGTGCCCACCCCGGGCTCTCGGGTGGTGAAGAAGGGATCGAAGATCCGCTGCGCGATCTCGACGGGGACGCCGGGCCCGTCGTCCTCGATCCGGACCGAGAGGCGATCGGCGTCGTCGGCGACCCGGATCCAGACGTTGCGCGCGGAGGACCGGATCGCGTTGTCGAGCAGGTTCATGAACACCTGGTTCAGCTCTCCGGCCGAAGCGACCACGTTGCGTTCGGACTCGTAATGCCGGTGGATCTCGACATCGCGTGCGCGGTGCTCGAGCAGGCGCAAGGTGGCGTCGATGCCGGCGCGGACATCACAGTTGCGCGGGCGATCCTGCTCCCCCGGATGGGCGTGGTCAAGAAGCGCGCCGCTGATGGCCTCGATCCGCGAGGCGGCGTCTTCGATCACCTCGAGAAGCTTGCGCGCAGACGGCTCCAGGGAGTCGCGTGCCAGGAGCGTGCGGGCGCCGTTGATCACCGCGTTCACCGGGTTGCGGACCTCGTGGCCGATGCCGGCGGCCAGGGTGCCCACGGCGGCGAGCTTCGCGTGGGAAAGCACCTGCAGCGACAGGGCCCGGAGCCGGAGCTGGGCGCGGACCCGCGCCACGAGGATGCGGGGGTGCAAGGGCTTCGACACGAAGTCGTCGGCGCCGAAGGCGTAGCCCTCCAACACCGCCTCCGGCCCGCTCCGGGCCGTCAGGAGGATCACCGGGGTGGCCTTCAGCTCGAGGTCCTTCTTGATCCGTGCGCAGAGCTCGGTGCCGGACATGCGCGGCATCATCACGTCGGAGACCACGAGGTCGGGGCGCTGCTTGCGCACCAGGCTCAGGCCCTCCACGCCGTCCCGGGCGGTCATGACATCGAAGTTGGGCGAGAGGAGGCCCTCGATGAGGGCGCGGAGCTCGTCGTTGTCCTCCACGAGGACCAGGCGCGCCCGGCGCCCGCCTTCGAGCTCGATCGGTGGCTCGGGCGGGGAGTCGGCCGCCGGCGCCTGCGGCAGCACGTCGCCCTCGATCTCGGCGCCGTTCCAGTCGCTCGCGCGCCGTCCGCCCGGCATGTCCACCGCGACCATGCGGCGTTCGATGATCTCGGGACGGAAGTGATCCCGCCCGAGGGGGATCGTCGCCATGAACTTCGATCCTCTCCCGGGCTCGCTCTCCACGGAGAGGTTCCCGCCGTGCATCTCGACGAGCTGGCGGGCGAGCGACAGGCCGATCCCCGCGCCGCCCTGCTGCCGATCCGGTCCTTCCACGCGGTAGAAGCGATCGAAGATCCGCTTCTGATCCTCCGCGGAGATCCCCGGTCCCGTGTCGCGAACGCTCATCCGGACGAGGCCGCCGTCGGATTCCAGGTGGACGTCGATCCGGCCGCCGTCGGGCGTGAACTTGAGCGCGTTCCCGATCAGGTTCGTCAGCACCATCTCCAGCCGGTGTTCGTCTCCAAAGAGATCTGCGATCTCGTCCGGCGCCTCGAGCGAGAGCGCGATGCCACGGCTCTCCGCCGCCGGTCGGAACGACTCGACCATGTTCTCGGCGAGCTTCGGGAGCTCCACGGGAGCGATGTTGAGGCGGAGCCGGCCGGCGTCGATGCGCGAGAGATCCAGGAGGTCGTCGATGAGCCGGAGGAGGCGGTAGGCGTTTCTCCGGATGGTCTCGAGGAGCTGCTGGTCCTCCTCGGGGTTGCTCTTGGCGATCGCGCTCTCGACCGGGGTGAGGATCAGGGAGAGGGGCGTCCGCAGCTCGTGGGAGATGTTGGTGAAGAACTCGGTCTTCACGCGATCCAGTTCCCGTAGTTTGTCCAGGGCCAAAGCCAACTCGTCAGATGTGACGATCAAAGCGTTGGACGCAGCGTATTCGCGAAGTACCTGTCGGTATCGTGTCTCGTTGGAAGCAATTGCGATCAACGAAGTGACTACGAGAAAGAAGAGGTTGTTGACGAAGGGAGCAGCCTTGATCTCGTCTGGCGAAAACGCTGTGGTTGCAAGCCAAAAGCTTACGATTATGGAACACGCCAGTGTCGTCTGTCGGATATTCCAGGTGAATCCGATTCCGACACCTAGGATGCAAAGATTCAGACCTGCATAGTAGGTGGACTCATATCCGTCCAGCCTTACAATCAACACTGCAATCGCGAGCGAGGCGACGAGGAGAGGGCCCAATCCGAGTGCGAAAACGTAGTTCTCCGCCTTCGGAAGATACGTCAGACCCCATAGTGCGATGGATAGCGCCCCAGCAACGCAGCGAAGAATGAAGAACCTCCCTGCGAACTCGGGGTGCGTGAACCAGTCGAGCACGAAGCCGGCTGGCATCATGATGGCAACAAAGACGCCTGCAAGCCGAGCGACTGCGAGGTTTCGCGGTCCGATGTACTCGGAAAAACTAGACGTCTTCTGAGCCTCGGTCATCTCTTGACGATCAAGAACAGGTTGATCCCACTAGGCTCCGAAGAGACGGTGACCGATCTTGGCTTTGGATCGAGATCGCTGCACATGCTCTCCAAGTCGGAGGCCGAGCGGTGGATCAGAAACCATTCAAGAACGTACTCCATTACCCATCGGCTCGAATTGTGTGAGGCGACGTTTCCGATCGCCATGGATCCATCAGTGGAGAGAGAGCTGTACAAGTTGGTGAGCAACTGCCGGAACGCTCGATCGCCGAGGTAATCAAACAGTCCGGCGCTGTAGATCAGATCGCGCTCCCCTAACATTCGTGCGCCATCTCGGGTTGTGAGAAGACGACGTACTGATTCGCGAATGAAATGAATCCTCGCGCTGGTCTCCTTTGCCAAGGGCGCGAGGACTCGCTCGCAATGCGAAATAGATCGCTCGTCCTGGTCCAGGAGAGCGACATCGAGATGCTGCCCGAGAGATGGATCCGACCGCAAGAGCGAATGAATCTCGAACGCCGGCCCGCATCCAATGCTAGCAATTCGAAAAGGTCGCTCCTTCGAAGTCTTCATCCGATCCAGAATCAGGCCTTGGATGAATTCGATCCGGTTGATGTTGGCGACGGCTGCGTCTTCGGTGGTCGAGTACTCGTTCATCGCCTTGGCGAAAAGGGAACTGCCCTCTCGGTGATCTCGATAGAGCATGTTCATCATTTCGTAATCGCCGGCGTAACCGTATGGTTTCTCGAAAGCGCGTTTTGCGAAGGGAGCCTCTGTGAATAGGTGAACGACGTGCTTCTTCAGGTATGCACGATGCGTTTCATGTTCCTCCTCGGAGAAGCCCCTCACCATTTCGTTGAGTTCGCCGCGCGCGAGGAACATCCGCTCGACGATCTTCGGATGGATCATGCTCAGGATCTCATTCTCCGTTTCGAGCCTCGTCTGCAGGTCCTCGTCGGCCATCGCGAGCTCTTCGGCAGTCAGGAAGGCCTTGAGGGCCTCGAGCTCGGTTCGAAGGTCGGCGACCCAGGCCTTGAATCTTTCGCCTACGTGAAGGAGCCGCGCCTGCTCCTCTTCGAACACCCGCAGGCGTTGCGCGAATCCTTGGCGAGTCTCCTCTCGGAAGAGCTCTGCAAGGTCGATTCCTCCGGCGAGCTCGATCCCGATTTGTTGGCTGTTCGGCACATCGGAAAGCCTCCGGATGATGCCCGTGCCTCGGAAGAGCTGCCGATCCCCACAGACGATTTCCAGGTCGGTGAGCCGATCGCCGGCGAAGACTTCGAGGCTGATGGGGGTCGACGGCTCGACCGAGAGGCCATGCAGGGAGAGGTCCTTTACCTCGCCCTCGATCTTGCCAGCGTCGGGGTGCACCATCGACGCGCGGACAGGCCCAAGTTTCTGGACGTCTACGTGGATCCGTCTCGCCCTAAGACGGGTGGCGCGGGGGGAAGGAGGGGCGGCGACTGCGTGGGCCATGGCATCTCCGAGTGACGATGGGCCCCCCCTGGGCATTGTAAGTGGCGAATGGAGTGAAATTGGCGATTGGAGGACGTTGTGGGGCCGGAGAGGGGACGGGCCGCTGGGCTATTCGGTGGGGTAGGCCCCATTGACCTCAACAGAATCGTCTCCCATGGGCCTCCCATGTCAAATTCGGACTCTGTGGAATTTCAACTACGTGGCCGCCGATCGACCTGCAATAGAGAGTGATTCTCAAAATTGAAAAAGGCTCGGGTTGGTGCTAGATCGGCCCGCGTGAAATCCCTCCCCTCGCTCGTCGCCCTCCTTCTGGCCGCAACCCTCCTCGCCCCGGCCCGCCAGGCCGCCGCCTCCGACGAGGACGGCTGGCACCGGGTGATCGGCATCCTCCAATACCTGGAGGCCGACTACCCCGCCGCCATCGAGTCCCAGTCCGAGGAGGAGATGGAGGAGCAGCGCGCCTTCATCGCCGAGGCCCTCGCCGGCGTCCGCGAGCTGGGGGCGGCGGCCGCCTCGACCCTCCCCAAGCTCGAGGCCGTGAAGGCCACCATCGAGAAGGGGGAGGATCCCGACGGCGTCAGCAAGGCGTGCGGGGAGCTGATCGAGCAGCTCGCGACCCTGGGAGGCGTGGTGCGCAGCCCCCGCCACCCGCCGGACCTCGCGCGCGGCTCCGAGCTCTACGCCCAGCTATGCGCCACCTGCCACGCCGCCGATGGCAGCGCGGACGTTCCCATCGCCGCGACCATGTCGCCACCTCCCGCGAACTTCCACGACGACGGGATCATGGGCGGCCTCTCCCCCTACAAGGCCTTCAACACCATCGGCTTCGGCGTGCCCGGCACCGCCATGCCCGGCTTCCCCTCGCTGAGCGAGGCGGATCGATGGTCCGTGGCCTTCTTCGTCCACACCCTGCGCCAGCCCCTTTGCAAGGGGCGCGCGCCGCGGCTGTCCTTGCGGGAGCTCGCCGCGTCGTCCGACGACGCCCTCGCCGCCGGCCATGGCGCCGATGCGCTCGCCTGCCTTCGCCGCGAGATGCCGCGGGTGGACCCCGCGAGCTCGCTGCTGTCGGCCCGCACCGGTGTGAAGGAGGCCCTGCGGATGGCCGAGAGCGGCGATCCGGTCGGTGCCCGCAAGCGCCTCATCGACGCCTACCTCTCCGCCGTCGAGCCGGTGGAGCTCCTCATCCAGACCCACGACCGCACGCTGGTGCAGAAGATCGAAGCGACCTTCCTCGCCATCCGCGTCGATCTCGAGCGCGACGGCGAGGAGGCGCAGCGCCTGGGCCGCGAGCTGATCGAGCTCCTGGATCGGGCCGAGGAGGTCACGATCCCCGCCTCGGCGTCGGTCGCGTTCTGGGGGGCGCTGGTGGTCATCCTGCGCGAGGGCTTCGAGGCGATGATCGTGATCGCCGCCCTGCTCGCCGTCCTCAAGCGGATGAAGCAGCCGGCCCACGCCAAGGTCGTCCACGCCGGCTGGGCCTCCGCGCTGCTGCTCGGCGCCATCGGCTTCGTGCTGGGCGGCAAGCTGCTGGCGCGCTTCAACCCGGAGCTGGTGGAGGGGGTCGCCGCACTGATCGCGGTGGCGATGCTCGTCTACCACACGATCTGGCTGAGCGCCCGCGCCCACGTGGCCGAGTACATGCGCGAGCTGCGCGAGAAGATGGAGGGCGCGCTGGGCCGCGGGAGCGCCTGGGGCCTCTTCGTCATCGCCTTCACCGCGGTGCTCCGCGAGAGCCTGGAGGTGGTGCTCTTCCTCCAGGGGCTGTCGGTCGACTCGCCGGCCGGCGTGGCATGGGGATCCGTCGCCGGGCTCGTGGTGCTCCTGGTGCTGGTCGTCTTCGTCAACCGGGTGGGCTACAAGCTGCCGATGAAGGCGCTCTTCCGCGGATCGACCGTGATCCTCTTCGCCACGGCGGTGGTGCTCCTGGGGAAGGGGATCCACGCCCTGCAGATCGTCGGCATCGTGCCCCTGCGTCCGGCGCCGCTCTTCACGATCGACCTGCTCGGGATCTACCCGGACGCGGTGAGCGCCGGGGCGCAGGTCTGCCTCGCCGTCTCACCGCTCCTGTGGTGGCTGCTGCGCCGCATGACCGGCCGGCGAACGGAGGAGCCGGCCGCCGTCTGACGCCGCGAGGCGACTCGGCACGGCGGCCGATGCGCCGGACGGGCGGATGCGCCCTGCACATCCGCCCGTCGCCTACCGTTCGATCCTTTCGATCACGGGGCACCGTTCCCGCCGGCTCCGCCCTCGCCTCCGCTTCCTCCGGCTCCGCCCATGCCTCCGGTCCCGCCGGTGCCTCCGGTTCCACCCGTGCCTCCCGTGCCGCCGGTCCCTCCTGCCCCCACGAGGAGCAGGTCGAGCGCGGGCTGTGCGGTCGCGCAGCGGTTGGCGCAGGTGCCGTTGGAGGAGCTGGTCCCGTTGGGGAACGCCGCTTCGCAGGAGTTGTTGTCCAGGCAGGACTCGCAATCGTTGATCGCGTCGGCGTTGGAGTCGCTCTGGTTGCCGATGGTGTCGCAGCGATCCTTGCAGGCGTCCACGGCGGCCGAGGTCGAGTTCAGGCACTCCTGCCCCCGGTCGCACAGGTCGTCGCACTCGGGCGTGGTGCTGCAGCCCGAGGCCCACACCATGAAAGTGGCCGCTCCCGCGGCCAAGAATAGACGCTTCATCCTCGCATCTCCCTAGGCGCCGATGCGCGCCTCTCGTCCGCGGCCGAAGAAGCCGGGTGAGACCGAGGATTGTCATAGCGGCGGAGGGAGGGGAGCCACCTGGGAAGGTCGCCCCGCGCCAGCTTCACTTGAACGAGGTGATCATCCAGGCCCCTCTCGACGTCCCGTACAAGAGGAACCCGTCGCGGATAACGAGCGGGTCCGGCGCCAGCTCCGCGTCGATCAGCTCTCGGGCACCGGTCCTGGGCACGACCTTCCAGAGGCCGGTCGACTCGCTCAGGAAGACGGTCCGCCCGGTGTTGCTGGCGTGGAAGGTTCCGTCTCCCCGATAGAGGCCGAGGATGTCCGCCTCCTCGCGATCGAGATCCCAGAGCCCCAGGAAGGTCTTGAAGAAGCCGTCCTCCTCCTCGCGGACCAGGAAGAAGAGCCCCCTCGCGGTGAACCCGCGGGACTCGACGGTTCCCAGGTCGATCACCCGACCCGTCGACGCTCGGATCAGCTTCGTGGAGCCGTTCGCGGTCACCCTCAGCCAGGCGCCGTCCTTGCTCCACTCGAAGTCGGAGATGCCGCCGACGGGGACGTGCTCCCTGCCCGGAAGCCCCACGAGCTTCCACCCTGCGTCGCCCTCGTCGGTCTCGACCAGGACGGTGCGGCCGTCCGGGCTGGGTTGGACGGCTCTCACCTGCGACGCCAGGGGCGTCTTCGTCCCGGTGGCGACGTCGTAGAGGGAGAGATCCGGGCCCTCGGGATCCAGCCTCCAGAGCAGCAGGGCCGTGTCGCCGAGCGCCGGAAAGGCGAAGAGGTCGGTCCCGAGGAGGCGCGGCTCGGATCCGGCCCGCACCCACAGAAGGGTGGAGACCGTCCCATCGATGCCCGCCTGGAAGGCCGCGTAGCGGTCCGTGACCGGGAGCAACGTCTGGATGGGGCTCTCGGAGCTCGCCAGCGTCTTGCCGACGCCGCCGCGGAGGTCCTGGTGGAAGAGCACGTTGGAGCCGCTCGGATCCCGCCCGACGATCAGGGCGTCATGGCCGTCGGGGGTGAAGACGACGGGAGAGCCGGCCGGGCCGACGGGCGAGACGAAGATCGAGAGGTGGATGGCCCGCCGCTTCTCCACGTCCCAGAAGGCGACCTGCCCGTCCGACCGTGCCCAGGCCACGGTCTTGCCGTCGGGGGCGGTCCACGCCTCCACGGGCGCGGGGCGTGATTCGGGGATCACCACGGCCTCCTTCGTCTCCACGTCCACCAGGACGAGCGATTCGGCGTGGACGAGGACGGTGCGGCCGTCCTCCAGAAAGGTCGCCTGCGAGGCCCCGTCGAAGATGGTCTCGGCGTGGCGGGCGTCGACGTCCCAGAGGACGACCTTCCCGTCCCTCGAGCGGTCCTCGAGGAAGACGACGTATCGGCCGTCCGAGGCGTACCCGGGTTCCGTCGCCGTGGCGCTCAGCACCGTGCCGAGCTTCCGCTCGATGTCCCAGATCGCGAGCCTGGCCGCGCCCGGCCCCTCGGTCACGAGGAACGTGTCCTTCCTGGGTGACTCGGCCACGATCAGCCAGTTCAAGCCCTCGGTGGAGATCTGCATGCCCAGCCGCAGCGTCACCGGCGGCGCGAGGTAGATGCCGCCCACCGCCGGCAGGTTCTCCAACCGCGCCGGGACCCTGCCGCGGCCCTCGAAGGAGAGGGAGTAGAGGCCCGCCGGGAGATCGGTGAGCTCGTACTGGCCCTGGGCGTCGGTGGTGGTCGAGTACGGGGTCCCCACCGCGCGCACCAGGATGCCGGCGTGATCGGTGAGCCCGAGGTACTGCGCCGACCCGAAGATGGTCCCCTTTCCCGGAAGGATCGGCCGGCCGTCCGGATCGATGCGGATCACCGTCCCCTCGGCGCAGGTGATGATCCCCGAGCCGTC
The DNA here is from genome assembly GCA_035565615.1 of Vulgatibacter sp. Classification (GTDB taxonomy): domain Bacteria; phylum Myxococcota; class Myxococcia; order Myxococcales; family Vulgatibacteraceae; genus Vulgatibacter. The sequence goes on along the minus strand of DATMSB010000019.1, from coordinate 13,030 downwards.
CTCCGCCCGCACCAGCGTGCAGTCGGAGCCGGTCATGCCGCCGGGCACCACGACCGACTGGCCGTCGCAGCGCACCGTGACCGTGCCGTCGCCGTTGTCCTTGAGGGAGCAGGGCTCCGCCTCTTCGCCACAGGCCGCCAGGGAGAAGGAAAGCCCCGCCACGAGGGCCAGGGGGACGAGACGCTTCATGGGATGCGCTCCGCGGGGAAGACGGTGAACCAGACGCCGGGCGAACGCTCGGGATCGTCGTCGTTGCTGACCCAGGCCATCCACCGGGAGGTGATCACCTGCTGGCGCACGCCGTCGGCGATCGGGACGGGCTCGACGAGCAATGGATCGACGAGGACGAGGAGGCCCTCGTCGGTGGACGGGATGGCGCGCGTTCGCAGCGCGAGCCTCCTGCCGGACAGGCTCTGGGTGAAATCGATGACGCCGTCGGTGATCTCCGTGGCGAGGCCCGTGCCGCGATCCCAACGCACGAGCTTCGATCCACCCAGGTTGGGCGAGCTCCTGGCGAGGCAGGTGGTCGAGCCGTCGGGTGCGGCGAGGCAGGTGCGCCGGTCCACGAAGTCCCCGAGTGACGTCGTGGTCGAACGCTCCGGATCGAAGATCGCGTGGCGCGAGGCGCCCTCCTTCGAGAGGAAGAGCACCGCCGAGGAGCCCTGCCACTGCGGGTCGAAGGCCGTGCTGGCGAGCTCGTCCGACTCGCTCCTGGTCCCGTCGACCAGCGACACCACGACCACGCGCTGGCCGTCGAGGAACGCCACCGCCGCGCCGTCGGGCGAGACGGACCACGGGCCGTCCACCCGCTCGCTCAAGGTGACGAGGCCGCCGCCTTCGGTCCAGCCCAGGAGCTTCGCCCTCGACTCGCCGGTCGGGACGATCGAGAAGACCAGCCAGCGATCGCCCGCCGGCCCTGCGAAGACGGGCCTCGTCAGCCCGCGGCCCCGGGCCAGCTCGACGGTCTGTCCCGTGCGGAGATCGCGCCGCGAGACGGAGGCCGTGCCCGGGCGGTCGACTCCATGGAAGAGGGCGGTGCCGTCCTCCGAGAAGAGGGCGTGATCGACGTCCTCGTCGAGCGCAATCGGCGCGGGCGCGGACAGATCGAGGAGGCGCCAGCCGTCGTCTCGCTCGAAGAGCAGCCACCTGCCGTCGGGACCGAAGATCGGCTCGCCCCGCCCCGGGGTGCCCAACAGGATCGGCTGGTTTCGCAGGCCGTCCCACAGCACCGCGTCGCCCGCCATGTTCGAGTAAAGGAACGACTCTCCCCCCGGCGAGAAGGTGAAGGGTTGCCACTGCGCCTCGAGGCCCGAGCCACCGGAGGCGGTGACGTCCCAGTGGATCACCCGGGGGATTCCCTCGATTCGGGTGAGGAAGATCAAGGTCCGCCCGGAGGGAGCGAGGTCCCAGCCCCGCAGTCCATCGGTGACGACCCTGGCGCCCTCGCCCTCCTTCCACAGCACCAGACGCGCCGAGGCCTGCTCGGCGACGATCACGCTCTCGTCGGTCGACATCCGCCAGCGGGTCACGTCTTCGGCGATCTGGACCGTCGGCCTTTCGCCGGTGGGATCCACCAGGAGGAGGGTGCCGGCGCCTCGAAACTGGTCGAACTTGTCGAGGAACACGATCCGGTCGCCGCGGGCCGTGAAGCTCACGAACGCGGCCGAGTCCGAGAGAAACCTGGTCGAGGCGTCGGGGGACCACCACCACAGCGCGCCGGGCTCCCCGAAGAAGAGGAGCAGGCCTCTTTCGTCCGGGGCGACCAGGATCCGCGTCGGAGCCTCCGAGTGGATCGATCCCCGGGAGTGGAGGACGATCGGCGGCATGATCGCCTCGCCGGGGGCGACCACGACCTGCTTCAGCGACTCCGACACGTAGCCCGGAGCGGAGAGCTCGACCTCGTAGATCCCGGTCGCGATCTCCAGCTCCCATCTGCCGTCCGCGCCCACCCGCGTCGAGGTCGAGGCGCTGCCCCCGGAGCCGCGGGCGAAGGCGGTGATGTCGTCGTGGCGGCTCCGGCCGAAGAGCCGTGCCTCGCCGCGCAGGATGCCGGTGGCGGTCTCGGGCGGCGGGATCGGGTCCAGCCGCGCGGTCGAGCCGTCGTCGCAGACCAGGGTCCTCAGGCCGTCCGCGTCCGTGCGGATCCGGCATCCGGGGTCCTCCTCGCTGCACGCGAAGAGAAGCCCGGCCAGCAGAACCGCCCCCGTCCATCGAAACTGGATCGTGACGAGCGATCGAGGCGTGCCCATCGTCTTCCCCGGCTTGCGCCTCCGACCCCAGAGAGGCGAGACTTGTTTTCGACTCTAACGGATTCCGCCCCTCGAAGCACCAGCCGTCGGGGGAAAGCGGAGCCGGCGGACCGGGTGGGTTTCGATGAGGCTCGTCGTACTCCTGCTGGCAACGATCGCGACGGTGGCGTGCGGGGGGGAGTCCCTCCGGGAGGCGGAGGACGCGCTGCACGTCTCCGACGAGCCCATCGTCTTCCCTCGCACCTTCGTCGGCTACTCGTCGGAGCGGCAGGTGGTCGTCACCAGCGCGAGCCGGGCCCCGAAGGAGTTCCAGGTGTCCACCGAGCCGCCATTCGCGGTGACGACCACGGGCAAGGTGGAGGGATCGAAGGGCGGTGTGGTGACGGTGACCTTCGCCCCCGAGCTCGCCGGGCGGTTCGAGGGGATCCTCCGCTTCGAGCTCGGCGACGCCACCGTCCGGGTCCCGGTGAGCGGGCCGGCGGAGAACCCGCCGCCGTGCGCCCCGTCGACGACCTGCCGGATCGTGCACTTCGACGAGGTGACGGGCGAGTGCACCGAGCGGGTGGCGCCGGACGGCACGTCGTGCGAGGGGGCCGATCAATGCCTCGTCGATCAGGTCTGCAAGGGCGGCGTCTGCCTCGGCGCCCCGCGGGTCTGCGAGGAAGGCGATCTCTGCACCGAATACAAATGCGACTCCAAGCGCGGCTGCCTCGCGATCGACAAGAGCGGCGAATGCGAGGTGCCCGACGACCCCTGCAAGGCTGCCTACTGCGATCCGATCACCGGCTGCGGCGTCACCGACACCCCGGACGGCACGCCGTGCGGCCCGGGCGACTGCGTCACCGCGTCGATCTGCTGGGTGGGCAGCTGCACCGTGGTCGACGTGCCGGACGGCACGCCGTGCACCACCGCCTGCGGGACGGGCGCTTGCAAGAACAAGGCGTGTGACCGTCCCGCCGGAGACGTCCTCGAGCGGAGCTGGTCGCGCACCATGGCGCGCGGGGTCGAACTGATCTTCCCCGGGATCGGCGACGCGTCCGGCAACCTCTACTGGGCCGAGTGCGGCGCGTCCTGCGAGCTGGTGTCGGTCGAGCCCAAGGGGCACGTTCGCTTCCGCCGGGACGTCCCGGGCGGCAGGGTCACGCATCCGGAGCAACTCCTCCTCGAGGAGGCCTCCGCCTGGGTCGTCGCCGGCTCGACGCTGTCTGCGAGCTCCAACTTCGACGGCGCCATCGAACTCACCCGGGATCTGCGGGAGGAGCTCGATCAGGAGGCCGGAGGGGCCTGTCCCTGCACCTGGGCTCCGGGCTCCCTCGCCAGCGACGGCGCCGGCGGCCTCTGGCTCTGGATGATGGGGAGCGCCCGTGACTTCCTCCTCAGCGGCGGTGACGAGCCGCCTCCGGTGGGCGTGCTCGCGTCGATCGACGCCGGCACCGGCGCGATCCGGCACGCCCGCGCCATCCCGGACGTGGAGCGCGCCTCGGCGCTGGTGACCGATCGGGACGGCAACGTCTACGCCACGGTCTACCCGCGCACCGGCGATCCCGTCCGGCTCTCGGTGACGCCGGACGGGATCGAGCGCTGGTCCATCGAGACGCCGCTCGGCGTCTCGCCCGTGGCCACGGTCGGCGAGCTCGTGTTCGAGGGGCTGCCGCGGGCGGTGCGCGCCGAGAGCGGCCTCCTGTCCTACGACCTGCCCGCCTTCCCCGCCGAGTCGTCGCCCGCCGTCGTCGCGTCGACGAAGGACGGCTTCGCGGTCGGGGCGAGCGCGGACGGCGCGCGGGTGATCGGCTTCCTCCCGGCGGACGGCACCGTGGTCCAGGACGTCCGGATCTCCCACGTCGGCGAGCTCCTCGACTGGACCAGGCCGGTGCTCACCTCTCGCGGCGGCGCCCTCTTCGCGGTCACCTACTCGGAAGAGGAGGAGCCCACCGGCGACGCGAACCGCCCGGAGGCGATCGTCAGGGAGGCGGCGGCGGACGGGAGCGAGGCGCGCGCCTGCCTGCTCCCCGGCCCCTCGATCTACGGCGGCCGGACCTTCCTGCGCTCGGGCGCGTGGACCGTGGTGTCCAGGGAAGGCGACGGCGGCTACGACACCGTGCACCAGTTCCAGCTCCCGAAGGCGGACATCGCGGGCAGCGGCTGGGTCAACCTCCGGGGCAGCCTCTCGGGGAACGGGAGGCCCCATTGAGAACGAATCCGACCGCATTCGCCCTGGCGCCCCTCCTCTTCGCCGCGTGGGCCTGCGACTCCACCACGATCACCGACGCGGGGAGCGGCTTCGAGGTCGGAGTCGAGGAGGTCTCGTTCCCCGACACCTGGATCGGCCACCCGTCCACGGCCGAGGTCCCGATCCGGAACCTGGGGCGGGCGCGGCTCCACCTCGAGCTGCAATCGACCTCGCCGTTCCACGCGCCCGCATCGATCTCGGTGCCGGGGGCCGGAGAGGCCCTCGTCACCGTGGAGTTCGCCCCGACGACCGAGGGCGCCCACGCCTCGACCTTGGTCGTCGGGACCGGAGAGGCCGCCGTCACGGTCGCCCTCGAGGGGAACGCGCTGCCGATCCCTCCTTGCGATCCGGGCGACGAGTGCCGCCGCTTCTCCTTCGATCCCGCCGCGGGCGCCTGCGTCCCCGACCCGATGCCGGACGGCACCCGCTGCGGCGACGCGTGCCTGGACGAGGGCGAGTGCAGGGGAGGCGTCTGCGTGGGTTCTGCCACCGCCTGCGAGCCCGGCGACGCCTGCACCGGCGTCTCTTGCGATCCCACCGACGGCTGCGTCTACTTCGACAAGACCGAGACCTGCCCGGGCTCGGACGATCCGTGCCGGGCGCCGGTCTGCGATCCCGAGGTCGGTTGCGGCTTCGAGGCGGCGCCCGACGGCACCCCCTGCGGCCCTTCGGACTGCAGCAGCGCCTACATCTGCCTGCGGGGCGAGTGCACCCTCTCGGAGACCCCCGACGGCGGACCCTGCGGCGACGAATCGCCCTGCCAGGAGCGGGGCGTCTGTCGCCGGGGCGAGTGCGTGCAGCCGCCCAAGACCACGCTGCTCCAGACCTGGACCAACGCGGCCAGCGGCACCAACCAGATCCTCTTCGCCGGCACCACGGACCTCGAGGGCAACCTCTACTGGGCCGAGTGCGACGCGCTGCGCTGCTCGCTGGTGAAGGCGACGCCGGAGGGCTTCGAGCTCTACCGGGAGCCGATGTCCGACGGCACCGTGCCGGTGGGGGCCCTCGCCGTCGCGGGGGAGCGGATCGTGTCGACCCTGCGGCTCGGCTGGATCGAGGCCTACGACCTGCGCCGGGGCGAGCTCGTCTGGAGCCGGGACGTGGGGCCGATCGTGCTGGACGGGGCGGAGGGCGCCTGGGTCGAGCTGGGAGAGCTCGTGGTCCACGGCTTCGTCGCCACCGTCACGGCGGAGGGCTGGGTCCGCAAGCCGACCCTCCGGCTCGTGGGCGGCTGGGTGGTGGCGGTCGATCTCCACACCGGCGAGCCCCGATGGAGCCGATCGTTCGGCGGTTCCTTCTCCGGGCTGATCGGCGACGCCGCCGGACGCCTCTTCCTCTCCGCCCAGGACGCGGGGGCCGCTCCCTCCGATCCGGCCCGGCTCGTCTCGCTCGGCCCTTCGGGCGGGGATCGCTGGACCGTGATGACGCCGTACCGGCCGCCGCTCGCGGTCTCGGACGACATGCTCCTCCAGGCCTCGGGCGAGCTGCGCCTGGGAGACGACGGCAGCGCGCACGCGGCCCTGGACCTGATGATCCCGCTCTTCCCCGAATCGCCGCTCCTCGGCGGCCGCCACGGATGGGTCTTCGGCTATCCGATGGGGGATTGCAGCGGCGAGCCCTGCCCGATCTGGACGCCGAAGCTGTTCCGCTTCGATCCGATCGAGGGCGTGCTGCAGGGGGATTTCGACGTGGTGAGCGGCGACGCGACGCAGCGCACCGAGCCGGTCCTCACCACCACCGGCGGGATCATCTTCGCCGAGGCGATCGAGGGCGGTCCCGGCTGCCAGCGGACCTTTCGGCTGATCGACCTCGAGCCCGACGGCGAGGTCGGCTTCGAATGCCTCCTCCCCAAGGGGCGGTACGGCGGGGCGACGTCGCTGCACGGCGGGCGGTGGGCGGTCCTCGACACCTGTGGAAACCACGCGATCAAGGTCTTCACCCTGGATGGCTACGACCTGGCGCCGAAGGGGTGGGTGACGGCGAGGGGGAACCCCGGGCGCACCGGCAAGCCGCGCTGAGCCCGGCCGCGCCGTTCCCGAACCCGCAGGCCGAGTCGCCGGGGTCTCGAGGTCCTATCGGACGTCGGGGTCGATCCGGATGCGCTCGTTGCGGACGGTGACGTCGACGCTGTCGCCGAGGTCGATCCCCTCCGGACCTCGCGCGATCGAGATCCCGTCGATCGAGACCCCGGCGGAGCCGTCGAGGGACACGCCCGGCCCCGCGGCGCCCCGCACGCGGATCGCCTCCATCGTCACGTTGGTGGCCTGCTCGACGGCGATGCCCCTGGCGCCGGGCACGGGAGGCGCCTCCGGGCCCCACCCCACGCGAACGGCCCGCAGGTGGATGCCGTCGCCGCCGACGATCCGGATCCCGTCGCCGGCGGTGTTGCGCACCTCGATCCCCTGCAGCTCGATGTCGTCGCCCAGGAGCTGGAGGCCGGGGGCGTCGGAGGCCTGCGCCGAGAAGTCGAGGATCGCCCGCCCGAAGGGAGCGCGCACCGCCACGCCCGGGACCCCCAGGGAGAGTCCGTCCGAGAGGCGGTAGGTCCCCTCCTCCAGGCAGATCACGTGGCCCGGCGCGGCCACGAGCAGCGCCGACTGGATGGCGACCTGATCGTCGCCTTCGGGCTGCAGGTGGATGGTGCAGGGATCGTCCGCGGACGGCGGCTCCGTGCCCCCGTCGCAGGCTGCGAGGAGGAGGGCGGCGAGGAGGGTGGTTCGAGTCCGGATCAGGGCGAGGCTCCGATGCTGCAGGAGGAGGGGCCGGAGGCTACCAGGGATTCGGCGTCGGATGGAAGCATTTGCCCTGCGCTCGCCTGCTCCGACGCTTCTCGGGGTGCGGGTGTCGGCCTTTCCCCTTAGAATCGCGCGGTGGACGCCGTCCTGCCAGCCCCGGCTCCGGGGGCCACCCCGGAGGTGGAACGCCTGCGCCGCCGAGCGGGATACGTCTCCCTCCTGGGGGGGACGGCCGTCTTCGCGATCAAGCTCCTGGCGTGGCAGGTCTCCGGCTCCACCGCCGCGCTCTCCGACGCGCTGGAGTCCATCGTCAACATCGTCGCCGCCGGCTTCGCGATCTTCGCGATCCGGTTCGCGGCGATCCCCGCGGATCGGGATCATCCCTACGGGCACGGCAAGATCGAGCACCTCGCCGCCGCGTTCGAGGGCGGGCTGATCTCCTTCGCCGCGGTGATGATCTTCTTCGCCGCGGGAACGAGCCTGTGGACCGGGGTGGAGCTTCGCGAGGTCGACCTGGGCCTCGCGGCGCTGGTGGTGGCGGGGGTCCTCAACCTGATCCTCGGCTCGTGGATCCTGCGGGTCGGCCGCCAGACGGACTCTCCCACCCTGGTGGCGGACGGCCAGCACGTCCTCGCCGACGTATGGACCACGCTGGGCGTGCTGCTCGGCCTGGGCCTCGCGAGGGTGACGGGGCTGGAGTGGATGGATCCGCTGGTGGCGCTCGCGATCGGGGCGCTCCTGGCCCGCACGGGATTTCGCCTGGTCGGCGACGCCGCCCACGGCCTCCTCGATCGGGAGGATCCGGCGCTCCTCGCCCGGCTGGTCGACGCCTTCAACGACTCGCCGGTGGAGGGCCTCACCAACCTCCACCGCCTCCGGGCCATCCGCTCCGGCGACCTGGTGCACGCGGATGCCCACGTCTTCGTGCCGGCCCACTGGACGGTGGAGAGGGCCCACGAGGCCATGGTCGAGTTGGAGCGCCGCGTCTCCGCCTCCGCGGGGTTCCAGGGCGAGCTGGCCCTCCACCTCGACCCCTGCCACCCCGGCGTCTGCTCCGGCTGCGATCACGTCGAGTGCCCGATGCGGTCCGAACCCTTCCGCGGGCGGGTGCGCCTCACCGTCGAGGCGGCCGTGGGACCCTCGCGGCTCGGCGAGCGGCCTCGCTGAATCCGGCTCCCCACTGCCCGCGGGAGGCGGAGAGGGCCGCCAACCTCCCGAACACCCGACATGTAGGCGACCGGGCGATGACGCCTGCCGGAAATGGTGCTAGGCTCCCCCGACCATCGAGTTTTCGGCAGGCCGCCTCGTTCGCCGAGGCTTCGCTGGCCTTGCGTCCCTAGGGCCTCTCTGGTCTGCTGTGACTCGAAACAAGCTTTCCTCGAACGCTTCGGCCGCTTTCGTGCGCCGAGGGGCAGGGACGAGAGGTTCAAATGAAGCGCGCGGTCCTGATGTTCGGGTTGTCGTTTGCGGTGCTGGCGGGTTGCTCCGAGAAGGATGGCGACTCGACCGTGATCCCGACCGGCGACGTCGATCCCCGGCAGTCGGTGGTCGACGCCGATCGCCTCGAAGGCATCGTGGCCGACGGCATCGACTTCGTAACCATCACGATCTCGGCGCGGGACTCCACCGGCGCGGTGACCAAGAACCGTCTCGTCGAGGTGGTCTCTTCGGTCGATTCCGACGTGATCACTTTGGATGCGCCGGTGACCGACGATCGCGGGGAGGCGGTCGCGCGCCTCACGGCCGTCCAGGCCGGCCGCCGGATGGTGACCGTCAAGGTGGACGGCATCCGGCTCAACGCCACGGGGCAGGCGCTCGCGATCGAGTTCGAGCCCGGCGCCGGGAGCGCGCTGGCCTTCCTCGCCTCCCCCGGCGCGGCGCAGGTCGGCGTGCCCATCACGCCCGCGGTCAAGGTCGAGATCCTGGACGCGAACGGGAACCGCACCCGGGGCAGCGACGAGGTCACCCTGGCGGTCGAAGGGACCGACGTGAGCCAGGTGGTCGCGGCCGTCGACGGGGTGGCGACGTTCCAGTCCTTCCGCTTCCAGACCCCGGGCGAACACCGCCTGGTCGCCACCGCCCCCGGCCTCACCAGCGCGACCAGCGACGCGTTCGAGGTGGATCCGGGCGCGCCGGCCCGCCTCACCTTCGAGCAGGAGCCGCAGGGCTCCGTGGCCGCAGGCCAGCCCATCCCGCTGAAGGTCGCGGTGCGCGACTCCGCCGGAAACGTGGTGGCCAGCGGCCCGGGATCCAACGCCGTGGTGATGATCCGCCTCTTCTCGAACCCGTCCAGGGCGCAGCTCGAGGGCACCCTCTCCGCGACGGCCGTCGAGGGCATCGCGACCTTCGACGACGTCCGCCTCAGCAAGAATGCCAGCGGGTACAGCCTGGTGGCCTTCACCCCGGACGCGCCCTTCCAGAGCGCCGAGAGCAATCCGTTCGAGGTGAGGTCGGCGGCGCCGGCGGTCGCGTCTTCGAGCTTCAGCCTCGCTCCGGCGGTCGGCGTGGCCGACGGTCGGTCGCCGGTGAAGATCACGATCCGGCTCGCGGACGCCTTCGGCAACGCGGTCCCGAACCAGGCCGTGCAGCTCACCTCCACCGGCTCCGGGAACACCTTCTCCCCGTCGTCGAACCTGTTCACGAACGCCACGGGCCGGATCGAGGCCGAGCTCACCTCCGACGTGGCCGAGGACAAGGTCGTCACCGCCAACGTGGTGGGGCAGTTCTCGATGGGCGGCGTGGTCCACTTCGCCGCCGGCGAGATCGACGCGGGCCAGACGACCCTGGACACGGACAAGACCACCGCCACCGCGGACGGGGCCGACTCGATCACCTTCGAGCTGATCGTCCGCGACTCCTCCGGCAACCCGATCGAAGCACAGCGGGTGGTGGCGAGCTCGTCGGGCTCCTCGAACGTCTGGCTCGACGCCGGCGCGAGCGGCGACACCGACGAGAATGGCCGCATCTCGTTCACCCTCGCCTCGACCAAGGCCGAGCAGAAGACGGTGTCCATCTCGGTGGCGGGGCTCGTCTATACGTCGGTCGTCACCTACACGGCGGGGCCGCCCTCCAACGCCCGCTCCTCGAAGATCGCCGGGGACAACCAGGTCGTCAGGGTCGGGCAGGAGACGCAGCCGCTCGTGGTCCGGATCCTCGACGAGAACCTCAACCCCATCGTCGGCGCGCCGGTGACCTTCACCCGGAGCCGGGGCAACGGCTCCTTCGTGAATGGCGACCCCCTCGCCATCACGACGATCGTCGACACCATCGCGGACGGCACGGCGCGGACCACCTACTTCATGGGGACGGTGGCGGGCTCCGGGACCGATCGCGTCGCCGCCACGTACATGGGCGTCGCCCTCGAGTTCGTCCTGAACGCGACCCCGGAGGTGCCGGCTTCGATCTCGGTGTGGCCCGACACGGATCCCACCACCGAGGCGGTCGTCTTCTCCTCGCTCACCGGCCTGAACCGCGTGGGCGTGAAGGTCACGGACGAGTACGGCAACCCCATCCCCAACCTCGTCATCTCCTTCTCGATCGAGAGCGAGCCCGGCACTCCGGGCGCGACCGGCGCGCTGACCTCGTTGACGGCCCAGACGGCTTCGAGCGGCACCAACCCGCCGCCGGGCGTCGCGCTACCCCTGCAGCAGCGCCTCAGCCAGACGCCGGGCCCGAACGTCTTCAAGGCGAAGTGCACCAACGCGCCGCTCTGCGGCACCATCGCCAACGACGAGGTGACCTTCACCATCACCGGCCTCGTGGGTCCCCCGGCGAAGATCAGCGTCGTGAGTGGCTCGGGCCAGACCGGCGAGGTGGACTCCGTGCTCGGCGATCCGCTGGTCGCGCGGGTCACCGACCAGTACGACAACCCCATCGGCGGCCAGACCGTGACCTTCACGCCGCTCGACGGCGGCTCGGTCGCGACGGGCGCCTCGGGCACCACCGACCCGGTCACGGGCACGGTGCAGGCGACCTACAAGCTCGGCACGACCGTGGGCGCCCCGAACAAGAACGTGGCGAGCGCGAACTGCACCGCCTGCGCGACCACCAAGATCGTGAACTTCACCGCCACGGCCCTGGGGGCCGCCCCGGACACGCTGGAGGCGGTCTCCGGCGACGGGCAGACCGGTGCGGTCGCGTCGCCGCTCGCCCAGCCGTTCCGGGTGAGGCTGATGGACGCGTTCGGCAACCCCGTCTCCGGTAGGCAGGTGACCTTCGCGGTCACGAGCGGCGGCGGCAACTTCGCCGGCCAGCCCTCGACCGATGCGACCACGAACGCGGCAGGCGAGGCGACGGCGGTCCTCACGCTCGGCGACGTGGCCGGCGCCGACAACAACACCGCCACCGCCACCTTCACCGGCCTGCCGCCCGTGACCTTCACCGCCTCCTCCACCCCCGGCGCCATCGCGACGCTGGCGGCGGTTCTGCTCACCCCGACCTCGGGAACGGTCGGCGAGCCCCTCGCCGAGGACTTCGTGGTCGAGGCGAAGGACGCCCAGGGCAACCTCGTGGTGAACCGCCCCAACGCGGTGACCTTCGCGGTCGCGGGTGGACATGGCGCCTCGATCACCCCCGCCGGCGCGGTCGCGACCGACGCCCTGGGCCGCGCGGCGACCCGCCTCACCCTCGGTACCCTCGCCGGGACCGACCTCTACACCGTCACCGCCTCCGCGGGCTCCGCCACCCCCTTGGTGTTTGTCGCCTCGGCGACCGCCGCCTCCGCGGCGTCCCTCGATCCGGTGAGCGGTAGCAACCAGGTCGGACCGATCAACAACCCGCTCCCCGCGCCGATCGTGGTCGAGGTCCTCGACGAGTACTCCAACCCGGTGAGCGGCGTGACCGTCGAGTTCGACGTCACCTCCGGCGGCGGCTCGGCGGATCCCGCCAGCATCGCCACCGGAGCGGACGGGCGGGCCTCGACGAGCTGGATCCTCGGCCCCTTGCCGGGACTCGCCCACATCATGCAGGTCTCGGTCACCGGCCTCCCCCAGCTGGTCTTCACGGCCGTAGGCGTCGACGTCGGCGCGGTGGCCCTGGGCCCTGCGCCGAACGGAGACAACCAGACCGCTGCGGTGGGAACCGAGCTCCCCGTGCCGCTGAAGGTGCTCGTGACCACGGCGGGGGGCAATCCGATGCCGAACCAGACCGTCACCTTCTCGGCGGCGGACGGCAGCTTCTCGGACGACACCCCCTCGACCGACGCCAACGGCATCGCGTCCACCGTGTACACCCTCGGGACCACCGTCGGCGCCAAGACGGTGACCGCGACGGTCGGAACCAGGAGCGTCACCTTCGACCTCACCGCCACCGCCGGCGACCCGGACGAGCTCGAGCTCACCTGGGACGACACCATCACCGGCACCGTCCTCCAGCCGCTCCCGACCCCGGTCGTCGCCAAGGTCACGGACACCTACGGCAACCCGGTCTCCGGCGTGACGGTGACGTTCACCACCACCGACGAGGACGCGGTGGTGGGCACGGCGTCGACCACGACCAACGCGGCGGGCGAGGCGCAGTCCACCTGGACCCTCGGCAAGGTGGCCGGGCCGCAGTCGCTCACCGTCACCGCCGGCGGGATGACGCGGACGGCGGCCGCCACCGCGGTCGCCGCCGCCCCGACGAAGCTGGTGCTCACCTGGGACGACACCACCACGGGCACCGTCGGCCAGCCCCTGCCGACCGAGATCGTGGCGACGGTCACCGACGACCATGACAATCCGGTCTCGGGCGTGACGGTGACGTTCGCCACCACGGACGAGGACGCGGAGGTGGGCACGCCCTCGACCACCACCGACTCGACGGGCGTGGCGAGGTCC
>DATMSB010000018.1:0-42213 GCA_035565615.1 Vulgatibacter sp. | reverse complement strand
GCAGGTGAGCACCAGGTCGCCCAGGCCCGCGAGCCCCGAGAGGGTGATGGGGTTGGCGCCGCGCTCCACCGCCACCCGCGAGATCTCCGCCAAGCCACGGGTGATGAGCGCGGCGCGGCCATTGTTGCCGAAGCCCAGCCCGTCGGCGATGCCGGCGCCGATGGCGATCACGTTCTTGAGCGCGCCGCCGAGCTGCACCCCGATCACGTCCGGCGAGGTGTAGCAGCGGAAGGTGGGGGCAGAGAACGCCTCCTGCACCGCCTGGGCGACCTTCTCCGCGTGGGAGGCGATCGTGACCGCGGTGGGCACCCCCGCCGCCACCTCCCGGGCGAAGGACGGGCCCGAGAGCGCGGCGAGGAAGGGATGGAGGCGACCCGGCAGCACGTCCTCCAGGACCTCGGTGGGCAGGAGCAGCGTGCCCTCCTCGATCCCCTTGGACACGGTGACGATCGGGATCCCCTCGGGGAGCAGCGGCGCCGCCCGCCCGAAGATCTCCCGCGCCACCTGCGACGGCGTGGCGCCCACCACCATTTGCGCGCCCTCGAGGGCCTCCTCGATCCGGGGCACGGCCGTCACGCTCTCGGGGAGCTGGAAGCCCGGCAGATACCGCACGTTCTCCCGCGCGGCGTTCATGGTGTCGCAGAGGTCGGCCTCGCGGGCCCAGAGCCGAACGTCGAGGCCCTTGCCGCCGAGGACGATGGCGAGGCTCGTGCCGAAGCCGCCGGCACCAAGGATGGCTACGCGCATGGACGATCCGATCAGGGGTTCCGTGGAACGTAGAGCCTCGCGCCGATCGGGTCAACGAACCAGGGGTGCCCGAGCCCGGATCGGGGCCGTCCGCACCGCTGCCGTTCCCCCTCGTCGCCACCACCTTGAGGGATCGTGGACGCTCGCCGCGAGGAGCGCGAGGAGCGCGAGGGGCGCGCCCCCCGCCGGCGGCGCCGTCCCTTCGCGGAGGTGGAGGTGGCTCGGGAGGCGTGCAGGGCGTGGCTCGTCGTCCTGGCGCTCGCCTCCGCCGCCTGCGCGGCCGATCGGGCCCCCCGCGGCCCCTACCTGCAGCAGCTCACGTCGGACTCCGTGGTGATCGCGTGGCGGACCACCGAGCCCTCCCCGCAGCGGGTGGTGTACGGGAGGGATCCGGAGATCCTCACGCGCAGGGCCGGCGAGGGGAGGTCGTCGAAGGACCACGCGGTGCGGGTGGAGGGCCTGGAGCCGTCGACCCTCTACTACTACTCGGTCGATCGCGATCTCCACGCGCCCACGATCCGCTCCTTTCGCACCGCGCCGCGGCGGGGATCCCGGGCACCCTTCCGCTTCTGGGTGGTGGGCGACTCGGGCACCGGCGAGAAGGAGCAGCGCGACGTGCGCGACGCCATGCTCGTCGCCACCCGGAACGCGCCGATCGACTTCGCGATCCACGTGGGCGACATCGCGTACTTCGACGGCACCGAGGAGGAGTTCGACAAGGGCTTCTTCGGCCCCTACGGCGGGATCCTGCACCGGGTGCCGATGTGGCCGGCCCTCGGCAACCACGAGGCCGAGTCGGTGGACGTCGCGGACCAGACCGGGCCCTGGTTCGACGCCTTCGTGCTCCCCACGGCGGGGGAGGCGGGCGGCGTCCCCTCCCACACCGAGGCGTACTACGCCTTCGACTGGGGGAACGCGCACTTCGTGATGCTGGACTCGACGGGATCGCGCCGCGCCAAGGACGGCCCAATGCTGCGCTGGCTCCAGGCGGATCTCGACGCCGCCAAGGACGCCGACTGGATCATCGCGGTCTTCCACCACGCGCCCTACTCCACCTCGACCGACGACACGCGGGAGGACGAGGGCTCGGTGGAGATGCGCGAGAACGCGCTGCCGATCCTCGAGCGGGCCGGCGTGGACCTCGTCCTCGGCGGTCACTCCCACGCGTACACCCGCACCTTCCTCATCGATGGCGCCGGCGACGACCGCGTCGGGGATCCGAGCCGCTTCCGGCTGGACCAGGACGAGCCGACCAGGGGCCAGCGGATCCGGAAGCGGGCGGGACCGAACGGGGGAACGGTCTACGTCGTCGCAGGGCATGGGGGCGCGCCAGCGGACGTGCTCTTCGCGCGGCCGAGCACCGCAGTGATGGACGCCAGCCACGGCTCGTGCCTCGTCGAGATCGACGGCGACGAGCTGCGCCTCGTCAACGTCCTCGCCACCGGCGCCATCGGCGACTCGTTCTCGATCGTGAAGCGGCGGTAGGCGCGTCAGCGCGGGTTTTCCCGGAGGTACCGATCGACGCCGCGGGCCACCTCCTGGAGGTTGTCCTGGACCTGCTTCACCAGGAACCTCTCGATCACCGGGCCGATGCCGCCGGCGAGCAGGCTGGGCACGCCCTTGATCCTCGCGGCGTCCACGTCGATGCGCCCCCCGATGCGGATGATCGAGCGGCCCGGCCCGTCTTCCAGGAAGACGTTGCGCCCCTGCGAGTGCACCGCGTCCTTGAACGAGTGGGACTCGCTCCGCCACGTGCACGCGTGCTCCGCCTCGTCCCACTCCGCGTAGTCGGTCCACGAGAGCATCGAGTCGGAGAGGAACTTGCGCACCGCCGCGGGGATCTCGCCCCCCCCGTGCCACACGTTGACCAGGGCGACACGGTCGCCCTTCTCCTCGCGGCTCTTCACCTCGATCCGGCGGACGTTGGGGAGGTAGGGGAGCAGGTTCACGAGCTCGTCCCGGTACACCCGGAACACCGCGTCGCGAGGCTGGGCGATGGAGGCTTCTGCCGAGAGATCCATCCCGCCAATCTACCGCACCCGCCCGGCGGGAGGGCGCCGCCTTTTGCGCGGGGGATTCAATACCCGACGCGGATCATGGCCTCGGCCACGAGCGCGATCAGCCGGCGCCGCATCATCCGCTCGCTCGACGCCACCGCCTCGGCGCAGGGAACGCTGCCGAGCTGCCGGGACGCCAGCTCCATCGCGTGGGCGACCCGCTTCTCGTTGAGCGCGAAGGGAAAGCGCGAGCGGCGCTCCAGGAAGTAGCCGAGCCCGCGCCGCTCGAGGAGCTCGTCGATCACCCGAAGGGTGGCCTGGTGGAGCGCGAGATCGATGACTTCGGCCAAGCGTGGACCTCTCCGCGCGGCAGGATGCGCCCGCCGAGGACTGGCGAACCCGGGGTCTGGGATGGCGCGCCGGCGCTCCCGATCCTCAGCCGTGGGCACGCCGCACGAGACGCTCGTGAAGCTAAGCGAGCGCGCAGGTCGAATCCAGTTTTCGGCCTGCCCACGTCGCCCGCGGATGTGGGTCCGGACGAGCCTCGGATCGCGTCCTCTACGTGCGGTGGATGGCCATGGTCCCCGCCTGCGCGGTGGGGTAGAGCACGAGCTCCTCGACGTTCACGTGGGGCGGCCGCGTGACCATGAACACCACCGCCTCGGCCACGTCCTGGGGGGCCAGCGGCTCGAAGCCCCGGTAGACGAGGCCGGCCCGCTCCGCGTCGCCGCGAAAGCGCACCAGGCTGAACTCCGTCTCGACCGCGCCAGGCTCCACGTTGCACACCCGCACCCCCGTCCCGAGGAGCTCGTGCCGCAGCGCCTTGGTGATCGAGCGCACGCCGGCCTTCGACGCGCAGTAGGCCGCGCCGCCCGGGTACGCCTCGAGCCCCGCGACCGATCCGAGCTGCACCACCGTGCCGCCTCGCCGCTCGATCATCCCGGGGAGGAAGAGCCGGGTCATCCGGAGGAGGCCGAGCAGGTTCGTGTCGAACATCTCCCGCCAGTCCTGCTCGCGGCCGCTCGCCACGGGATCGGTCCCCCGCGCGAGGCCCGCGTTGTTCACCAGGATCTCGACGGAGCCATGGCTCTCGGCGCGCCGGGCGAACCGCTCGCAGCTCGCGGGGTCGGTGACGTCCAGGGGCGCGATGTCCACGTGGGCGCCGGGGCGTTCGCCCAGGATCGCCGCCCGCACCTCCTCGAGCCGCTCCGTGCGCCGCGCCCCCAGCACGAGGCGCGCGCCGTGGCGCGCGAGCTCCATCGCGGTCGCCGCCCCGATCCCCGCCGACGCGCCCGTCACCACCGCGAGCCGACCCTCGATCCTCGTCGCCATCTTTCCGCCTCCATGCGGCCGACCGACCGCCCGCCGTTTGGCATTTGTCGGCAACCGTCTATACTTCTTGCCACTTTTCCCGCCAAGGAGCCCCCCGGAGTGAACCCAACGACCGTATCGTCGCGCGACGTCGCCTGGGTGCTCATGCGCATCGCCATCGGTGCGACGGTCGCGTACCAGGGGTACGGCGTCCTCTTCGGCGGCGCCGCCGGCGGCATCGACGGCCTCGTCGCCCTTCTGGAGGCGGCGGGCGTCCCCTACCCGAGCGCGTCGGCGTGGTTCGCCTCGTCCGTGGGCCTGGTCTGCGGCTCGCAGCTCCTCCTCGGCCTCTTCGCGAGGACGGCGTCCTTCTGCGTCCTGGCCGTGGCGGTGGTCGCCGGGATCTTCCCCGCCGCAGGGGCCGATGCCCTCGCGCCGCTGCTCTTCGCGATCCTCGCCGGCGCCTTCCTCGTGGGCGGGGCCGGCCCGGTCTCCTTCGACGCCGCCAAGCGCACCCGCCGGGAGAAGGCCTCGCTGTCGATCTTCCGCTGATCCGCAGGCCCCCGACGTCGGGTCGATCGGCTACCTTGCCCTCGCGGATCCTCCCTTCCGCGAGGAGTAGGCCGTGGCGAAGAAGCGCACCGAGTTCGTCTGCCAGGACTGCGGGCACCGATCGATCAAGTGGCTGGGCCAGTGCACCGCCTGCAAGGCTTGGAGCACCATGGTCGAGGAGGTCGTCGAGCCTCGGGGCGCCGACGCCCGCCCGGCGTGGGGCGCCGGCGGAAGCGGCAAGGCCCCGGTGCCGATCGGCTCGATCGAGGGCGACGAGGCGGCGCGCATCCGCACCGGGATCGGCGAGCTCGATCGGGTCCTCGGCGGCGGCGTGGTCCCCGGCGCCCTCACCCTCCTCGGCGGCGACCCGGGCATCGGCAAGTCCACCCTCCTCCTCGCAGCCCTCGATCGCCTCGCCCGCAAGAGCGACGGGCCGGTGCTCTACGTGTCGGGCGAGGAGTCGCTGCGGCAGACCAAGCTGCGGGGCGATCGCCTGGGCGCCTCGGCGAAGAACCTCCTCCTCCTGGCGGAGACCGACGCCGAGAAGGTGCTCGAGCACGCGGAGCGGATCGCCCCCCGGGCCCTCGCCGTCGACTCCATCCAGACCCTCTACCTGCCCGACCTGGGGAGCGCGCCCGGCACCGTCACCCAGGTGCGGGAGGTGGCGGGTCGGCTCATGGCCTTCGCCAAGCGCACCGACACCCCCACCTTCGTCGTCGGCCACGTCACCAAGGACGGCTCGATCGCGGGGCCCCGGATCCTCGAGCACATGGTCGACACCGTCCTCTACTTCGAGGGGGACGCCAGCCACACCTTCCGCATCCTCCGCTCGCACAAGAACCGCTTCGGATCCACCAACGAGCTGGGCGTCTTCGAGATGCGATCCTCGGGCCTCGACGAGGTCGCGGATCCCTCCGCGCTCTTCCTGGCCGAGCGCCCCGCGGGCCAGCCGGGTTCGGTGGTCACGGCGACCGTGACGGGTACGAGGCCGCTCCTCGTCGAGGTTCAGGCCCTGGTGGCGCCCACGCAGTACGGCACCGGCCAGCGCAAGAGCATCGGCGTCGACCCCAACCGCGTGGCGCTGCTGGCCGCGGTGCTCGAGCGCAAGCTCGGCCTCTCCTTCGGCCCGTGCGACATCTTCGTCAACGTGGCGGGCGGCGTGGAGCTGGGGGAGCCCGCCGCCGACCTGGCGGTGTGCGCGGCCCTCGTCTCGTCACGGGTGAACGTGGCCGTGCCGGCGTCGGCGATCTTCTGCGGCGAGGTGGGCCTCGCCGGCGAGGTGCGCGGCGTCACCGCGCCGGAGGTGCGCCTTTCGGAGGCGGCCAAGATGGGCTTCACCAGCGCGTGGATGCCCGCGAGCAACCTGCGCCGCCTCGAGCAGGAGCACCTGCCCACCATGGGCGTGGCCAGCGTCCGCGAGCTGCTCGAGTCGCTCTTCCCCGAGCTCGAGCTGCAGGCGTCCTGACGAGCGGGCGCCGCACGCTGCACCAGGGCCGATCGATCAGAAGGCGCCCGTCCCGGTTCGGGTCCCGGTGCCGGTCCCGTCGCGGGTCCCCGTGCCGTCGCCCGTGCCGGAGCCGACGCCCGTGCCGGTGCCCGTCCCGACGCCGGTGTTGGTTCCCCCGCCCATCGGAGGCGGCTGGTTCGGGGTACCGGGGGGAGCCGGTCCACCGCCGCCGATCGAGACGACGGTCGGGAGTTGGAGGCACTCGGCCCCGGCGCTGAAGCCGCCGGTGGTGAAGCCGAAGCCGGTCGGGAACTGGACGGAGAAGGTGCCATCCAGCACGTCGTCGGCATCGAGGCCCAGCACCGCCATGGAGCCCCTCGTCGCCTGCTGCACGAAGAGCGTGCCGCCCTGGACGATGCCGAAGAACGCGCCGGCGGTGCGGGGCTGGGTGCACGCCTCCCCCACGAGGAAGTTCCCCGCGGTGACACCCGAGACCTCGATCACCACCACCCGCGCGCCCTCGGGCGGGATCTCGTTGCAGGGGTCGGTGACGCCGTCCCAGATCTGCACCGTCACCGGCAGCTCGCTCGGGTCGCAGGCGAAGCCGCCCCCGAACTGCCAGCCGACGAAGGTGGGCTCGAAGAGCTCGTTGCGCTGCGGATCCACCGGTCGCGGCGGCGGGTTCGTCACCGACGCCGTGCCCACCTCCATGCTCATGGTCCCGTCGCCGCCGCAGGAGACCCGGCCGGCAGAGAGCATCACGAGCGCCACCGCGCCCACCATCGCCACCCGAACGGTCCGCATGTGTCGAAACTAGGCACCCCGCGCCGGCCCCTTCACCGGGCGGGGAACCGTCCGGGGCGCTCCGCTCGGCACCCGGTGGAGGCGTCCAGCCGCCGGCGCTGGTCGACGGATTGGAGACTCTCGCGGACGGATGCGCCATCGCGCGACCGTGCGCGCCGCGCGTGGGAGGCCGCGCGACCGGGTGCGCCGCGTGCCTGCGAAAGGCGCCCCTGCCCACCCATGCGATCTCAGGGGTGCGAGGAGTGGGCCTCGGGCGTCTCCCGCTTGAACACGGAGCGGAGCTGGCGGCGGAGCTCGGGCGAGTCCCGGTGCCCGTGGACGGTGATCGCGTGCTGCGTCGCCGCCCGCAGCAGCTCGTCCTCCTCGCCGCTCATCACCAGCGTGCACTTCGACTCGCTGGGAAACTCCCTGCAGTCCATCATCATCCGCGCCATCGCGATCACCTCCGCCACGAGGATGATGCGGCGCGTGCGCGGTCGCGCAAGTCGGAGATCCCCCGCAGTGTCGTCGGCACGAAAGCCACGCCCCGCCCGCATGGACCCTCCTCCGGAGGTCGCCGAGCGACGCCCCTGCCGTGCGCTCTCAGGCCTTCGCCACCGCGTCGCGCCACCCGGCCACGAGCTTTTCCCGCGCCTTCGGCGACATCCGCGCCCTCATCACCCGATCCCGGCGGGCCGCCTTCTTCAGCGCCGCCTTCGAGGGCCAGAAGCCCACGGCGAGCCCCGCGAGGAAGGCCGCCCCGAGCGCGGTGGTCTCGACCATCCGGGGCCGCACCACCGGCACCCGGAGGAGATCCGCCTGGATCTGCAGGAGCAGATCGTTGGCACTGGCGCCACCGTCCACGGTGAAGGTGGAGATGCGCCTGCCGGCGTCCGCCTCCATGGCGCGGGCGAGGTCCATGATCTCGAGGGCGATCCCCTCGAGCACCGCCCGGGCGACGTGCCCCCGATTGACGCCGCGATCGATGCCGGCGAGGAGCCCCCGGGCCTCGGGCCTCCAGTGGGGCGCGCCCAGGCCCGCCAGCGCCGGAACGAAGACGAGGCCCCGGCTGTCCTCCACGCTGCGGGCGAGCGCCTCCACGTCGGCCGATCGGCGGATGAGGCCCAGGCCGTCGCGCAGCCACTGGACGGAGGCCCCCGCCGTGAAGCTGCTCCCCTCCAGCGCGTACGCCCGCTCGCCGTCGGCGAGCTTCCACGCCACGGTGGAGAGCAGCCCCGCCTGGGAGCGGACGGGACGATCGCCCACGTTCATGAGCAGGAAGGCCCCCGTCCCGTAGGTGCACTTGGAGTCACCCACGTCGAAACAACCTTGTCCGAAGAGCGCGGCCTGCTGGTCGCCGGCGAGGCCCGCGATCGGGATCCCGTCCGGCAGGCCGGGGACGCCCGCGGTGACGCCCACCACCTCCGACGAGCCGCGGATCTCGGGGAGAGCCGCCCGGGGCACGCCGAAGAGCTCGAGTAGCTCGTCGTCCCAGCGCATCCGCGCCAGATCCATGAGCATGGTGCGGCTGGCGTTGCTGGCGTCGGTGACGAAGGAGTCGCCGCCGGAGAGGCGGTGCACGAGGAACGAGTCGATCGTCCCGAGGGCGAGCTGCCCCTTGCGCGCCCTCGCCCGGGCGCCCTTCACGTGGCGGAGCAGCCACTCCATCTTGGTGGCCGAGAAGTAGGGATCGACGACGAGCCCGGTCCTGCGGCGGATCGCCTCCTCGTGCCCCTGCTCCTTCAGCGCCGCGCACCGATCCGAGGTGCGGCGGTCCTGCCACACGATCGCGCGGGCCGCGGGCGCGCCGGTGGCCCGATCCCAGATCGCGGTGGTCTCCCGCTGGTTGGTGATTCCGATCGCGGCGATGTCGCCGCCCTTCGCCCCCGCGCTGCGCAGCGCGGCGCGGATCGCGTGAACCACGCTCCTCCAGATGTCCTCGAGCTCGTGCACCACCTGGCCCGGCCTGGGGAAGTGCTGGGGAAACTCCCGCATCCCGCGCCCGCGCACGGCGAGCTTCGCGTCCAGGACCAGCGCCTTGGTGCCGGTCGTTCCCTGATCGATCGAGAGGACGTACTTCATCCGGTCCCTCCCTGCGCGAGCGCCTCCCGGCCCGTCGACAACCGCTCGAAGAACGCGATCACCAGCTTGCCCACCAGCTCCCGATCCGTGTCCAGGGCGAGCTGGTGCGCGGAGTGGGGCAAGACCACCAGCGGCGCGGGGCCCGATCCGACCTGCGCCGCCGCCTCCTCCGCCGCCCGCCGCGGGACCACCCGATCCCGGGCGCCCCACAGGACGAGCGTGGGCACCTGCACCCGGGGCAGCGCCTCCCGCGCGGCGACGATCGCACGGTCGAGGGAGGCCGCGGCCCGGGTGGCGATCGGCGGCAGCGCCGGCATGGAGATGGAGCGATCCAGGAGATCGCCGGGCCCCTTGTCCACGTAGGTCCACAGCGCCGACGCGAGCCGGTGGCGAAAGAGCGCGCGAAAGACGGCGGACGGGCCCTTGAGCGCGAGCGCCGGGGCGAGGAGGACGAGGCCGGAGAGGTTCGCGCCTTCGGCGGCGGCGAGGCGGATCGCGAGCGTGGCGCCCATCGAGAAGCCCACGAGGAAGAGGCGACCGGTCGTCTCGCGCCGCAGGGAGGAGAGCGCATCTTCCGCGCCTGCCAGCCAGTCGGCCTCCGTGGTGGCGGCGAGGTCGGCGGAGGGGCCATGGCCCGGGAGGAGCGGCACCCTGCACCGGAAGCCGCGGCCGGCGAGCTGGTAGGCGAGCGGCCGCAGCTCGAACGGTGAGCCCGAGAAGCCGTGGAGCATGAGCACGGCATCCGGTCCCCTGCCCAGCTCGAACGGATCGGTGGGGTGGGCGGCCATCCATCCACCGGTCTACCAGAAGCCCGCCTTTGCTTCTATGCTGCCGACCAACCTCCATCCGGAGACACCATGAGCGACGAGCCGAAGACCGACGAGACCCAGCAGCTCCAGATCCAGATCGACGACGACGTCGCCCAGGGCGTGTACGCGAACCTCGCCACGGTGACCCACAACCCCACCGAGTTCGTGCTCGACTTCATCTACGTGCAGCCGCAGCAGCCCCGCGCGAAGGTTCGGGCCCGGGTGATCACGTCGCCGCAGCACATCAAGCGCCTGCTCGGCGCCCTCCAGGAGAACGTCGCCCGCTTCGAGGCGCGCTTCGGCCCCATCAAGGCGGAGGGCGGTCCCGAGAGCCCCGTCCACTGAGCCCGTCCGCCTCCTCGGGGCGACGAGATCCTCGCTCGCGACCGGGCCCGGTCCGGCTCCCGCGCCCCCTCGCGCCGGGGCGCGCGGCCTGAACACCCGATCCGTGTCCGGCACGCCGTTCGCACCTCGCGCCCCGGCTTCCGGAATGAACCGGAAGGATGCACGAGGTGAACGATGGAAGGGAACGTGAAGAGGAAGTGGGCGGTGTACACGATTCGCGAGCGTCAGGGGCTCGAGAAGCCGTTCTGGATGAGGGTGGGGATCGCCTTCATGAACCGGGACGGCTCCTTCAATCTCCGCCTCGACGCCACGCCCCTCGACGGCAAGCTCCACATGCGCGAGTGGCAGGAGGATGCGGCCTCGATCACCTCCGACGGTTCGACCGCCGCCGAGGCGCGAACGGCCCGCAGCAACGGCACGTCCACCGAGCAGGCCGCCGAGCAGGCGGTGGCGTTCTAGCCGATGCGCCTCGCGATCGACCGATGGCTGCCGCTCGCGGCGGCCATCGCCGTCCTCGCCGGGGCGCACCCGGCGGATGCGGCGGCCAAGACCAGGCGCAAGCTCGAAGGCGTGGTGAATCTCAACATCGCATCGGCCGAACAACTCGCGCTGCTTCCCGGGATCGGCCCCGTCGTCGCCGAGCGGATCGTCGAGGCCCGGGCCGGCAATCCCTTCCAGCGCACCTGGGAGATCACCCGGGTGAAGGGAGTCGGGCCCAAGCTCTTCCGCAAGCTCGAGGATCGCCTCCGCGTGGAGGGCATCTCGGACCTGCGGGTCGTCGAACCACCGAAGGCCATCAAGCGCGGCGGGAAGCACAAGGGCAAGCGCAGGCGGGGGCCGAAGATCCTCACGTTCGAGCGGCCTGCGCCGAAGGAGCCCTTCGTTGCACCGCCACCGTCCGCGGCCGTGCGACCCGCGTCGAAGGAGCCCTTCGTCGGACCGCCTCTGTCCGCGGCCGTGCGGCCCGCACCTCGGTGACGACGAGGCCTTGCCGGTCGTCTCCAGGGCTGCCCCTCGCCCAAGGCGGGGGGCATTTCGTTCGCCGGCCAAACAGGTGTACGACCCCCTTCGCCCCCGGGGGAGCGAAGGATGCGAAGATTCATCTGGACCGCGACCGCGCTTCGGGTCGCGACGGCGTGCGACAAGGCCGAACCGAAGATCGTGGCGAGGCCGGCGGCGATCGCGGTAGACTCGGCCTAGGTCTCTTTCGGCGCCATCTTCGTCGGAAGCCACTACGTCCGTCGGGCGGAGGTGCAGAACCTCGGTCTCGAGGCCTCCGTGAAGGTGGAGGCATCGGCCGCTCCCCCGGGCTTCACCTTGTCGCCCTCCTCGTTCGCTCTCGCCCCCGAGGAGAAGGCCGTCGTCGAGATCCGCTTTCGTCCCGAGGAGACGAAGGCCTACGAGGGGACGATCTCGTTTCGGGCCGGCGAGTCCTCCGCCGAGGTCCGGGTCGAAGGGGTCGGCGTCCCCCCGGGCGATGGACCTCCCGTCGAACCTCGACTTCGGCGACGTGAAGGTCGGCAAAGAGGCGGCGCTCCCCCTCGCGATCGAGAGCCGAACCGACGCCCCCCTCCAGGTGGTGATCCGCCAGGTGGTCGACCCCTACATCGTGGATCGGGACCTCGTGGATCTCGCCCCGCGGGCTGCGGCGCCGATCCTCGTCACCTTCGCACCGAGGGTTCGAGGCGAGGCGTGGATGCCCCTGGCGCTGCGCCCGTGCTCCGGCTGCACCCCCACCATCGTCCAGGTCAGGGGCAAGGGCGTCGGGAAGGAGCTCCGCGCCTCGCCGTCTCCCGCGGGCTTCGACCACGTCGCGCTCGGGCTCACCCGCCCACAGGAGTCGTCGATTACCAACGTCGGCGACTTCGACGTGGAGCTCGCGGCGATCGAGGTCGAGGGCGAAGGCTTCGCCGTCGATCCGGACGGCCTGCCCGATCGCCTCGCGATCGGCGAGCAAGCATCCGGGTGGAGTTCGAACCCCGTCGCGCCGGCGACCTCGAGGCGGAGCTCGTGGTGCGCACCACCGTCATCGAGCAACGGGAACTGCGGGTACCCCTCTCCGGGATCGGGTGGGCGCCCGTCCCGTGCACGCTGCGTACACCGGATCGAGTGCGCTTCGGGGCCGTCGCGTCGAACTCGGCTTTGCCGAGGAGCATGGTCGTCAAGAACGAGGGCGCGGAGGCATGTCCCCTCTGGGGCTTCGAGGTAGGGGGACCGGACGCCGATGCGTTCTCGATCGAACTGCCGGCGAAGGATCCGATGGTGCTCGAGGCGGGGCAGTCTGCATCGCTGCAGGTCTTCCTGCGGGAGAACGCGCCGTGGAGGCGTGCTCGAAGCGGAGTCGATCCTTCCGCTCGTTGCGCCGCACGAATTCCTGATCCTCGGCTCGCTCGACTTCCTCGCCGACGGCTCCTGCGCCTTTCAGGACGACGGGCTCGGCTGGGGCTCGCACGGGACGTGTCAGGACGACGATCCACACTGCCCTTGACCGGATCGATTCCGCGGCGATAGGGTGCGCGGCTCGGACGGAAGCCGTGGGTGCCTCGGGCGATGCCCCGAGGGAAAAGGGAAGCCGGTGAGAATCCGGCGCGGTCCCGCCACTGTAACCGGGTCGTGGCGCCTCCAAGGTAGTGGTCACTCTCCCTCGCGTGGGAGGGGAAGGCCGGAGGCGCCGCAGGCAAGCCGATCGCCTGCGCCCGGGAGCCAGGAGACCTGCCCGACGGTCGAAGAGGAGCGTGCTCGTCCCCGGAGGCGGTGGTCGTCGCCGGCGTGCGCTCCGGGCGGCTCGCTCGTTCGCGGGCCGCCATCGCGGATCCCCACGCGCGATGGGGAGCGCGAGGCCGTGGATGGCATCCCGATCGTGCACCCGTCGATCGTGTCCGCACGCGCTGGCGATCCTGCTCGCCTTCGCGCTCCCCGCCGGTGCGAGCGCCGTCGGCGACGAGCCGGCGGGTGCCCGGGCGAGCCACACCCGGAACGATGCAGCGGCGGAAACGAGCGCTGTCGCGTCCACGAGCGACCCTGAGCCCCGTGCGCAGCGAGATGCGGCCGCACCCGAGGCCGGCGCGGACGCGCGCCTCGGGGAGATCGAGGTGCGAGGCGAAGCGCCGGCGCCCACCGCATCGGAGCAGGCCGAGGATCCCACCTCCTTCGGCACCGTGATCCGGGCGCGGGACTTCGCCGGCGAGAGGCCGGGCGCCGTCGAGCTGCTCCTCCAGGCACCTGGCACGCGGGTCCGCCGCGCGCCGGGCGGATCGACCTTCGCGCTGCGAGGATCCTCCGCGGACCAGACGCTGGTGCTGCTGGACGGCATCCGCCTCAACGCCCTCGCGGGCGGCGGCGTGGAGCTGCGCACGCTGCCGGTGGGACTCCTGGATCGGATCACGGTGGTCCGCGGCGTCTCCGGCGCCCGGTGGGGGTCCGGGGCGCTCGGCGGCGTGGCGCTCATCACCACCCGGCGTCCGACGGCCGGCGGCGTCGAAGGCGCGCTCACCCTAACCGGGGGCTCCTTCGGCACCTATGGCCTCGACGCCTCGATCTCCGGGGGCGGCGAGCGCTTCCAGGGCATCGCCGCGATCTCCCTGGATGCGAGCGAGGGCGACTTTCCCGTCCGCTACGATCCCACGCCGTCCTTCGATCCGTCGGACGTCCGGATCGAGAGGCTGCAGAACAACGATTCGAAGAGCGCGGGCCTCCTCCTCAAGGGCGCGGGCCGCTTCGGCGCCGTCCGGCTCCAGGCGATGGCGCAGGGCTTCGCGGCGGAGCGGGGGCTGCCCGGCACGCTCTATTGGCGCGACACCCAGCGCCGCGAGGATCGCCGGGTGGTCGTGGCGCTGCGCGCCGAGCCGGCGGAACGCGGCGACCACGCGATCGAGGGAGGCCTGGAGCTGCGCCACGACGAGCTCGCGATCCACTCCGGCTCGGACCGCGGCGTTCTCGAGCTGCCCGAGGGCGACGGCCGCAAGTGGCAGGTGGAGAACGCGTTCGACGCGGTGATGGCGGCGGAGTCGGCGCCCGTGCCGTGGACCTTCGTCCGGCTGGAGGGCCGCGCCGGCGGGGAGTGGATCTCCGGCCCCTTCTTCGACGATCACGCCCGCGAGCGCCTCTCCCTGAGCCTGCTCGACGAGCTCTACCTGGGGGAGGCCGTCACCGTCGCGCCCGGCCTGCGCTTCGATCGCATCGGCGCATACGACGGGCTCTCTCCGAAGCTGGGCGTATCGGTGCGCCCGCTCGAGGGGCTCGAGCTCCGGGCGAACGCGGCGGGCACCTTCCGCGCGCCGTCGCTGGGCGAGCTCCACTTCGAGCAGGGGCCGATCAAGCCGAACCCGGATCTCCGACCGGAGCATGGCTACGGTGTCGACGCCGGCGCCGCGTGGCGCGGAAAGCGCGCGGCGCTGCAGGCATCGGCGTTCCACGCCCGCACCTCGGACATGATCGTCTACGAGCTGGCGACCAACGGCCTCACCAAGCCGTTCAACTTCCTGGACGCGGAGGTGAACGGGGGCGAGGTGGAGGGCTCGGTGGAACCCCTGCGCCGGCTCGTCCTCACGGCGAGCCTCGGCGTCGCCCGCACCCGCAACCTGCGGGACGATCCCCGCTTCCTGGACAAGGAGCTCCCGTTCCGACCGGCGTGGCGGGGGCTCGCGCGGATCGCGTGGCGAGGCGCCGACACCGAGGCGTTCGCCGAGGGCAGCAGGCAATCTTCGCAGTACGTGAATCGATCGAACACATCGTCCCTCCCGGCGCAGACGTCGCTCCGCGGCGGGGTGGGCGCCCGACTGTGGCGCGGCCCGTCGGACTACGACGTCTGGCTCGCCGCGAGGATCGAGAACGCCTTGGACGCCGAGCTGGTGGATCAGCTCGGGTTCCCTCAACCCGGAAGGGCATTCTTCGTCACTCTTCGCGTCGTCCCCTTCGGACGATCGGATGGCCAGTCATGAAGCGGATCCCCCTCGTTTGCATTGCGCTCTTCGGCATGACCCTGACGGCGTGGTTCGGCTGCGCCGACCCGGTCGCGGAGTGCGACTCGCCGGCCATGTTCTGCGACGGCATCTGCGTCACCCCCGCGGTCGATCGGAACAACTGCGGCGCCTGCGGCAACTCGTGCAGCGCCAACCTCGTGTGCTCGGACGGCGCCTGCGTCTGCCCGGCCGGGAAGGAGCTCTGCGACGGCCGCTGCGTCGACGTCCGCACCGACTCGCTCCACTGCGGCGGCTGCGGGAACGCGTGCGAGACGGGCACCTTCTGCCTCGCCGGCGAGTGCGGCTGCGACGGCGAGGACTGCGCCTGCCCCGGCGAGGTCTGCGACGACGTCTGCGTGGACACCTCCTCCGACGCGCTCCACTGCGGCGCCTGCGGGAACGCCTGCGGCGACGGCCAGCACTGCGTCGCCGGGTCGTGCGCCGCCGGCGATCTCTTCGCGGCCTGCTTCCAGAGCGGGCGGATCGTGCCGTTCCTGAAGGAGTCGGGGCAGCCGAGCGGCACCATCGCCTCGGGGATCGAGGGGCCGCAGAGCCTCGCCCTCCTCGGCGATCGGCACCTGGTCGCGGTCGGCGGCATGGACGGCATCCTCTACGTCTTCGATCGGGCCACCATGGAGAAGGTCGGCTCGGTGAACATGGGCGAGGAGGGCGGCGGCCGGATGTCGAACCAGGTCCTCGTCCGCGGGGGCCGCGCCTACGTGGTGAACTCCGGCGTGAACACCGTGCAGGTGATCGACCTCTCGAATCCCGAGGCGCCCTCCACGCTCTACGAGGTCTCGACCGGCGAGGGCTCGAACCCGGCGCTGGCCGCCTTCGACGAGGAGGGGACGCTCTGGGTGACGCTGCTGATGATGAACGAGGTCGTCCCCGTGACCGT
The DNA here is from genome assembly GCA_035565615.1 of Vulgatibacter sp. Classification (GTDB taxonomy): domain Bacteria; phylum Myxococcota; class Myxococcia; order Myxococcales; family Vulgatibacteraceae; genus Vulgatibacter. Next base: position 26,281 of record DATMSB010000018.1, on the reverse strand, counting down.
CGGCGAAGGCGGCGGTGCGGTGGGCGACGCCATCGCCCTCCCGACGGACGGCCTCGGCCCCAACCCGTTCCCGGGGCAGCTCGTGATCCGGGACGGCACGATCTACGTGGCGATGAACAACCTCGGCACCGACTACGCGCCGTTCGGCAACGGCGTCCTCGCGGTCGTGGACGTCTCCTCCGCGGAGGCCACCGCCATCGATCTGGGATCGGACTGCAGGAACCCCGGCTTCCTCCACCTGGAGGGTGACGAGCTCCAGATCTCCTGCACCGGCGCCTACGGGGAGGACGACGGCGCGATCGCGTTCGTGAGCCTCGCCGACGACTCGGTGCGGACGGTCTCGACCGGCGGCGGCCCCACCCGCCTGGCGCGGAGCGGTCACCTCTACGCCGCGGACTCCGCGGGCAGCACCTACGTCGCGATCGACGACGAAGGGACGGTCAGCCGACACGACGCCTGCCCCGTCGCGGAGTTCGAGTTCGTCTCCGACGTGCTGGCGATCCCGTGATCGGTCGGGGCGCGAGATCGGTCGTCGCCCGCGGCGACGCGCGGTCGGGTTCGTCGCGAGACGGCGGCGGCCTTTCGCCCCGCGCGCCGCGCGGCCCGAGCAGCCCGAGCAGCCCGAGCAGCCCGAGCAGCCCGCGCGGCACGAGCGGCGCGGCGTCGCGGCGGCGCGGTCGCCCCAAGCCCCTTCGCACCCTCGCGGGAGCGGCGCTCCTCGCGGCGTCCTGCGCCGCGCTCACGCCCGCCCGCGACGCCCGGGCGGAGGCGCCCTACCGCCTGGGCCCCACCCTTCGGGCCCCGCCGGCGCGGGTGGTGACCCTCGCGCCGTCGCTCACCGAGATCGTCCTCGAGCTCGGAGCGAGGCGGGCGCTCGTCGGCGTCTCCCGCTACGACGACGCGGCGGAGGTGTCGGCCTTGCCGAGGGTGGGCGGGTACCTCGATCCGTCGCCGGAGGCGATCCTCGCGCTGCGGCCGGACCTGCTCCTGGTCGAGCCGTCCCCCGGGAACCGCGCGGTGGTGGAGCGGCTCGCGGCCCTGGGCGTGCCGGTGCTCGTCCTGCCGCTGCGCAACGTCGCCGACACGCTGACCTCGATCCGCGCCGTCGCCGATGCGCTCGGGCGCAGGGACGAAGGCGCCGCCGCCACGGCGCGGCTCGAGGGCGCCCTGTCGCGGCTGCGCTCCTGCGCGGGCGAGCGCACCCCTCGGACCCTGGTGGTGTACGGATGGCAGCCGCTGGTGGCGGCGGGTCCAGGCTCGTTCGCCGACGAGCTGCTCTCGCTGGTCGGCGCGGCGAACGCCGCGGCGGGCCTCGCCGGCCCCTACCCCACCCTGTCGGTGGAGGCGGTCCTCGCCTCGGAGCCGGCGCACGTCCTCGACGCGTCGGGCGGGCACGGCGCGATGCCGCCGCTCGAGGCGTTCGCGCCCCAGGTGCACAAGCTCCGGACCTCCGCGTTCTTCCGGCCGGGACCGCGGCTCGTGGAGGCGGCGGAGGAGCTCTGCGCCATCCTCCGCCCCGCGGATGGGCCGGCGGCGGATGCCTCGCGGGAGGTCCGCGGCCTTGCCCCGAAGGCGGGCGCCCGGGGCCAGCGGTGAAGACCTCCGACACGCCTCGCCTGCGGGAGGCGATGCCTGGCGCGTGCGCCGCCCTCGGTGTACGGATGGCGCGATGATCCGTACCGCCTCCACGGAGACGACGCCGCACGCCAGGCGCTTCTCGCCGGCGCGGCTCGTCGCGATCGTCGCCGCGCTCTCGATCGTCGCGGCCCTCGTCTTCGCGGTCGCGGCGGCGTTCGGCACGGAGAAGATCTCGTTCCGGACCGCGCTCCTCGATCCCGGCTCGCTGGACGCCCGCATCCTCTTCGGCCTCCGCGTGCCGCGGCTCGTCCTCGGCGCGATCGCCGGCGCGGCGCTCTCCGCCGCCGGCGCCGCGTATCAGGGGCTCCTGCGCAACCCGCTGGCGGATCCCTTCGTCCTCGGCGTCACCGGCGGCGCCGCGCTCGGCGGCACCCTCGCCCTGGTGGCGGGGAGCCTGGTCGGCGGGGCGGCGCTGCAGGGGGGCGCGCTGGTGACCGCGGCGGCGTTCGCCGGGGCGGTGGTGGCCACCCTCCTCGCCTTCGCGGCGGGGACCGTGGGCGGCAGGCTCGATCCCACCCGCGCCCTCCTCGCGGGCGTGGTGTTCAACAGCTTCGCCGCCGCGACGATCACGATCCTCAAGGTGGCGGTGAGCCCCGAGAAGGCGCAGGAGCTGCTCTTCTGGCTGACCGGCTCCCTCGGCTACGAGTCCGCTTCCACCCTCGCCCTGGCGGGCCTCGCGGTGCTCGTCGCCATGGCGGTGCTGGCCCGGCAGGCACACGCCCTCAACCTCATGGTCCTCGGCGACGACGCGGCGGCGGCGCTCGGCGTGGAGGTGCAGCGGATCCGGCTGGTGGTCTTCTTCGCCGCCTCCCTCGCGGTGGCCGTGGCCGTCTCCCTCACCGGGATGGTCGCGTTCGTGGGGCTCATCGTCCCCCACCTCATGCGCCTGGCCTTCGGTCCGGACCAGCGGCTCCTCGTCCCGGCCTCGGCGGTGGGGGGCGCGGCCTTCCTCGTCGCGGCGGACCTCGGCGCGAGATTGCTCTTCGTCCCCCTCGGGACCGAGCTCCCCGCCGGCGCGATCACCGCCATCGCCGGCGGCCCGTTCTTCCTCCTGCTCATGCGCCGGAGGTCGGCATGAGACGGATCGGGAGGAGAGAGGCGCAGGCGGCCGAGCACGATGCGCCCGGCAGCGGCGATGCCGCCGGGCGGTTCGATGCGTCGCCGGCCGAGCGCGGCGGCCGGGCGAAGCCGATCCGCGGCGTGCGGATCGAAGCGCGCGCCGTCGGCGTGTTCTTCCCCGGCGGCAGGGAGGCGGTTCGCGGCGTCGATCTGGACTTGCGGCCCGGCGAGGTGCTCGGCGTCGTGGGCCCCAACGGAGCCGGCAAGAGCACCCTCGCGAAGGCGATGGCCGGCCTCCTCCCGCCGAGCTCGGGCGAGGTGCGGATCGACGGCGCACCTGCGGGATCGCTCGGCCGGCGGGAGCTCGCCCGGCGGATCGCGTGGCTTGCGCAGGACGTCCCCCCAGACCTCACCTTCACCGCCGCCGAGGTGGTGCTCATGGGCCGCAGCCCCCACCTCGGCGTCCTCGGCCTAGACGGCCCCGGCGACAGGGAGGCCGCGTGGGAGGCGCTGCGCGCGACCGGCGCCGCCGGCTTCGCCGACCGATCCATGGTCGCCTTGTCCGGTGGCGAGCGCCGTCGGGTGCTCCTCGCGCGGATCCTCGCGCAAGAGGCGCCGACGTGGATCCTGGACGAGCCGACCACCCACCTCGATCTAGCCCACCAGCAGCTCGCGCTGCGCCTCGCCCGCGATCACGCCGAACGCGGCGGCGCGACGCTCTGCGTGCTCCACGACATCACCCAGGCCCGCGCCTGCTGCGATCGGGTGGCGGTGATCGCGGGCGGCGAGCTGCGTGCGCTGGGCGCGCCAGGGGAGGTCCTCCGGCCGCCGCTCCTTCGCGAGATCTTCGGCGTCCGCTTCGTCGAGGTGACGCACCCCGAGACAGGCGCGATCCACGTGGTCGCGCTGTAGGCGAAGGCGCACGCCCGGACGAGGAAGCGAGCGCGCCTACTCGGGGGGCCCCAGGCGGAACCACACCGGCAGCGTGACGCAGCCGCGGGGCCCCGGCAGCGGCGCGGCGCCGCGGAGGACGCAGTCGATCGCGGCGCGGTCCAACAGCGACGAGCCGCTGCTCGACTCGAGGCGGATCGCGCCCGGCGTCCCGTCGGCGCCGACGCAGAAGTGCACCTCGGCGCCGCCCTGGACCCCGCGCCTGCGCGCCGCGGGCGGGTAGCAGCGCGCCGCGTGGGATCGCAGGTGGGCCTCGAGCTCCGCCCAGTCGGCGACGCCTCCGCTCCCTCGGCCGCCTCTCCCGCTCCCGGTCCCGCCGCCACGCCCGATGCCGACGCCGGTGCCGTCGCCGCGCCTGGCTCCGCCGGCCCCATTCCCGCCAGGCCCCGAAGGAGGGAGGGATCCCGCGGCCTCCGGTGTGCCACGGGCCAGGACGGTGGGCGCACCCTCCGACGCGCGCGCCGGTCCATCGCCGGACGAATCATGCGCGCCTGCAGCCGGCTCTTCTCGCGCCGCGACTGCCGGCTCCCTGGCCGCGCGCGGGTCGGGTGCGGCGAAGACGACCGGCGCGGCTGCGGCGCTCCGTTCCGGCACGCCGGCGACCGACTCCGGCTCGTCTGCAGCGCTTCGATCGGGCGCGGCGGCGGCCGGTCGAATCGGGCGCAGCGGAGCCGGCCCGGATCCATGCCCCGATCCCTCGGCCTCGCCGCCCTCCTCGGCCTGCCCTTCGTCCGAGGCGGACCTCCCGCCCGCGAGCAGCTCCACCGCGATCGCGCCATCCTCGGCCCGGCCGATGGACCGCGACGCCTGCGGCGGCTCCACCCGCGCGAGCGCGAGGAAGATCCCGGCGTGGACGGCGATGCTCCCGGCGGCGGCGATGAGGGCGTTGCGCGACACGGCGTGAAACTACCCGTCCGGCCGCGTCGATGCGAGGCCGACGAGCGCCCGCCCCGCCGGTCGCCGCCGGTCGCTGCCGGTCGCAGCGAGCGGGGGCCGACGTCGGGCACGAGGGCGTGCGCGGCCATTCAGAAGACGCGCCTGGTGTCGAGGAGGATGGTCACCGGCCCGTCGTTCACGAGCTCCACCTCCATCTCGGCGCGGAACCGCCCCGTCGCCACCGGCGCGCCCAGGGCGCGGCACGCGTCGCAGAACCGCTCGAAGATCGCCCGGGCACCTTCCGGCTCCATGGCGTCGACGAAGCTCGGTCGCCGCCCCTTCCGCGCGTCGCCCAGGAGCGTGAACTGCGACACCGCCAGGAGCTCCCCCTGCACGTCCGGCAGCGCCAGGTTCATCTTCCCGGCGTCGTCCTCGAAGATCCGCAGGCCCACGATCTTCTCCGCGAGGAGGTCCGCGTCGGCCTCGTCGTCTCCCTTGCCCACGCCGACCAGGACGCACAGCCCCCGCCCCACCGACGCGATCCGTTCGCCGCCGACGGCCACGCTCGCCCTGCTCACCCGCTGCACCACCGCTCGCACGGAGGCCTCCGTTCGACGGCCCGCAGCTTACCGCTTCCGCGGAAAAGGGCCGAAAATCCGATGAATGCATGGGGGCGTCGCTGGTCCGGGCCGAGAGGCGTGTGGTAGCTTCCAGGGCCCACTCGAACGCCAGGATGGACCGAAGACGATGGATTTCGACCTTCTCGCCGCGGCGCGTGACCTCATCGCCGCCGACTCCGTCTCCGCCAGGGGCAACCTGCGCGCCGTCGAGGTCCTGGAGCGGATCGCCCACGGCCTGGGCCTGGAGAGCTACCGGCAGGAGGCCGAGGCCCTCGGCACCCGGCACGCCAACCTGATCGTCCACCCCAAGGGGGCGCGGCCGCGGGACGGCTCCTTGCTCCTGGTGACACATACCGACACCGTCGGCTCCGGCCCCCTCGACCTGTGGACGAAGACGAACCCCTGGGTGCTCGCCCGGGAGGGCGACACCCTCTACGGCCTCGGCGTCGCCGACGTGAAGCTCGACGCCCTGGCGAAGCTCCAGGCGCTGGCGAGCACGCCGGCCGAGGCGGCGGGTCGGGTGGCCTTCTGCGGCACCTTCGCCGAGGAGGTCGGATGCCTCGGCGCCAAGCACTTCGTGAAGCATGGAGACTTCCGTCCGGCGTGGGCCTCCTGCGGCGAGCCGTCGGAGCTGCGGATCATCGACGCCCACAAGGGCTACCTGGTGGCCAACGTCGAGCTCGTCGATCCCGGCGCGCCCGCGGCGTCGCCCCGGCGGCTGCGCCTCACCTTCGCCGGCAAGGCGGCCCACAGCTCCACCCCGCACCTCGGCAGGAACGCGATCGATCTCGCCCTCGACTTCGCCCGCCGCCACGACGCGCCGGTGGAGTGGGCGGAGGGCGGCGACCTCGCCAACAAGGTCCCGGCCCGCTGCGTGATCGAGGTCCCGGCGAAGCCGGGCCTCGCGGAAGCGGCGCGGGCGGAAGGGATCGCGGTGGAGGAGACGGAGGGCGCGGGGCGATCCCTCGCCCGGGCGCTGGGCGTGGCCTTGCGCCTCTCCGCCGAGCTGCGGGAGTCCGTGACCACCGCGCCGCCCCGGGAGGACCTGCGCTTCGATCCCTCCACCGCCGTGTTCAACAACGGCGTGGTCCGCTCGGAAGGCGATCGCCTCGAGTTCACCTGCGATGCGCGCCTCCTCCCCGGCCACGATCCCGTGGCGCTCTTCGATCGGCTGGAGGCCTTCGGGGCGCGGATCGCCGGGGAGCTCGGCATCTCGATGAAGATCGATCGCGCCCGCGCCAACCCCGCCATGGCCATCCCCGCCGAGTCGATGCTTCGCGACGCGGCGATGGCCTCGTCGAGGGCCCTCGACCTCGATCCCCAGCCGCAGGCCAAGCCAACCAACACCGAGGGCGGCGTCTTCGTATCGGCGGGGATCGAGGCGATCGTCTTCGGGCCGGGGCGATCCACCGGGAACGCCCACACCGCCAACGAGTGGCAGAGCCTCTCCCAGATCCGCACGGCCTCGCGCTGGTACGGCGAGCTGATCCGAAACCTCGTGGGGCACGCCGCATGATCCCCGCAGCGACGGCGCGCATCCGCCGGCCCCACAACCTGGAATAGACCGAGAAGGACCATGCACCTGCTACGCGACGTCGCCACCTCCGACCTGCCGGGCCTCAAGCGCCTCGCCGAGGTGCTGGACACCCTCAACCTCCCCAACGACGAGAAGGCCCTGGAGGGGATCGTCGAGACCTCGATCCGCTCCTTCAACGGGCGCATCCGCGATCCGATGGAGCGGGAGTACCTCTTCGTCCTGGAGGACACGCGCACCGGCCGCCTGGTGGGCACCTCGATGGTGCTCGCCCAGCACGGCACCTTCGAGGCACCCCACGTCTACTTCGAGGTGTCCAAGCGACAGACCTACTCGTCCACCATCGATCGCCACTTCGAGCACACGGTGCTCTCCATCGCCTACCAGTACGAGGGCCCCACGGAGATCGGCGGCCTGGTGGTGGATCCGGAGCTGCGCGGGCAGAACAAGCCGGGCAAGCAGCTCTCGTACGTGCGCTTCCTCTTCATCGGGATGCACCGGCAGTGGTTTCGCGATCAGGTCCTCGCCGAGCTCCTCCCGCCCCTCCTGCCCGACGGCCGCTCGCTCCTGTGGGAGGCGCTGGGAAAGAAGTTCACCGGGCTGACCTACACCGAGGCGGACCGGCTCAGCCGACAGAACAAGGAGTTCATCAAGGAGCTCTTTCCGCAGTCGGACATCTACGCGACGCTGTTTCCGCAGCGAGTGCAGCGGGTGATCGGCCGGGTCGGTCCCAACACCGAGGGCGTGAAGAAGATGCTGGAGCGGATCGGCTTCCGCTACGCCGAGCGCATCGATCCCTTCGACGGCGGCCCGCACTTCGAGGCCCGCACCGGCGACGTCACGCTGATCCGCGCCCTGCGCCGCTGCAAGGTGATGTCCGAGGATCTGCAGAACGAGAACCACGACACGATCCTCGTCGCCTCCGAGCCCAGGACGGCCGGCAACCGCTTCCGCGCGCTGAAGACGCCTGCCCGCGTCGAGGGCGAGCAGGTCTGCCTGCCCGCCTGGGCGAAGGACGGACTGGGCGTGGCGTCCGGCGAGAAGGTCGCGCTCATCCCCTTCGACTGAAGGTCCTGCATGCGCGAGGCGCCGTCCCCCCGCGCCGTCGCGCGGCGAAGGAAGCGCCGCCGCGCACCCCTGGGCCTCGGGCTCGGTTCGCCCGGCGCTATTCGGCGTCGAGGCGCCCGCAGGGCGAACGGCGGGTGCCGCCCGTCGCCGGGACCGGCGGCCCTGGCCGGCGCGGACGCGCCGAACGCCGCCTCGGTGCCGGAGGATCTGGACCCTCCCGCCGAATCTTGCGAGAAGGCCGGCGGCGCCCGGCCCCGGGGCGCCTCCCCCCTGGTGACACTTTCGCCGGCCGCCGGTGTTCCCGTTCGCGAGCCCGGCGAACGGGCAGGCGGAGCTCCGTCGGCGCCAACCAGGTCGACGGGGACTCGTCGGGCGTACAGCTCACCGTCGGCTACAACCAGGTCGGCGGAGACATGCGCCACGTCCAGTCGGCGGTCTACGCCAACGACGTCGGGGCGAACGTCGACGGCGTGCAGCTCGCCGTCGGCACCAACGCCGCGGGAGGAGACGTCGACGGCGGCCAGTTCGCGGTCGGAGTCAACTACGCGGGCGGCAGGGTGAACGGCGTGCAGGCCGCGGTGGGCTTCAACGTCGCCGCGGCCACCGACGCGGCGCCGAAGCCCGACGCCGGCGCCAGCTCCGTGCCGCCGGCCCATGCCGACGCGGCCTCCGTGCCGCCGGCCCATGGCGACGCGCCCGGCGACGCCGCGCTTCCCACCGTCAACGGAACCCAGGTGGCGATGGGGGCCACCGTCTCCGCCGGCTCGGTCCGCGGCAGCCAGGTGGCGGTCGGCGCCAACGTCGCCGCCTCCCGGGTCGTGGGCGCGCAGGTGGGCCTCCTCAACGTGAGCGGCGGCATCGCCGGAGCCCTTCCAGGCGACTCGTCGGTTTCCCCCACCCCGGGGTCGAGAAGATCACCCGGCGACGATCACCGTCCCGGCAGAGCCGGGCTCGGACGCCTCGGCCACGACCTGGCCGGCGGCCGCGCCGCAGATGTGAACGGCCTCGATGCCCGCGGTGAGGCCTCCGAGGGCCTCCTGCACCTTGGGGATCATGCCGCCGGAGATGGTGCCGTCGGCGATGAGGCGGTCGGCGTCGGAGGGGGTGATGCGCGGGATGCGGGTGGACGGATCCTTGGGATCGGAGAGGACGCCGGGGACACCGGCGACGAGGAGGAGCTTGGCGGCCCGCAGCTCGGCGGCCACCCGGGTGGCCACCGTGTCGGCGTTGATGTTGAACACGCCCCCGGAGGCGTCGCCGGAGATGGAGGCGATGGCGGGGACGTAGCCCGCGCCCGCGAGGGTCTCGAGGAGCCGGACGTTCACGCCGACGACGTCGCCGACGAAGCCCAGGTCGACGGGCTCGGGAGGCCCGCCGGTGATCCTGCGGGGCGGACGCCTGACCGCGTCGACGAGACCCGCCGAGACGCCGTGCAGCGCCACCACCGGCAGCCCCTCCGCGCGCATGCACGCGGCGAGGTCGACGCTGACCTCGCCGGCGAGGGCCATCTTCATCACCTGGAGCACGGAGGCGTCGGTGACGCGGCGGCCGCCGATCTGCTCCGGCGTGAGGCCGAGGCGCCTGGTGAGGTCGGTGGCCTGCGGCCCGCCGCCGTGGACGATCGCCACCCGGATGCCCGCGTCGAGGAACGCGCGGATCCCTTCGGCGACGCCGCCGAGCTTGCCGGGTTTGACGAGCTCGCCGCCGATCTTGAGGACGAACCAGCGGCCGCGCAGCTTCTCCAGACTCATGCGATCTCCGTTTCCGGCGCGACCAGGCGGTCGCCGACGAAACCCCGGGCCGATCCTCCCATCGCCTGGAACCAGGGGCGGTGGGCAGGCCTTCTCTCCGCGACGATTCCCCCCGAGCGCCGGCAACGAGACCGGCGCCCGGACCCGCGCCGCCTACGGCCAGAGGCCGGGCTCGCGCAGGGTGGTGCCCTCCTCGTATCCCATCATCACGTTGAAGGCCTGGATCGCCTGGCCCGCGCCGCCCTTGACGAGGTTGTCGAGGGCCGAGAAGCAGACCACCGAGCGGCGGCCGGCGAAGGGCTCGGAGAGCTTGAAGGCCACCTCGACGTAGTTGCTGCCGGCGACCGCCACGACCTCCGGGAAGCGCCCCTCCACCACCCGCATGAAGGGCTCGCCTCCGTAGAGGTCGCGCCACGCCTTGGCGAGCGTCTCCTCGGTGACGGACTCGGGCACGTCGACGAAGGAGCTGGCGAAGATGCCCCGGGGCAGCGGCGCGGAGACCGGCACGAACTCCAGCGACAGCTCGCCGGCGCCGGCGTCGCGCAGGGTCTGCATGATCTCCGGCTGGTGCTGGTGACCGAGCGGCTTGTAGGTGCGCAGGTTCACGGCGCGCAGCGGGTGGTGGGTGGTGATCTGCGGGTTGGCGCCGCTGCCCGACGAGCCCGTCGCCGCCACCGTGCGCACGGGCCCCCTCAGCAGGCCCGCCTTGGCGAGGGGGGCGAGGCCCAGCGCGATGGTGGTGGCGAAGCAGCCGGGCGACGCGATCCACTGCGCCTTGCGGATGGCCTCGCGGTTGAGCTCGGGGAGACCGTAGGTGAAGGTGCCGAGGCGCTCGGGCGCGGGGTGATCGACGCCGTAGAACGCGCGGTACTCGTCGGCGCTGCGCAGGCGGAAGTCCCCCGAGAGATCGACGATGCGCACGCCGAGGTCGAAGAGCTCCATGGCCACCTTGGCGGTGGTCTTGTGGGGCATGGCCAGGAAGACGACGTCGCAGCCGGCGGCGGCCTCCCGCGGCGGGAGCTGCTCGAAACGCAGGTCGGTGAGGCCCGCGAGGTTGAGGTGGACCTCGCCGATCCGCTTCCCGATGTTGTCGGCGGCGGTGACGCGCACCACCTCCACCTGCGGGTGGAAGAGCAACCGCCGCAGGATCTCGGCGCCGCCGTAGCCCGTGCCACCGATGAGGGCGGCCTTCACCTTCGCTGCCATCTTCGCAATCTCCTCTGGTTCGTGGATGCCGGCGCCGGGACTCTAACCGACGGCCCGGTGCATCGCATCCGAACCGCGCGGCCGCCACCTCCGAAGTCGTCCGTCCGCGGCCGGCCGGGAAGGGGGCGGATCCGCTCTCTCCCGGGGGGGGCGGCGGCGCACCCCTGCCCACCTGGGCCGACAGGGGACTCTTTTCGGTATTTGGAGATCGGTTGACTTCGAGGCTCCGTCCGGCGTACCCGAGAGCCGAGCGGCCGACGATCGGCCGGGAGATCCACGAATGCGCGTTTCCATCTTCGTCGCAGCGGTCCTGACCCTCTTCGCCGCGCCCGCCCTCGCCCAGGAGCAGCGCTCGGTCCTCTCGCCCGGCGAGCTGAGCCTCGGCGCCGAGTTCTTCCCCGAGCCGTTCCAGACCCTGCTCAGCAACGTGGACGGCGTCGCGGGATCGGTCTCGCCGTCCGCGGGCTTCGTCATCCGGTACGCCGCCTCCCGGGACCTCGCCGTCCTCGGCACCGTCGGCTTCTTCCACCGCATCCAGAAGGGGGACGATCCCGCGACCTTCTACGCCATCGGCGGTGGCCTGCAGTACGAGGCGATCACCAGCAAGCTGGCGTCCGTCTTCTTCCGCGGTGGCCTGCAGTTCATCCCGCGGCCCTCGGGCTTCGACGACGACGGCGAACCCGAGCAGGACTTCGGCGTCCGGTTCTACGCCGGCCCCGGCATCGAGGCGCGGCTCACCGAGGCGTTCTCCCTGCAGTTCTACACGGCGCTCCTGGATCTCCAGATCGGAGGCACGAGCACCGACTTCGACCTCGCCTTCATCCCCGCGATCGGCGGCTACCTCTACTTCTGACGCCGGCCGGCGCCGCACCTCACCAGGCGGCGACGCACCACGCCACTCCGACGCTGAACGACGCGGCGCCGACGAGGCCGGTGGCCCACCTGCTGCCGAGCCGCAGGCCGGTGCGCCCGCCGAGCCAGACGGCGCCGGCGCCCGCCAGCGCCGCCGCGACCATCGACAGCACCACGCCCGCGCCGAAGGCGAGCACCGCGCCGCCCACCACCAGCGGTGACCGGGTCGCCGCCGCGGGGATGAGCAGCAGGAGCCCTCGCAGGCCCGAGACCGCGAGGAGCGCGCCCACCAGCGTCGCCCCGTGCCGGTGACCGTGGCCTCCTTCGTGGACGTGGCCCCGCCCCACGTGCACGTGGAGGTGCGAGTGGCCCGCGTCGTCGCCGTGGGGGTGGCGGTGCACGCGCAGGCCCAGGGCCTCCACCACCGCCGCCGCGCCCAGCAGCGCCACCACCGATCCCCCGAAGATCTCTGCGCCGCGCTCGAACGCCTCCGGGATCACCAGGCCCAGCGCGAAGCTCGCCGCCGCGCCCAGGGCGAGGAGGCCGGCGTGCCCCGCGCCGAAGCGCAGCGCCACGCCCAGCGCGTCGCGCAGGCTCCCCTTCCGGCTGGCGAGGGTGCCGAGCGCCGCGAGGTGATCGGGGCCGACGCCGTGCAGCAGGCCCAGGCCAAAGAGGCCGGCGATGACGAGGAGAGGGTGCGAATGGGCTTCCATGCGTGAGACCTTCCTTGCGTCGCGAGGAGACCTTCGCTCATAGCAGGTGCGGGGCGCGAGCGCGCCGGCTTCCCTCCGCCCGCTTTCGGGGCGGGATCGCGAAAGGGCATGCCGGGCCCCGTGCGCCCAGCGCCAGCCGCGGCGTGGGAGCGCCGTCCTTCGCGCAGCGGATCCACGGCGAACCACGCGGGATCTAGGGTGCGCCACCGGCCCCGCCCGCGCCCCCGTCGCCACCGTCTCCGCCCGCCCCGCCGGCGCCCGCCCGACGCGAATCGACCACCGGCGCGCAATCCCTCGCGCAGCCGCCGAGCCGGACGGTGTTGCACGACGAACCGTGCAGGCAGTCGGCGCAGAGCCGGGTCTGGTCTCCGTTCTGGGGCCTCCGATCGTCGCAGCGATCCACGCACTCGAGGAGATCGATGTTCGGCAGCATCCCGCAGAACTGCAGCTTGCCGCAGGCGACCTCGCAGTCGCTGGCGCACCCTTGCGCGAAGGCGAGTGCCGCCCCGAGCGCCGCGAGGGCGATCCCCCGCTCAAGCCATGCCGAGCGCATCGGACACCTCGCCGGGGTCGGTCCTGGGCGCCTCACACGCGAACTGCCTGCACACGTAGGCCGCCGGCCGGCCGTCCACCTCCCCCTTCCCCTCCACCGCATCGATGGTGGGATCGGCGGAGGCGAAGGCGAGCACCTCCGGGCGAAGGCCGCGCCGCGCCGCCGCCAGGAGCGCGTCGCGCTCCCGGCCCTCCCGACCCACCACCGCCACCACGTCGATCCCCCTCGCCGCGAGGACGGCCGCGCCGAGCAGGTGCCCGAAGGCGAAGGGGTTGCGGATCATCTCGTCCCGCTGCCGGCGCAGCCAGCGCTCGGCGATCTCGCCGAAGCGCGCCTCCCCGGTGAGGGCGTGCAGCCGCAGCAGTGCCGTGGTGAAGCTGGAGGCGCCCGAGGGCGCCGCGTCGTCGTGCACCGAGGGCATGCGGTGCGGGAGCTCGCCCCCGCTCCCGCCACCGCGCCCCGGTGCGGGCGCCGGCGCGAGCCAGAACATCCCGGCGCCCTCGTCCCAGAAGTCGCGGATCGCCTCCTGCGCGAGCCGCCGCGCCTCGACCAGATGGCGCGCGTCGCCGGTGGCTTCGAAGAGCTCGAGCAGCCCCTCGCAGAGCGCGCCGTAGTCGTCGAGGAACGCGCCCTCCTTCACCTGGCCGTTGCGCCAGATCCGGTGCAGCCCCCCGGAGGTCTCGAAGGTCTGCAGCAGAAACTCCGCCGCCTGCCTCGCCTTCGCGACGAGATCCCGATCGCCGAGCAGCCGCCCCGCCGCGGCGAGGGCGCCGATGGCGAGGCCGTTCCACGCGGTGATCACCTTGTCGTCGGTGGCCGGGCGCACGCGCGCCTCCCGCACCTCGAGGAGGCGCCGTCGGATCTCCTCCGCCGCCTCGTCGCTCGCGGGGACGTCCTCCCTGGCGAGGTGCAGCACGGTGGCGCCGCCCTCGAAGTTCCCTTCTTCCCCGACTCCGTAGCGGGTGGTGGCGTCCGCGGCGAGGCGCGGCCCCAGCGCGTCCTCGAGCTGCGCCCGCGTCCACACGAAGAACTTCCCCTCGACCCCCTCGCTGTCGGCGTCCTGCGAGGAGTGGAAGGCGCCCCTGGCGTCCTGCAGCTCCCTCGCCATCCACCCCGCGATCCCGCGGGCCACGTCGGCGTACGCCCCGTCGCCCAGCGCCACCGCGGCCTCCGCGTAGACCCGCAGGAGGAGCGCGTTGTCGTAGAGCATCTTCTCGAAGTGCGGGACCGCCCACGCCTCGTCCACGGAGTAGCGGTGGAAGCCGCCGGCGAGCTGATCGTGGATCCCGCCGCGGTGCATCGCGTCCAGGGTGCGCCGTAGGAGTTCTTCCGCCTCCCGGCGGCGATCGCCCGTCATCTCGTCCAGGTCGGAAGCCACCATCCGCAGCAGGAAGGCGAGCTCCATCGGATGCGGGAACTTGGGCGCGCCGAAGAAGCCCCCGTGGGTCCGGTCGCCCTCCTGGACGAGGCGATCGGCGGCCCGCACCAGATCCGCCGCGCCCACCGCGCGCTCCCCTTCCGCCCCGATGCCGAGGCGGGTGAAGCGCGCCAGCCCCTCCTCGAAGGACGCGGCGCTCTTCTCCACCTCGTCGCGGCGGTTCGCCCACGCGTCGGCGATGGCGGAGAGCACCTGCGAGAACCCCGGCATGCCGTACGCGGGGCGAGGCGGGAAGTAGGTGCCGCCGAAGAAGGGCCTGCGGTCCGGCGTCATGACCACGGTGAGGGGCCAGCCGCCGCCGCGGCCCATGAGCTGCACCACGCCCTGGTAGAGGGCGTCGACGTCGGGGCGCTCCTCCCGGTCCACCTTGATCGAGACGAAGTGTCGGTTCATCAGCGCCGCCACCTCCTCCACGTCGAAGGCGTCCTTCTCCATGACGTGGCACCAGTGGCAGGCGGCGTAGCCGACCGAGAGCAGGATCGGCTTCTGCTCGGCGGCGGCCTTCTCGAAGGCCTCGTCGCCCCACGGATACCAGTCGACCGGGTTGTGCATGTGCTGGCGCAGGTAGGGAGACGCCTCGTGGGCGAGCCGGTTGGCCGGTCTATCGGGTGCGGACAAGGTCACCTCCAGCGGGTGGGTTGATCTAAGGACGCGGCGGCCCGCCTGCCAGGAGCGAGCAGCGCGCCCGTCGGATCGGCGATGGGGCCGCTCCTCCCGCCGCGGCGCTGCGCGAGGGCCTCACGGACGGGGCGGCGCCGGGATCCCGTGGAGCGGCTCCGCGGCGCGGACCCCGCGGACGATCGCCTCCGCCACCACCTCGATCGCCACGCGCCCCAGCCGGGCGAGGACGAGATCGTCGACGCGCACCTCCGCCTGCGGCGCGGTGGAGGCGGTGAACATCACGTCGCCGTCGAAGGGGGTGTGCGCCGGCCGGATCGAGCGGGCGAGCCCGTCGTGGGACATCCGCGCCAGGAGGCAGAGCTGGTTCCGATCGAGCGGCGCGTCGGTGCACACCACCGCCAGCGTCGTGTTCCCGTCCCCGGGATCGGTCACGGCCCGCTTCCCCGGCGCGCCCTGGCCGGGCGCCTCCGCCGCGTACCGCCTCCACTCGTCCGCCGGGCCCCGGGCGACGGCGATCGGCGCCCCCGTATGGGGATCGTAGATGTCGCCGAGGGCGTTCACCGCGGCGATCGCCCCGACCGTCCACCCGTCGACCTTCGCGGCGAAGCTGCCGAGGCCGCCCTTCCACGCGCTCCCGTAGCCGAGCCTCTTTCCCACCGTGCAGCCCGTCCCCGCCCCGACGTTCCCCTCCGCGACCGGCCCTTCGCGCGCGTCCTCGCACGCGGCGCGGCCCATCGCGGCGTCGGGGCGCCGTCGCGCGGAGCCGATGCCGAGGTCGTAGAGCACCGCGGTGGGCACGCTGGGCACCCGCCCCGCCGGCGTCTGGAAGCCGACGCCCCGCTCCTCGAGCCACCCCATGCACCCGGCCGCCGCGTCCATGCCGAACGCCGAGCCGCCGGTGAGCAGGAAGCCGTGGGTCTCGGTGGCCCGGCCGCCGGGCCGGAGCGAGTCGGTCTGCCGGGTCGAGGCGAAGCCCCCGCCCACGTCGATGCCCCCGAGGGCAGGGCTGTCGAAGAGCACGACGGTGCAGCCGGTGGCCGCCTCCGGATCCGTCGCGTGCCCGACACGCACACCCGGAAGATCGGTGAGGGAAGGCATGGAAGGGAGCGTAGCGCATCCTCTCGCCGGCCGCTTCCGCCCCCAGGATGCAGGTGGGGTGCACTTGGCGGCTACGGGGGCGTGCTTAACGTTGGCAGGCCGTTACCCACCCGGGGATGAAGTTTGGACGAGCTCGGAGGTGAGCCGTGACCGGATACCGGATCCTGGCGGTGGACGACGATCCCGAGGCCCTCGGCGCCGTCGTCGACCTGCTCCGTCGCGACGGGCACGAGGTCGACACCGCCTCGAGCTCCGAGGAAGCCGAAGATCGCATCCGCCGCACGGGCTACCACCTCGTGATCACCGACCTGGTGATGCCGGGGCGCAGCGGCATCGAGCTCACCCGCTCGGTGCGGGAGCGCCTCCCCGACGCGTCGGTCCTCGTGGTGACAGGGCACGCCAACCTGCAGACCGCGATCGCCGCCCTGAAGGCGGGCGCCGCGGACTACCTCACCAAGCCCGTCGAGGCGCGGCAGCTACGCGCGATCGTCTCCCGGCTGCTCCAGGACGAGCAGCTCCACCCCTCCCGCAGCGAAGGCCACGTGGGCGCCGCCGCCCGATCCCACGCGATGAGGCTGGCCCTCGAGAAGGTCGCGCTCGCCGCCACCATCGACGCGCCGGTGCTGGTGCGGGGAGAGAGCGGCTCCGGGAAGGAGACCTGCGCGCGGATGATCCACGCCCGCTCGTCGAGGGCGGAAGGGCCCTTCGTCGCGACCCACGTCTCGGCGCTCCCCCACGGCGCGGCCACGCCGGAGCTGGAGAAGCGGATCGCCCAGGCCCGCGGCGGGACCCTCTTCCTCGACGAGATCGAGGCGCTGGACGAGGAGGGCCAGCGCACCCTCCTCCGTGCCCTCGGCGACGAGCGCACGACGCCCGCCACCCGGGTGGTGGCGGCGACGGGCCGCGCCCTCGCCCCGCTCGTCCGGGAGGGGAGATTCCGCGAGGATCTCCGCTACCGGCTGGACGTGTTCTCGATCGACCTCCCCCCGCTGCGGGAGCGGCCGGAGGATGTCCCCGATCTGGTCGCCGACTTCGTGCGCACCTTCGCCTCCCGGTACCGGAAGCCCGTCCCCACGGTGGACGACGACGCCCTCGCGCTCCTCGCCCGCTACGCCTGGCCGGGCAACGTGCGCGAGCTGCGCAACGTGATCGAGCACGCGGTGATCCTGGAGACCGGCGGGCGGATCACCCCGGCGGTCCTCCCCCGGATGATCCACCGGGACGAGGCGGACGCCGCGGCGATCCGGATCCCGATCGGCACCACCATGAAGGAGATCGAGCGCACCGTGATCGCGCGGACCCTCGACGCCTTCGGGTGGAACAAGAACCGGACGGCCAAGGTGCTGGGGATCAGCCGGCGTTCGCTCTACAACAAGCTGGAGCGCTACCGCATCGTGCGGGTGGAGCAGGCCGCCGCGCCGGCGTACGGCCTGCTCGGCGGCCAGCCCGATCCGCTCGTGCCCGCCGGCGAGGAGGAGGTCGCCGCCCGGTAGCGCCGCCCGCATCGCCCCGCGGGCGAGGGCGGGCGGATGGGCCACCTCAGCGGAACTCGCGCCTCCAGAACACGCCCGCGTCGCCCGCGCCCCGATCGCCGTAGGTGACCTCCAGCGTCCACTGGCGATGGAGCTGGTACTCGACCCGCACCTCGTTGGCGTTGCGCCGATCGGTCTCCAGCACGCCGAAGTTGCGCGAGTAGCCCACGTAGATCCGATCGGTCACGTAGCTCCCCGCCTCGAGGCTCCCGGTCTCGAGGCCCTCCTCTCCCGCCTGTACGGAGATCACGTCCACGGGGAGCTTGGCCGCAATCCCCCGGCGCAACTGCGAGGTGACCACCGCCCCCAGCGCGGTGGCGGCGCCGGTCGCCTCGCCGACGCCGCCGGATCCCCGCTGAAGCTGGGGCCGCCCGGTGGCGAGGAGCGTCGCGATCTCCGCCTCGGACATGGGCGGGTTCGATCGCAGATCCGCCGTGGGCTTCGCCGCCGTACCGCCGATGGTCACCGTCACCTGGGCGTGGGGCGACTCCTGCACGGCGGTGATCTCCAGCCGCGGCGCGTCCAGGGCCTCGGTCCCCAGGTAGATCACCCGGCCACGCTGCAGATCGAACCTGCGCCCCATCACCAGCAGGTTCCCTCGGGTGGTCTCGATGGCGCCGGAGAGGCGCGTTCCGTCCGCGTCGTGCTGGAGCCGTAGGCTCGCGTTCAACGCGATGGCCAGATCGATCCCCTGCAGCCGCAGCGGCTGCCGGTTGGTGACGTGCAGGCGCACCTGGAAGGCGCGGCCCGCGGCGGCGGCCACCACCACCCCGTCGCCTCGCTCCTCGCCCACCAGGCGGAAATCGGGGTGCGGCTCCAGGGACTGGATCGATCGGCCGGGCCGATCCGGCAGCCGGATGGTGCCCTCCTCCACCTCGATCTCGGCGTCGAGGAGGGCGCTCGAGAGCGTGCCCGTCACTCGCGCGCGGGCGTCCAGCCAGGCCCGCACCAGATCGTTGGAGACGATGCCGAAGCGGCTGGCCTCCACCCGCATGGACAGCGCCCACGGATCGCCTCCGTCCGCGGCGCGGGTGGCCTCGCCCGTGGCGACGAGCGTCCCGGAGGAGCGCGCGGCCAGGCGGCGCACGATCACGCGGCGCGGCTCCACCTCGAGCTCCAGCTCCACCTCGCGCAGCTCGCCGATCGAGTCGTGGGCGATCCGACCGTCGCGGATCGAGATCGCGCCCTCCGCCCGGGGATCGCCGAGGGTCCCGGTGATCCTGCCGGAGGCGTCCAGCCTGCCCGAGAGCTGGCGAAGGGAGGGGAGGAGGATCCGCGCGATCCCCACCTCGGCGCCCTCGACCTCCACCTGCGCTTCCACCGGCGCGTCGGCGAGGCGCGGTCCCCGGGACGAGGCGATGCCCAGATCGACACCGACCGACGCGTCGATCGCCGCCGCGCCTCCCGCCGCCGAGGAGGCGCGGGCGGCGATCGCCACCACGCCGTCGCGGCTCGTCGCCTCCACCGTCGCGTCGCCCAGCGGCCGCCCCTCCCACGCGCCGCCACGGATCGCGGCGCGCAGCGAGATCGCCGGCTCCGCGGCGCTCCCCTCCACCCGCAGATCGACGTCACAGATCCCGGAGACGTCGATGCCCGGCACGGCGGCTGCGAAGAGGGGCGCGATCTCGGCGAGGTCCAGGGCCGTGGCGGAGGCGGCGACGCGAAGGGGGAGCGCCTCCCAGGACGCGAGGTCGTCGAGGCCCCCCTGCCAACGGGCCTCGGCGCTCGCCAGGGCGCGGCCCCGCCGGGAGAGCTCGACCTCGACCCGCGCGGCTCCGTCCGCCCACCCGCCCCGCACCGCCGCGGCGAGATCGTCGATCCCCTCCACCTCGAGGCCGCTCGAGTGGAGCGAGGCGGAGAGGACCGGCGCGCTCCACTTCCCCTCCGACCGGAGGCGGACCTCCGCCCTCCCGGCCACCCGACCGACGAGGCCGGGGATCCCGCCGAGGTCGAGGCCCTCGAGCGCTCCCTCGACGACGTGCTCGTCTTCGGAGAGCTGCGCGGTGAAGGACGCGCGGCCCGTGAGGCCGAAGCGATCCAGGCCGAGGAACGCGGGGAGCGACGCGACTTCGATCCCCTCGCCGCGCGCGTCGACCCTCCACCTGCCGCGCGCCGCGGACACGGCCCCGGACAGCTCGCCGCCGCCCGGTCCTCCGAACCGCGCCTCCGCCCGGACGACGTCGCCGAGGCGCAAGGTGGCCTCTTCCACCAGCGCCCAGGTGGAGCCCGGCCACTGGAAGGCGAAGGACTCGAAGCGCACCCGGGACAGGTCCGGGGCGATCGCCGCGTCGAGCCTCGCGCGGAGCATGCCGATCGGGCTGCGGCCCTCGACCCTGCCCCTGGCCCGCCCGCCGCGCACTACCAGATCCACGCCGATCGCCTCCACGTCTCCCAGCGAGCCGATCGATCCTTCTAGGCGCGCCGATGGACGCCCCCGCAGGTCCGAGACGCGGGCCCGCAGGTCGACGTCCGCGGCGACGACGCCGCCCGTCTCGAGCCGGGGCGCGCGCAGCCGGGCGGCGATGGCGGGCGCGTCGAAGCGCCCCTCGATCCGCCCGGTGATGGTGAAGTCTCCGGACACCGGGGGCAATTCCGGCCTCGAGAGGCCGAGGGCGCCGCAGAGGGCGTCCGCCGCCGCGGCGGCGCTCTCGAGCCGCGCCACGTCCAGCCGGTAGTCCAGCGATGCCTCCTCGGCCCCGAGCCGGCCCGACGCCCGCAGGCTGCCGCCGGGGAACGACGCCGCGAGGCGCTCGATCTTCCACCCTTCCACCTCCCGCCAGGCAGCGGCGTCGATGGGGCCGGCCCGCGCCCCCTCGAGGCGGAGCTCCACGCCGTCGAGGCGCACCTCCCGCACCTCGCCTCCGGCGCCCGCGATCGAGATCGCGCCGCGCAGGGTCGCGGGCGGCAGCTCGTCCGCGAAGGAGGCCGGCTCCACCTGGACGGAGGCGGCGCGCACGCTCCACCCCAGGCCCAGGAGCGCCAGCTCTCCCTCCACCTGCGCGCGGTTCGCGTCGCCCTGCTCCAGCGAGAGCGCCACCCGGGCCACGCCGTCCGCGAGGGCTCCCCGCCCCGTCGCGCGCAACCCGTCCAGGCGGGAGAGACCGGGCGCGACGCTCGCGAGCTCCGCCGCCGCCAGGTGCATCTCGATCCTCGGGACCTCCGCCGTCCAGGAGGCGAGATCGGCCTTCACGGAGAGCGAGGCGGTCGTCTCACCCGCACGCAGAACGACGCGCTCGATCGACATCGTGCGCCAGCCACCGGAGAGGGCGCCGTCGACCTCCACCTCGATCGGCTCCTGCCGATCGGGCAGGCGCCCGGACGTCGATCCCGCCACCTGCATGCCCTCGGCGTCGATCCGCATCCGGAGCCGGGCGGCGATCGCCTCGGCGAGCGGATCCGCCCCGTTCCGCAGCTCCGCCTCGTCGATCGCCACCTCTTCGAACGAGATCGACGGCGACGATCCGGGCCGAGCAGGGGCGGACGACGACCGGGGCTCGAAGGCCGATCCCACGTCCACGTCGACCCGGGCGCCCTCCACCTCCAGGCGGGAGAACGCCCAGTCGCCTCCCGCCCTCGGCCACCGATCCCAGCGCAGGCGGGCCCGCTCCACCGAGAGGACCCGGGCGCCGGAGGGCGACACGGCCTTCACCCCCAGCATCTCGAGCGAGCGCAAGCCCGGGCGCAAGGATTCGATCTCCACCCGCCCTTCGATGCCCTCGCTCACGAGGGCCGCCACTCGCCGCCCCAGGAGGCCGCCGAACCACGCGGTGTCCGCGACCAGGGCGAGGGCCGCGGCGGAGGCGGCCAGGGCCACGCAGGCGCCGGCGAGCGCGCGCCGCATCAGAACGCCTCCCCGATGGCGAAGTGCACCGCGAAGGGCGGCTCCGGCACCGTCCAATCCGTCAGCGTGTCGTCCGCCGCCACGATCCGCGGC
Organism: Vulgatibacter sp.; assembly: GCA_035565615.1. Taxonomy (GTDB): domain Bacteria; phylum Myxococcota; class Myxococcia; order Myxococcales; family Vulgatibacteraceae; genus Vulgatibacter. The sequence continues at coordinate 4,837 of DATMSB010000018.1, read as the reverse complement.
AGCCGCGACGTGAGGCGGTAGCCGACGTCCAGCCTCACCGGCCCGAAGGGCGTGCGGTAGCGCAGGCCCGCGCCCACGGCGACGTCGGGCCCGAGCGGATCGAGGCCGTCCACCGAGTGGGCGACGTGGCCAGCGTCCACGAAGAGGCCCATGGCCAGATCGCCCCAGATCGGGAGGCGGAGCTCGGCAGACGCGTCGACCATCGCGTCACCGCCGACCGGCACGGTGTCCGACGCCTCGAGCGGCCTCGTGATCCCGTCCACCTCCACCCGTCCTTCCGGGGCCAGGGCCCGCCCCGATCGCAGCTTCTGCGGCGACAGGCGCCTGGTGCCGAAGCTGCGCATGCCGCTGCCGCCGCCCGCGTAGAACCGGGCCATGATCGGCGACACCTCCCCCTCGCCGGGGAAGAGGAGGCCGCCCTCGAGCTTCAGCGCGAGGACCATCCGCTCCGGCAGCGGCAGGAACCAGCGCAGCTCGCCGAGCACCCGCTGAAAGGAGGCGCGCCCGCCGAGCATCCCCCCGCCCTGCTGCAGCGACAGCGCCGCGTACCACCCCGACGTCGTCTCCACCGCGCGGTCGCGGCGATCCCAGGCGAGGCGCTCCTCCACGAAGGAGAGGACGCAGTCGCCCCGCTCGTCCACGCACGCGTGTCCGTTCGAGTCGGTGGTCCCCACCGTGAAGGGGCGGATCGCGAAGAACTGGAGGTGATAACTGGGTGTGAACACCAGGCTGCGGTGCAGCCTCCAGGGGAAGCCGACCCGCCCCCGCACGGAGTCGAAGCCGTAGGCGGCGTCGAGGCCGTGCTCGTACTCGAGGCGGAGCGCGCCGTCCACGCGGCGGACCAGGTCGGGTTGGACGAAGTCCGCGGCGGACGACCCCACCGGGCCGCTCTCCGCCGGCTCGAGCTGCAGCGCCCGCTCGCCCACGAAGGCGTAGCCGAGGCGGTTCTCCAGGCGGAAGGTGCGCAGGCCGCCCAGGAAGTTGCGGTGGGTGTACTCGCCGATGCCCCGGACCTCGAGGCGCTCTCGATCCATGCCCACGCCGCCGCCCAGCCGCAGCGACTGCGGCGGCGCCTCCCGCAGCGACACGATCATCGGCACCGTGCCGGACTCGGCGTCCGCGGGCCCCCGGCTCACCCGCACCGCCGCGAACGCCCCCAGATCGAAGAGCGCCGCCTGGACCTGGGCGAGGCGCTCGTCGCTGAAGGTCCTCCCCTCCGGCACCACCTCCCGCACCCTGGCGAGGATCGTCTCCCGCGGCACCTCCGCCGCGCCGGTGATCACCACCCGGCCGAAGCGTACGCGGGGCCCCGGCTCCGCCACCAGCCTGACGTGGGCCGCCTTCTCGACGGGATCGATCGCCACCTCCCCGATCACCCGGGCGTCGGCGTAGCCGGCGTCCCGGAGGTGCTGCTCGAGGGCCGCCTTCGCGGCCTCGTAGTCCGCCTCGCGGATGCGGGCGCCCTCCCGCAGCGGGAGCGCCTCGGCGAGGACCCGCTCCCGGTGGTCGTCGGGGAGGTCGGCCAGCCCCTCGACGGCGAGGGACCGGACGATCGTCGCCTCGCCCTCGGACACGGCGAAGACGACGCGGACCTCGCGGCCGTCGCGCAGGACGCGGGATTCCACCTGCGCGTCGTAGAACCCCTCGCTCCGGTAGAAGCGCAGGAGCCGCCGCCTGTCGCCGACGAGGGTGCCGTCGTCGAAGTAGCGGGGCTCCGCCCACGGCCAGATCGGCGACGGCTCGAGGGCCAGCTTCTCCTGGATCGCGCCGGCGGTGAGGGTGCGGTTCCCCTCCACCTCCAGGGATCCGAGGATCTCCCGCTCCCGATCCACGTGGGCGCACGACGCCAGCAGGGCGAGGACGAGGGCGAGGCGCTGGGGGCGGGCGGAGGACACGAAGGCTACGACGGTGGCAGGGGCGGCGTATTCGCCCGGGCGGGTCGAGCTCGCCCGCCTGCCCTTCCGCCGGTCGACCGAACGCCGGCGCCGCGCCCGATCGATCCCGCGGGCGGTCGCCGAGCGCGTCCGGCCTCCGGATCGCTCATGCGAGCAGGTCGTCGGGATCGAAGCGGCGGCTGCGCGCCATGCGGCTCCCCAGGAGGAGGGGGAGGTTCGCCTGCTCCCACGCGATCGCCCGCTCGTAGTCGGGATAGCGGCGTTCGAAGGCGCGGAACTCGGGCGTGTGCGAGATCCGCCTGCCGCCCACCACCTGCGGGGGGATCGCCTGGTGGAGCATCTCGTGGAAGATCACGAAGCTAACGAAGAACGCGGGGACCTCCTCCCGATCGAGCGCCGGGTGGATGCGGATCACCCGGGCGTCGTGGAAGTAGGTGCCCATCTTGATCGACCGGCGGCGGCGCCCGGGCGCCTCCCTGCCCCATCCGATCCGGGCCTCGATCCGCCCCTGGAAGAAGCGATCGTTGAGGCGATCGAACATCGCCTGCAGGTCGTGGACCCTGCCGTACGGATCGAGGCCCTGGGCCTGGCGCATCGCCCGCGCCCTGCGGACCTTCGACTCGTTCTGCTTCACGTATGCGTCGATCACCCGCCCCGCCTGGCGGCGGGCCTGCATCGCGTAGTCCGCCAGCGCCCGCACCACCTCGGGGGGCGCGTCGAGGAACATGCGGTGGACCCGGTACGAGACCATCGACCGGCTCCGCCGGAAGGAGATCATGGTCGAGGTGTTGTCGGTGACCGTGAGGCGGACCTGCTCGGAGAGGAGGGTCGCCAGCCGATCGGCGAGGAGGACCGCCCGCTCCTCGAGCTGCGCCCGCACCTCGTTTCGCTTCCCGACCGACGGGACGAGATACGCGCTCGACCGCCCGGTGTGGCTTGACCTGGGCGCTGCCGTCGGGCGGGAGCGGGTCGAACGGAGCGGCAGCGACAGTTGTCGAGGATTTTTGCGTGCCATGGGAATGAATCGGGCCGATGGTAGCCAAAGGGCCTTGGAATCGACAAGATCCAGCCCGCTGCGCGTCAAAATCACTCGTGATCTCGCTTATTTGGGATGTCATCAACAGACATCCACAGATCTTCCACAGCCCGGGGGAAGGCCGGGTCAGCCCGGTTGCTGGGCGAGGAGGCGGGCGATCCGATCCTCCTCGTGGCGGTAGGGGATCGATCGATCCTGGGTGAAGACCACGGCGCCGGGCGCGCTCCCCTTGGGCTTTCGGACGTGGCGGACCCGGGTCTGGGCGATCTCGGCCACCGCCTCTCCCTTGGCGCCGCTGAAGTGTGCGGCGAGGGCACAGGCGTCCAGGAGGGTCGGCTCGTCGGGAGGCGATCCGGGGGAGGCGGGGACGACCACGTGGGCGCCGGCGACGCCCCGGGCGTGGAGCCAGAGGTCGTTCCCCTTCGCCACCCGGAAGGTGAGGGAGTCGTTCTCCCTGGCGCCCCGCCCCACCCAGATCGATCGCCTGGTCGCGGAGACGTAGGTGCGGTAGGGAGGGCGCGCCGCCTCGCCCTTCGCGGCGCGGCGCTGGATCCGCGGGCCCGCGCCCACCGCCGCCGCCTCCCGGGCCAGCTCGTCGATCTCCCCCTCGGTCTGGGCGGCGGCGAGGCGGGAGGCGAGGGCGGCCAGGCGCGCCTCCCGCTGCCCGAGCTCCGCCTCGCGGGCGGCGATCCGCTCCTCGGCGGCGCGCATCCGCCGATACTCCTTGTAATAGCGCTCGAGGTTCTCCCTGCCGGTGAGCTCGGGCCGCAGCGGCACCTCCACCTCCACGGTCCCGGCCTCCGTGTACTCGGTGGCCCGGATCGAGGTGGCGCCCCGGGGGATCCTGGATGCCAGCGGCGCCAGCAGATCGGCCCAGCGCCGCCAGGTCCCGGCGTCCTTCGCCCGGGCCCGCTCCCCCTGGATCCGCTGGAGCGCGGTGCCGATCCGCTTGCGCGCCGCCGCCACGCCCCGCAGCGCCTCCCGCCTTCGCTCCGCCAGGGCTCGCTGCCTGGCGAGAGGCCCGTACCGCGCCTCGATCGCCGCCGAGATCGGGTAGGGACCGCGCCCCACCTCGAACGGCTGCCGCTCCGGGGCCGCGCGTTCGCGAGGAGGGGGCGGCGCGTACGGATGGCCGGGGAGCAGGGGCCTGGTGGTCGAGGAGCTGGGGACGGCGAGCCCCATGACCACGTCGTCCTCCCGGAGGAGGATCAGGTTTCCGTGCCGTCCGGTGAGCTCCGCGACGAGCGCGCGCCTCCCCGCCGGCGTCTCGAAGTCGAGGCGGACGATCCGCTCCCCCGGGATCTGGCGCAGCCCCGCCAGGCGCGACGGGAGGAGGTGGGCGCGGAGCAGGTTCTGCAGATGGAGGGGCGTCCGGGGCGAGGGAGGGCGCTCCGTGGCGAGGTGGATCCTCGTCTCGTCGGGCTCGGCGCCCAGCAGGAGCTCGAGCGTCGCACCGGGGATGCGCAGCTCGAGGATCGCCACGCGGGGGCTGGGGACCCGGATCTTCTGGACGGTGCCGCCCACGAGGGGCTGCAGCTCGGCGACGACGGCGGCGAGCTCGGAGGCGGAGAGGGACATGGCCGATGGAGACCCTACACCCGCGCGAAACGAAGCGGCCCGGATTCCCTCTCTTCGGGGAACCGGGCCGCCTCATGAAACGACTCGTACGGCTGCCTTCAGCCCTCGGCCGGCACGAGGACCGGGGCCGCGACGGCCTTGGCTTTGCGGGGGGCCTTCTTCGCGGCGTTCTTCTTCGCCGCCGGCTTCTTGGCGGAGGTCTTCTTGGCCGCCGTCTTCCGGGCGGCCGTCAGGGAACCCGCCTTGGCGCGGGTCGTGGTCTTGCGGGCGGCCGGCTTCTTGGCGGCGGTCCTCTTCGCCGTCGATTTCCGGGCGGCCGGCTTCTTGG
>DATMSB010000017.1:0-31310 GCA_035565615.1 Vulgatibacter sp. | reverse complement strand
CTCCGCCATCATCATGATCGGCGAGATCGGCGGCAGCGCGGAGGAGGAGGCGGCCGCCTTCATCGAGAAGAACGTGAAGAAGCCGGTGGTGGGCTTCATCGCCGGGCGCACCGCGCCCCCGGGCAAGCGCATGGGCCACGCCGGCGCGATCATCTCCGGCGGGCAGGGGACGGCCGAGGAGAAGATTGCCGCCATGGAGAAGGCCGGCGTACGCGTCGCGCCCACCCCGGCGGAGCTCGGCTCCACGCTGAAGGCCCTCCTGGCCGAGCGCGGCGTCCAGCCCTGACCGAACCCCTCTGACGGCGACGCGGGTCGCCGCGACTGGAGCAGCACATGGCAATCGAACGCACCCTCTCCATCCTCAAGCCGGACGCCCTCGAGAAGGGCGTGATCGGCAAGATCGTCGACCGCTTCGAGACCAAGGGCCTCAAGCCCGTGGCCATGAAGATGAAGCGGCTCACCGAGGCGGAGGCGGCCGGCTTCTACGCCGTCCACGCCGAGCGTCCCTTCTTCAAGGACCTGGTCGCCTTCATGACCTCGGGCCCCGTCCTCCTCATGGTCCTCGAGGGTGAGAACGCCGTGGCGGCCAACCGCGAGATCATGGGCGCCACCAACCCGAAGGACGCGGCCCCCGGCACGATCCGCAAGGACTTCGCCGAGAGCATCGACGCCAACACCGTCCACGGCTCCGACAGCCTCGAGAACGCCCGGACGGAGATCGCCTACTTCTTCGCGCAGACGGACCTGGTCGCCTACGACTGGAAGGCCCGGAAGTAGGCCCTCGCCGCCCCGGCTCCGGCCCGGATTTCTTCCCGCGGGCGGGGCGTTTTCTCCTCGAACGCCCTCCGCGGCCTCTGCGACGGCCGGTCCGGGGGCGCTCGCGTGGAACCGAACGCTCCCTCGCGAGGGGAGCTGCAGGAGCGGCCGGGCGGCACCCGGCCGTTCCCAAGAACGACGATCGTCGGTAACCTGGGGGTTCTACCCACGGGATGGCCTTCGGAGGGCGAAGCCGGCAGGCGGCGCTCCTTCGGGGTGCCGGCGATCGGAGCTGAATATTTGGGATCAAGTACCGAGACCCTGGAGTACCTCGTCGCGGGGGGCGTGGCGCTCCTCGTCTCCATCCTCGCCTCCTCCACCTCCGCGGCCCTCGCCGCGCTGGGTGAGCACCGGGCCGAGGCCATCCTCGAAGCCAAGGAGCGCAAGCCGCCGGCGGGACTCGCCCGCTTCGTGGGCCGGCCGGACGCCGTGCGCCTGGCGCTCATCGTGGTGGACTCGCTGGCCAAGGGCGCCTTCGGCATGGCCGCCGCGCTGGCCTCGCTCTCCTGGCTCGAACCCGGCGCCGGGGCGTTCGCGCCCCTCCTCGCCCTGTCGATGGGCGGGAGCCTCCTCCTCCTGATCGTCGCGGTGACCGCGGCCCGGGCCCTCGCGTGCCGGGATCCCGAGCGGAGCCTCGCCTGGACGGCGCCCGTCGGCGCGGCGATCGAGGCCGCGTTCCGCCCGCTGATCGCCCCCCTGGGAGCGCTCTCCCGGCTGCTGCGGGGCAAGGGCGCCCGCAGCCAGAGCGGCACCACCGAGCAGCTCGAGTACCTCATCGAGAAGGGCGCCGAGGCGGGGGTGCTCGACGACGACGAGCGCGAGCTCCTCGAGTCGGTGATCGAGTTCTCCCACGTGAGGGTCCGGGAGATCATGGTCCCCCGGCCCAAGGTGGTGGCGCTGGCGGCCGACGCCTCCTACGAGGAGGTGGTCCGCACAGTGGTCGAATCCGGGCACTCCCGGGTGCCCGTCTTCGAGGATTCGGTCGACAACGTGATCGGCGTGCTCTACTCCAAGCGCCTGCTGGAGGATCTGGGCAAGGAGCCCGCCGGCAAGGGGAAGTTCCGCCTGGCCAACTGGGTGAGCCCGCCGTTCTTCGTGCCGGAGACCATGCGCATCAGCCACCTGCTCACCGACTTCCAGCGCCGCGGCTTGCAGCTCGCCGTGGTCGTCGACGAGTTCGGCGGCACCTCCGGCGTCGTCACCCTCGAGGACGTGGTGGAGCAGATCGTCGGCGAGATCCGCGACGAGGACGACGGCGAGGAGGAGCAGGAGATCCGCGTCCTCGCCGATGGCGTCTTCGTCGCCGACGGCCACGTGTCGGTCCGCGACCTGGAGGAGTTCCTCGAGGAGGCCCTTCCGGAGGAGGTCGAGTTCGAGTTCCCCGAGGACGGCGACTACGACACGCTGGGCGGCTTCATCACCGCCATGGCCGGCCGGGTGCCGGGAGAGGGCGAGGAGGTCCGCTTCGGCGGCCTCGTCTTCACCGTGCGCGCGGCGGACGAGAAGCGGGTGCTGGAGGTGGAGCTCGCGGTGGAGGCCACGCCCTCCGACGGGCCGCCGGGTGCGGACGTCGAGGCGGCGACGGCCGGGCCCGCCGAGGCGCCGGCGGATCCGCTGGAGCCCCTGGCGGCGGCCAGGAGGAGCTGAGCGTGCGCCTCGCCGTCGCCGATCGGGCGCCGCCCGTCCCGCCCGACCTGCGGTCGCTCTCCCTGGAGGCGCTGCGGGAGGTGGTGATCGGGCTGGGGGAGAGGCCCTTTCGCGCGGTGCAGCTCTACCGCTGGCTGCACCGCAGGTACGCCACCTCGTTCGACGAGATGACGGATCTCTCCAGGGCGTTCCGGGAGACCCTCTCCGCCCACGCCCGCCTGGGCGAGCTCGCGCTCGATGCGGAGCAGCACTCCACCGACGGCACCATCAAGTTCCGATGGCGCACCGAGGACGGGAAGACGATCGAGTCGGTGTACATGCCGGACCTCGGGACCCACCGACGCACCCTCTGCATCTCCACACAGGTGGGGTGCGCGATGGGCTGCGGCTTCTGCGCCACCGGGACCATGGGGCTGTCCCGCAACCTCACCGTCGGCGAGATCGTGGATCAGGTGCATCGGGTGAACCGCTACCTGATCGAGCGGGGCCTCGAGCCCGGCCCGCGGCCGCTCACCAACCTCGTCTACATGGGGATGGGCGAGCCGCTCCACAACTACGACAACGTCCGGGCCTCCCTCGAGATCCTCCTCTCGGAGGACGGGCCCAACTTCTCCAACCGGCACGTCACCGTCTCCACCGCGGGCATCGTCCCCAACATCCTGCGCCTCGGCGCCGAGACGGACGTGAAGCTCGCGGTGTCGCTGAACGCCACCACCGACGAGGTCCGCGATCGGATCATGCCGGTGAACCGCCGGTGGAGGATCGACGACCTCCTGGAGGCGTGCGAGCGGTTCCCCATGAAGCAGGGCCGCCGTATCACCTTCGAGTACGTGCTCTTCGCCGGGATCAACGACACCGACGAGGATCTGGAGCGCCTCGCCGCGCTGGTACGGCGGGTGCCCGCGAAGGTGAACCTCATCCAGTACAACCGGAACGAGGGGCTGCCGTACGAGCCGTCGCCGCCCCGGCGCGTGGAGGCCTTCGTCGCCGGCCTGATGGAGCGCGGCGTGCAGGCCATGGCCCGCAAGAACCGCGGCCGCGACATCCTGGCGGCGTGCGGCCAGCTCGCGGCGGCGGGCGGCCCCGGCCGCCGGCCGGCGAAGGGGACGCTCACCGGGCAGCTCACGCGCCCGATCTGAATCGAGGAAGGAAGGTTCGTCATGTCGATGCTGGTGGTTGGATCGGTCGCGCTGGATTCGCTGGAGACGCCCTTCGGCGTGCGCAAGGACGTGCCGGGCGGCTCTGCGACGTTCTTCTCCACCGCCGCGTCGTTCTTCGGCCCGGTGCAGCTCGTGGGCGTGGTGGGCGAAGACTTCCCCGAGGAGCCCCTTCGATTCCTCGCCGATCGCGGCGTGGATCTGGCGGGGCTCACCCGGGCCCAGGGGCGCACCTTCCGGTGGAGCGGCCGCTACGGCTACGACCTCAACGAGGCCCAGACCCTGGACACGCAGCTCAACGTCTTCGGCGAGTTCCGCCCCGAGCTCCCCGAGGCCTTCCGGCGGCCCGACTTCCTCTTCCTCGGCAACATCCACCCCGAACTGCAGGGCCAGGTCCTCGACCAGGTGGCGGCGCGGCCGAAGCTCGTGGCCATGGACACCATGAACTTCTGGATCGAGGGGACGCGCGAGAAGCTCCTCGAGGTCCTGGCCCGGGTCGACCTGCTCTTCATCAACGACGCCGAGGTGCGGCAGCTCTCCCGCGAGCACAACGTGGTGAAGGCGGCCCGCTTCGTGCTCGCCCACGGCCCCACCCTGGTGGTGGTGAAGCGGGGCGAGTACGGCGCGCTCCTCTTCGAGAAGGAGCAGGTCTTCGCCGCCCCCGCGTATCCGCTGGACGAGGTCTTCGATCCCACCGGCGCGGGCGACTCCTTCGCGGGCGGGTTCATGGGCTTCCTCGCCAACCGCGGCGCCGACCTCGACGCCGACTCCCTGCGGCAGGCCTGCGTCGCCGGCTCGACGCTGGCCAGCTTCTGCGTGGAGCGCTTCTCCCTCGATCGCTTCCGCGAGCTCACCCGCCGGGAGATCGACGAGAGGCTGGCGGCCTTCCGCACCCTCACCGACTTCCGACCCATCGCCTGAGGCGAGGGCCCCGGCGCCGGTGCGCGCCGTCCCGCGTCAGACGACCACGGCGAGGGCGCCCGAGGGGCGAAGGCCCACGCAGGTGCCGTCGGCGTCGGCGAGGACCAGGACGCCGGTCCCTCCGACGGCGAGGTGATCGGCGGGCGGGAGCCTCGCCGCCGACTCCACGGGCCTCCCGGTCGCCGCATCCAGCAGCCCCGTCTCCGCCCCCGGGAGCACCGCCACGCCGCGGGTGACCACGGGCACCCCTCCGGGACCGCAGGGGGCGTTCCACCGCACCTTGCCACGATCGATCCGGGCGACGCCCTCCGAGCCGCGCGCGAAGAGCGCGCCGCCCGTCCGGGCGATCCGGGGCGAGCCCGCGCCGAGGTTGGGTCTCGCGATCCACCGCACCCTCCCGTCGGCGTCGATCCGGACCACCTCCGGCACCGACGCGCCCATCCCGGCCGCCACCACGCCCCGGGCGTCGGCGAGGAGCGCGCCGACGCGCGACAGCGAGGTCTCGACGCAGAACGAACCCTCCCCCGTGGCGGCGTCGAGGCCGTCGAGGATCACGCGGCCGCCCTCCCGGCCGGCGCAGACCAGCCGGCGGCCGGCGATGGCGAGCGCCGACGGCTCCCGCTCGAGGGGCGCGCGCCAGACGATCGCGCCGGCGCGGGCGTCCAGCCCGTAGGCCATGCCGTTGTCGGACGCGACCACCAAGAGGCCGCCGCTGGTGGCCTCGACGCAGGAGCGGGCGGCCGGCGGCGAGAAGCGGAAGGCCTCGGCCCCCGTCTTCGCGTCCACCGCCACGAAGTCGGCGCCGCCGACCTTCAGCCAGGCGAGCGGCGAGCGCGGCGGCGTCCAGGCGGCCTCCAGGCGATCCGCGTCGACGCTCCTGCGCCAGACCAGGGCGCCATCCGGGTCGAAGCGGGAGAGGGCGCCGCCGTCCAGCGCGAAGGCGATGGCGCCCGCGGCGACGAGCTCCCCTGCGGGGCCGACGACGACGCGCGCGGAGATCGTCCCGTCCCGCAGCGAGATCCGCGTGGCGCCGCCCTCGTGCGCGATCCACGCGTGCTCGCCCCACACCCGGAAGGCGTCGATGCGGGGGAGCTCGCGCCGCCACGCCTCCCGCAGCGCGATCCGGCGCAGCGCCCCGGGCGCGATCGGTGGCTCGACCGGCTCCCGCCGCGGCGCGCCGGCGAGGGGAGGGGCGGGGTGTGCGACCCGCACCGCGCCCGCCCGGCGCTCGTCGCAGAGCGCGAGGCGCATCCTCGCGTCCTGCACGGCGCCCGAAAGATGCGCGCTGGCCGCGAGCCTCGGGTTGCGGGCGCGGATCACGCCCGCGAAGTCGAGGAGGGCCGAGAAGATCGCGCGGGCGACGGCGTCCGCCGCGCAGCGGAGGGTGCGGCCCGCGATGGTGACGGCGCCTCCCGCGAGATCGACCTCGAGGGGCGCCTCGAAGGGGAGGACGTACGAGGAGGCGCCGCTGCGCTGTGCCTCGAGCATCCGGGCCGCGACGTCGGAGAGCTCGCGCAGGATCAGGAACGGCGCGCCGGAGGCGACCGCCAGCTCCTCGCCGTCGGGCCCGTGGACGTAGACGTGCCCCGGCGCCAGGAGGGCGTGCAGGCCCGCGCCCGTCCGGTACGCGCGGATCCGCCCGTCGGGATCGTGCTGGTCGAAGCCGAAGGTCAGCCCGCCGCCCGGAGGAGACGACCGGGGCGAGGGGGCCGCGCCGTCGCCCGGGGAGGCGCTCCCCTCGGCCCGCGCGGTCGATCGGCCCCCCCGCAGCCTCGCCAGCCGTCGCGCCGAGCCGCGCAGCCGCCTCGCCGCCGCCGGATGCTCGGCCCCTCCCGCCGCGGCGAGCCCCGCCAGCCGCTCGTCGGCGCAGGCGAGCGCGGCCTCGACGAGCTCGTCGAGGTCCACGCGGAGATCGCGGAACACCACGCCGGCGGGGCGCCGGAGGGAGGCGAGGGAGATCAGGGCGTCCTTCCCCGCAGCGCCGATCGCCAGCTCGTAGGCGCCGTCCGAGAACGAGACGTCGAGCTCGGTCCTCGAGCCGTCGAGGAGCTCGCGCAGGCCGCCGAGCAGCGACGCGAGGATCTCGTCGGCGGGGCCGAAGAGGCGCCCGCCCGTGACCTCGACCTCGTCGATCTCCAGGCGGAGGAGCACGTCGCCCCCGCCTCTGCCGGCACCCACGGGGTCGGCGTTCATGCGGATCCGAATCACGGCCGTTCAACCATGGCGGAAGGCGCGCTCCTCCCGCAACCGCGCGGGCGCCCGGGGCGCGAAATACTGGATTGACTCGTAACTTCAAGCACTTTACGCTCGCCGCCGATCTGTCCACCAGCCTGCGGGACCATGCGCGGGCGCCGTGGCCGTGGCCTCCCCGGGGATCGGATGGAGCGCCGCCGCGACGGTCCGAGAGAGAATCCCCATGACCTTCTATGAGGCCGCCGTCCAGGTCCTGCTCAAGGCGGGACACCCCCTGCACGCCAAGGAGATCACCGAGATCGCGCTCCGGGAGAACCTGCTCTCCCACGTGGGCAAGGAGCCGGAGGTCACCATGTCCTCCCGGCTCGCGGCGATGGCGCGGCGGAGCCACGACGGACGCCTCGTCGCGGTGGAGCCCGACACCTACGGCCTCACCGACTGGAACCTGGTGAACCAGCCCGAGGCGCTGGAGCAGAGCGGCAAGCCCGAGCCCCGCGACGAATCCGAGCCGCCGCTGCGCGGACGCGAGCGGCATCCCAAGGTCGACCCCGCCAACGTGCGGGTCGCGGGCCGCGGCGATCGGCGGCGCAAGCACGAGGAGGAGCGGAGGAGGAAGCGGCGCCTGGCCCCGGCGGCGGAGCTGGTCTTCGACCTGGTGGGCCGGGTGGGCAGGCCGCTGCCCCTCTTCGACCTCGCCGCCGCGGTGCGCGAGAAGGAGCTGGTGGGCGACGACCTGGGCCGCGAAGGACTCCAGGCGATCCTCGCCGCCGAGAACCAGCGCCGGGAGGAGGACGGGCGTCGACCGATCTTCGCCTTCCACGACGAGGGGCTGGTGGGACTCCACGGCGGGCCCGCTCCCGCGGAGGAGCCGCAGGACTACCCCGCCCTCATCGCCCAGGCCCTCGCCCGCATGGCCGAGGAGCGCAAGGCGGCTCCCGCCGCGGCGGGGAGGGGCGCGGGCGCGGTGGAGCGGGCGCTCGAGGAGCAGCGGCAGCGGGCGATCCGCCAGCTCCGCAAGCGGCTCGCCGACCTGGACACCCAGGCCCTCGAGTCCATCGTGGTCGCGATGCTCGCCGAGATGGGCTACCGCGACGTGCGCGTGGCCAAGCGGCACAAGGAGGGCTCGCTCTTCCTCACCCGCCGGCGGATGGGGCTCACCGAGGTCCGCTTCGCGGTGCGGGTGATCAAGGGCGGGCGCGACGTGCGCCGCGAGGAGATCGCGGAGCTTCGCAGGGACATGGCCAGCCACGCCGCGCAGATGGGCGTGGTGGTCTCGCCGTCGGATCCCACCCGCGAGGCCCGCAACGAGGCGTCGCAGGCGTCGGCACCGCTGGTGACCCTGCTCTGCGCGGACGCGCTGGCCGACCAGCTCGCCGAGCGCGGCGTGGGCGTCACCACGCGCACCGTGCAGTACGTGGAGTACGAGGAGGCGGCCTTCCGCGCGGCGCTTCGCCGCGGCCCGTCCGCGCTGGCGGAGGGGGAGGGGGAGGCCCAGCCCCGCAAGGCCAGCGACGTCACCGCGGAGGAGCGCCGGGCGCGGCGGGAGCGCGAGCGCAAGGAGTGGCGCGAGCGGCGGGAGAAGGCCCGCGAGGACCGCCGGCGCAGGAAGCTCGAGGAGAAGGCGGAGGGAGCCGCCGGGACCCAGGGCGAAGTCGCCGCCGGCGGGGCGAAGGGCGCCGCCGAGAGCGCCGGAGGGGCGGCGGCTGCGGCCGGCGGCGAGGGCGCGGGAGAGGCGCAGGTCGCAGGCGGCGGCGAAAAGGCCGCTGCAGAGGCCGCGACCGCGACGGTCGATGGTGCGGAGGCCGCGGGCGCCGGCCGGCCCGCGACGGAGGCGAGGCCGCCCGGGGCGGATTCCGGGCCGGGCGAGGGCGATCGGCCCGCCGCCCCCCGCCCCGCGGAGGATCCCGTCGCCATGACCTTCGAGGAGCCGCCCGGCGCCGGAGCGAGCGAGCCGGCGAAGCGCTCCAACGCGAGCGGAGATGACGCCTAGCGCCCGGACCCTGGGGCGGGCCGGCGCCGTCCTGCTCGCGCTGGCGGCGTCGTGGGGCTGCCGGGATCGCGCCGCCCCCGCGGGCGAGCCGTTCGTCCCGGTCGAGGTGGCCTCCGATCGTCTCGCCACCACCTGGCTCGGCATCGACGCCCCGGCGGTCGCCTCCCGCGCCGCCGCCGCGCTCCGCGGCACGGGCCGGCTCGCGCCGATCGCCCCGGACGCGAAGGAGGCCGAGGCCGCCTGGACCCCCCGCCTCGAGATCGCCTTCGTCCGCGCGCTCCCGCCCTCGACCGAGGGCGGCCTCCCGGCGGCCGACGTGGGCGTGCGCCTGGGCCTCGCCCGCGCCTCGGGGGATCGGCTCCGGGCCGAGGGCAGGGGGCAGGCCGATCTCCCCCCCGGCGATCCGGTCGGGCGCCAGGACCGTTTCCGTCGCGCGCTGGACGCCGCACTCGCGGACGCCTCCTCGCAGATCGCGGCGCAGCTCCAGGCGGTGGGCCTGAGCGACGAGGAGCTCATCGACCAGCTCTCCTCCGACGATCCGATGCGCCGCGATCTGGCGATGCGGACCCTGGCCGATCGCCAGAGCGCCGCCGCGATCCCCGCCCTCGTGGCGAGGCTGCGCGCGGACGATCGCGATCTGCAGCTCCGGGCGGTGGGAGCGCTGGTCGAGATCGGCGATCCGGCGGCCTCCGCCGCGCTGGTGGAGACCACCACCCAGCGGGATCCGGCCTTCGTGATCCAGGTGATCTACGCCCTGGCCGAGCTCGGCGGCCCCGACGCAGAGGCCTACCTCTTCACCGCGTCCACCGGACACCCCGACCCCGCGGTCCGGGCCGCCGCCGCCGAGGCGAGGCGCGCGCTCGAACGGAAGCATCCACCCCAGGTGAGGCAAGAATGATGCGCTCGCGACTGCTCCTCCCGCTCCTCCTCGCCCTGGCCTCCTGCGCCACCGCGAACCCCGTCGCCACCGCCTCCGCTCCGGGCCTGAAGCGCGCCGATCTCGAGTCGTACCTCCCCCTCGCCGTCGGCAACGAGTGGCGGTTTCGCACCACGAACGACGATCGCGGGGGCGCCGTGGTGATCCGGATCGAGGGGGTGGAGCGCGGCTTCCACGTGGACAACATGGGTGGCCGGTTCCGCTTCGACGGCGAGGGGCTGCGGGACGAGGAGCGTTACCTGATCCTCCTCCCCCTCGAGGCGGGCCACCGCTGGGAGAGCCGCCTCGCCGGCGGCGCCGTCGAGCGCTACGAGATCGTGGCGACGGACGAGGCGGTGGAGGTGCCGGCCGGGACCTTCACCGGGGCGCTGGTGGTGCGGGCGACCACCCGCGTCGATCCCTCCACCGAGCTGGAGCGGGAGTGGACGTGGGTGCGGGGCGTGGGGCCGGTGCGCATCGCCGCCGCCGCCGTGCGCAAGGACGGGCGGATCCCGCAGCCCGGCCTCGAGCTGGAGGCCTTCGTCCCCGCGCAGCGCCGCTGATTCGACGCCGGCCGGCGGGCTCATGGGGGAGCCCGCCGCTTGCCCGCCAGCCCCCCTGCCGTGTAGGGTCCGCCCCTTTTGATCGCGATCGGTGCGATCGAGGAGCGGCACGTTGGTCCCCACCGAGATCCGCGTCATCTACGGCGACACCGACCAGATGGGGGTCGCGTACTACGCGAACTACCTGCGCTGGTTCGAGGCCGGGCGGAACGAGTTCCTCCGGGCGAAGGGGGCGCGGTACCGGGACGTGGAGCGCGACCTCGGCATCCTCCTGCCGGTGGTCGAGGCCCACCTGCGCTATCGGGCCCCGGCGCGCTACGACGACCTCATCCGGGTGGAGACCACCCTCGCCGAGCTCCGCCGGGCCAGCCTGCGCTTCGAGTACCGGGTGGTCCGGGCGGAGGACGACACGCTCCTCGTCGAGGGCTGGACCGCGCACGCGTGCATCGACCGGGAGCTCGCGCCGCGGCGCTTTCCCGAGTCGCTCCTCGAGCTGCTCGGCGCTCGACCGAAGGATGGCAACGTGACCCCGGCAGGGTCGTAGACGGGGCTTCGCCCCATTTGAGAGGAACAGGGAATGGATCGAAATCTTGCGCTCGAAGTGGTGCGGGTCACCGAGGCGGCGGCGCTCGCCAGCGCCCGGCACATGGGCCGCGGGGACGAGAAGCTCTGCGATCAGGCGGCGGTGGACTCCATGCGCAAGGCGTTCGACACCCTGCGCATCCGCGGCACCGTGGTGATCGGCGAAGGGGAGCGGGACGAGGCCCCGATGCTCTACATCGGCGAGAAGGTCGGCTCCGGCGACGGGGACTCGCCCGAGGTGGACATCGCCCTCGATCCGCTGGAGGGGACGACGATCTGCGCCACCGGCAGGGGCAACGCGCTGTCGGTGATCGCGTTCGCCGAGAAGGGCGGCTTCCTCCACGCCCCGGACACCTACATGGAGAAGATCGCGGTGGGCCCCAAGGCCAAGGGCGCGATCGACCTGCGCAAGAGCCCGACGGAGAACCTGCGGCGCGTCGCGGAGGCCACCGAGCGGTACGTCGAGGATCTCACCGTGTGCATCCTCGACCGGCCCCGCCACGAGAAGCTGGTGAAGGAGGTCCGCGAGGCGGGCGCCCGGATCAAGCTGATCGGCGACGGCGACGTCGCCGGGGCGGTGGCCACCTGCTTCGAGGAGACGGGCGTGGACGTGCTCATGGGCATCGGCGGGGCGCCCGAGGGCGTGATCGCCGCCGCGGCGATCCGCTGCGTGGGCGGCGACATGCAGGGTCGCCTGGCCTTCCGCAACGATCACGAGCGCGAGCGGGCCAAGCAGATGGGCCTCGACGACCTGGAGAAGATCTTCGACCTCCACGATCTCGCCAAGGGCGACGTGATGTTCGCCGCCACCGGGGTCACGGGCGGCGACTTCCTCAAGGGCGTCCGCTTCTTCGGCGGCGGGGCCGCCACGCACTCGGTGGTGATGCGCTCCGCCACCGGGACGATCCGCTACGTGGAGTCCACCCACAGCTTCGACCGCAAGCCGAACTACGGCTGGTAGCCCCGACGGACGGAGCGTTCCCACCGCGGGGGTGCCCGGCGCCTCTCCGGGCACCTGCGCGCCGCGGATTTCTCCGTGCGAGCCAAAGGTTCGACGGCTATATGGCCCAGGACCTCGAACCAGGAGCCGAGATGAGCCAGGTGACCGAGCGCGACGTGATGAACGCGCTCTCGAAGGTGAACGACCCCGAGCTGCACCGCGATCTGGTCTCGCTGGGGATGGTGCAGAACGTCCGGATGCTCCCGGACGGCGTGAAGCTGCGCATCGATCTCACCACCCCCGCCTGCCCGCTCAAGGACCAGATCCGGCACGACGTGGAGGGCGCCCTGCGCGCGCTGCCCGGCGTCCAGACCGTCGAGCTGGAGTGGGGCACCAAGGTGCGCAAGGGGCAGACCGCGGCGAAGGGCGGCTTCATCCCGGGCGTCAAGCACGTGGTCCTGGTGGGGGCGGGGAAGGGCGGCGTCGGCAAGAGCACCGTCGCGCTCAACCTCGCCGCCGCCCTGCGCCTCGAGGGCGCGACCGTGGGCCTGCTGGACGCCGACTTCTACGGCCCCTCCGTGCCGATCATGACCGGCCTGCGGGGCAAGCCCACGAGCAAGGACGGCAAGACCCTCGAGCCCATGGACGCCCACGGCCTCAAGGTGATGTCCATCGGCTTCCTGGTGGAGCCCGACCAGGCGATGGTGTGGCGCGGCCCCATGCTCCACAGCGCGATCACCCAGCTCCTGCGCGACGTGAACTGGGGCGAGCTCGACTACCTCGTCCTCGACCTCCCGCCCGGCACCGGCGACGTCCCGCTCTCCCTCAGCCAGCTGGTGAACGCGGCGGGCATCGTGCTGGTGTCCACCCCGCAGGACGTGGCCCTCGCCGACGTGGTGAAGGCCAAGGCCATGTTCGACCGGGTCTCGGTCCCCGTCCTCGGCATCGTCGAGAACATGAGCGAGTTCGTCTGCCCCCACTGCAACCAGGGGACGCCGATCTTCGACTCCGGCGGGGCCGGCAGGGCGGCCGAGGCGATGAACATCCCGCTGCTGGGCCGCATCCCGCTGGATCTGGCCATCCGCGTGGGCGGCGACCGCGGCGTCCCGATCACCGTCGAGCACCCCGACTCCAAGCAGGCGGAGGCGTTCCGGACCATGGCCCGCAACATCGCCGGCCGGGTGTCGGTCGCGGCGCTGGACGGCAAGCTGCCGGTGTTCAAGCTGGGGTAGGATCGATCGCGCCAGGAGAGTCCCTTTGAGCTCGCCCGACCCGCTGCTGCAGGAGACCGACAAGGAGGGGTTCCGCCCCAAGGCCGCCGATCTGCTGCGAAAGGCGGTGTTCTCCGGGGTGGGCGCGCTCTTCATGACGGAGGAGGGCGTGCGCTCCATGGTGAAGGAGCTCAAGCTCCCCAAGGAGGTCCTCGCCGGCGCGGTGGCCCAGGCCGAGCGGACCAAGGCCGAGATCGTCCGCATGGTGGGCACGGAGCTGCGCAGCTTCCTCGAGGGCGCGAAGCTCCGGCAGGAGCTGCTCGAGCTGCTCACCCAGGTCACCTTCGAGGTGAAGGCCGAGGTCGCCATCAAGCCCCGGGCGCCGGCCGGCGCGAAGAAGGGGACGGACGCCGAGGAGCCCGAGGCCCGGATCTCCATCAAGCCCAAGGTCAAGCGGATGAGGAAGGCCCGCGCGAAGTGATGCTCCGCACCTTCCTTCTCCGGCGCCTTCCCATCCTCGCCCCGCTCCTGGCGGCGCTGTGGCTCTTCCAGGGTGGCGGCTCCCAGGAGGTGGCGCTCACCTGGGTCCTCCCGGAGGAGCCGCAGGTCACCGAAGCCCGGGTCCGGGTCGTCGGCGAGGACGGCGCGGTGGCCTCCTCGATCGCCTGGGGCTCGGAGCGCCACCCGGCCGAGCGACACCTCGCCCACCGTGCATTCCTGGCGCCGGGTGCCTATCGGATCCAGGCGGTCCTCCATCGGGCGGACGGCACGACGAAGGATCTGGAGCGGGAGCTCCACATCGATCCGGAGGACGACGCGATCCGCGTGCACCTGGAGTGAGCCGCGGCCCCATGTGATTGCCGGGATTGCGAGCGCGTGCTAGCTGTGGAGCCTCGTGACCCGACCCGCCGCCGAATACCTCGCCCGTTGCCCGCTCTTCGCGGACTTCTCGCCAACCGGCCTGGAGATCTTCGCCGCGATCGCGTCGGAGCGGGTCGTGCCGCAGGGCACCTCGATCTTCGTCGAGAACATGGTGGGCGACGCCCTCTACGTGGTGATCGAGGGCTACGTCCGCATCTGCCTGCGGGACGGAGAGGGGAAGGCGCGCCCCCTGGGACAGATCGTGGAGGGCGCCCACTTCGGCGAGCTCTCCCTCCTCACCCCCGGGGCCACCCGGATGGTCTCCGCGATCGCGGAGACCGAGGTGCGCGTCCTCGAGATCCGCCGGAAGGACTTCGCCAGGCTCCAGGCCCAGAAGCCGCAGGCCTGCCTGAAGCTCGTCCTCGCCATCGCCGCGTGCTTCGGCCGAAACCTCGCCGAGAACCGCGAGGTGCTCCGGGCCGCGCTCCTCCCCGCCGTCGCGGCACGGTGAAGGGGCGCCCGGGCATCCCGGCCCTCGCGCTCCTCCTCGTCGCCTTCCCCCTGGCGGTACACGCGGCTCCCCAGGAAGATTCGCCCGCCCCCGAGGCGGCCACCCCGGCCCGGGTCGAAGAGGCCGAGCGCGCCCTCCAGGCGGCGAAGGTGCCGGGGCGCAGCAGCCATCGGATCGACGCCCGCGTCCACGACGACCTGCGGGTGATCGAGGGGGAGGTGGAGGCGGACGTCGTCAACGACTCCGGCGCCACCGCGGATCGCTTCACCCTGTGGCTCTACCCCAACACCTTCGCGACCGCCCTCGCCGGCGTCGTCCCCGGAAACCGCGACTACTACCAGCCCTTCGGCCCGGGGCGGGGCGGCATCGACATCGGGGAGATCGTCGTCGAGGGCGTCGAGGTGATCCCCGAGGCGGCGGTCCCCGGCGCGACCCCCACGGGCACGGCCTGGGGGATCCGCCTGCCCCGGCCGGTGGAGCCGGGCGAGTCCGTCCAGGCGAGGATCACCTTCCGTACCCAGGTGCCGGAACGGCTGGGGCCGCTCTCCTTCGCCCACGGCGTCCTCACCGCGCTGGGCGGGTGGCACCCCTACCTGACGGCCGGATCGCCGGACGAGGCCGAGCTCCTCGACAGGCGCCCGCGGGCCGCCGACTGGACCGTCCGCCTGCGCCTGCCCGAGCACGTGGTGGCGCTCGTCGGCGGCGAGGTGGCGTCATCGGAGGAGCCCACGCGGCTGCGGGCGAGGGAGTGGGTCGACCTGGCGGTGCGGCCCCGAACCATGCGGCCGATCGCCACCCGCCACGGATCCTACTGGGCCTCCCGGCCGCCGCCGCGGCCCGCGGAGGGGACCGCCGCCATGCCCGATCCGGCGCCGCTCCCCACCGAGTGGATCGGCGATCGCATGACCGAGCTCATGCACGACCTCGATCGCTGGGCCGATCGCCAGGGCCTCCTCCCCGAGGAGGGCCCCATCGCCTTCGTCACCGTGCCCATGCGCTCCGAGATCGCCCTCGCCACGCCGGGGATCGTCGCGGTCTCCGATCGGGCGTTCAAGGTGATGCCGATCCCCATCCTCCTCCGCTTCCACGGCAAGGCGATCGCCCGGGCGTACTTCACCCGGCGGCTCCTCCCCCTGGTGCGGGAGCGCGAGGCGCCCGGCATGGTCCCGCAGATCGCGGACGCCCTGGGGACGATCTTCGCCGAGCGCTTCGCCGAGCAGGTCCTCGATCAGTCCCGGCGCGCCATCGGCGTGCTGGGGGTCTTCGACTTCGTGCCGTCGGTGGACGACTTCCTGCGCAGCCCGAACAGCGCCTTCGCCAACGTCTACTACCAGGCCGTGGCCGATCCGATCGCGGTGCGGGACGAGCCCTGGACCTACAACGTCCTCGGCCCCCGGGGCCGGCTGCTCCGCGAGAAGCTCGAGGATCTCTTCGGTCCCTTCGAGCTCCCGGTGATCCTCAGCCGGTACCTGTCCCTGCGGGGGTGTCCGCCGCCTCCGCTGCGGGTGAACGAGCCCGGCGCGTGCACCTTGCGATCCGTGGCAGAGGAGGTGGCGGGGCGGGACCTGTCGGAATTCTTCGCGGCGTGGACCGAGCGCTTCCCCGAGCAGGATCTGCGGGTCCGCATCGTCTCCGCCGAGCCGATCGGCTGCGACGACGCCTCGGACTGCGACGAGGAGGACGTCCGGTTCCGCTCCGTGGTGGAGGTGTGGCGGATCGGGGACACGCCGGAGGAGACGGTGGAGCTCGTGGCCCACGACGAGGACGGCACCACGCTCCCGCTCGAGTGGAGGGCCGTCGACGGCGAGGTGGGTCACGTCTTCACCATCGAGTCGTCGGCGCCGGTGATCCGGGTCCGGGTCGATCCCCGCAACCGCGTGTTCCAGACCCCATCCGAGCCGGGGGAGCTCGCCGCGCTCGGGGACCGCGACCCGCCCCGCCTGCACCTGCTCCTGACGAGGCTGTCGCTGTCGTACTCGACCGCGGACCGCGCCTTCTTCGGCGACGTCGACGTGCTGCTCCGCCCGCGGGACGCGGTGCGCCGCCGCCTCGCGGTCGGCTTCAGCTACCAGAAGTCGAGCGCGTCGGTGCACACGGGGCTCTCGCTCGGCTTCGGCCGGCTGGTGGGCGCGTCCCGCTACGAGCACAACGCCGGCGTGGGCATCTTCGCCGCGCTCCTGCGCGAGGGGTTCCCGAACTCCGACGTGGCGGAGGGGTACGCCGTGGGGCCGACGCTCTTCTACAGCTACGACGATCGGCTCGACGCCCTCACCCCGCTCTCGGGGACCGCCGTGCTCGTCACCCTCGCGCCCCAGGCCGGCGGCAACCGGGGAGGGGAGAGCCACTTCTTCGCGTCGACGAGCGCGGGCGTCGTGCGCCTCTATCAGGTGGCCTACGCCCAGGCGATCGCCCTGCGCCTCAAGGGCTCGCTCCTCGCCGGCTCCCACCCCGTGCAGTCCCTCTTCCCGCTGGGCGGATCGGATCAGGGCCTGCGGGGCTTCTCGTACACCGAGGTGCTGGCGTCGCGGCTGGCGATCCTCTCGGCCGAGTGGCGCTTCTCGCTGGTGCGGGACATCGACCTGGATCTCGGCTTCACCCGCGTCCACGAGATCGCCGGCGCGCTCTTCGTCGACGGCGCGGCGGCGGGCGGGATCTTCCGTCCCCACGCCGAGGCGCCCGGCTCCCGCAACGGCCTCTTCGCCGACTACGGCGCGGGCGTGCGGCTGCAGCACGCGCTCTTCGGCGTGATCCCCATGCTCTTCGGGGTCGACGCAGCCATGCCCTTGGGGCGCACCCCCTCCATCCCGCCGCTGGCCCCCATCACCGTGCAGCTCCGCGCGGGCCAGGCCTTCTCGACGCCGTGACGCGGCCCGTGGGCGCGGAGCGGATCCACGGTCCTTGGCCGTACGCGCGGTCGCCCGCCCGCCGGAGGAGGCCCCGTCCGGACATGCGGTGCGCCTGCCGCGTGCCCGCGTATCGCACCTGCAGGGGCGACCCGGGCGAGGAAGAGGGGAACGATCCGGCCGGAGGGCGCGTTCGTCTTGCACGGCGGGCGCATCGCTGGGTAGCCTAGCGCGCTTCATGGGGGCAGTTCCCCGCCTCGGCAGGAGTGGACCAACCAATGCTTCGCAACCTCGCCCGACTCGTTCCCGCCCTCGTCGTCTCCCTCGTCGTCCCCGCGATGGCGTCCGCCCAGGACTGGGCCAGCACCATCTATTCGGAAGGCGGGGTCGAGCTGCGGATCGACGAGCGGATCTTCACCCTCTACGCCGCCCTGAACGAGCTCGGCCTGGACGACGCGCCGGTGACCCGCCGCGATCCCCTCCCCAAGCGCGAGTTCGATCCCGTGCGCAGGCAGGTCCGCGACGCGATCGTGATGAACCCCGATCTGCGCGCGAGGTTCGAGGCCTTCTTCGACCAGCACCCGCTGCCGCTGCGGGCCTACGTGGCCTACACCCTCGCCCTCGGCGACGCCCCCGCGTTCAAGCTCGAGGGGAAGGGCCCCGCAGGCTCCGAGTCGCTCAAGGGGTTCGAGGCGCTCCTCGCCGAGTTCTACGGTTCCGCCCGGATCAAGGAGATCTACGCCAAGCTCGTCGACGGGCAGCGGGAGGTCCTCAAGCGCTTCCGCACGGGCGTGGACGCGCCCATCGCCGAGATCCGCAAGGCCCTCGAGAAGAAGGCCGACGACGACGCGCCCCAGGTGGTGGTGGTGGTGAACCTCCTGGACGGCCGCGGCGCCTCCCACGGGATCGCCATGGACGAGGAGATCTACCTGGTCGTGGGGCCCGAGGCGGCCGGCGAAGGCCCGATCGATCCCCTCCCGATCGCCCGCGCCTTCGCCCGCGCGGAGCTCCAGCCCATGGCCAAGGGCAAGGGCGCCGCGCTCAAGGGAAGCCGGGAACTCGTCCGGACCCTGCAGGCGTTCTACCCGGTGGGTTCCAACGTGGACGACTGGGTGATCGAGAACCTCGCCCGCACCGTGGCGATCAAGGCCGTCGTCTCCGGCGACCAGGTCGGCAAGGCCATGGATGAGGAGATGAACAACGGTTACGTGCTCGTCCGCGAGCTGAACCGGGGCCTGGCGATCTTCGCCAAGGCCAACAAGCCTCTGGACGCCTTCGTCGCCGACTTCCTCCGCGAGATCGACGCCTCGAAGCTGGCGCGTCCATAGAAAGGGCGGCGGTCGGACGTGGAGCAGTTTCTCTTCGACTTCCTCGGCTCGGCGTCGGGTCCGGTGGCCTACGCCTTGGTGTTCGGGGTGTTGCTGGCGTGTGGCCTGGGCTTCCCCCTCCCCGAGGACGTCGCGCTGATCACCGGCGGCTACCTGGTCTTCAAGGGCAACGCCACCCTCCCCGTGATGATGGCGGTGGGGTTCGCCGGCATCCTGGCGGGCGACTCGCTGGTCTTCTCCCTGGGCCGCATGGGCCGCAGGGCGAGGGGCAGGTTCACCGGCGGCCTCCTCGCCCGGCACCTCACCCCGGAGCGCATCGCCAAGGTCGAGGCCCAGTTCGAGAAGCGCGGCCCGATCATGGTGATGATCGCCCGCTTCCTCCCCGGCATCCGGGCGGCCACCTACTTCGTCGCCGGCGGTGCGAAGATGAGCTACGTCCGCTTCATCGCGTACGACGGCCTGGCCGCGCTCCTGTCGGCGCCCGTCTTCGTCCTGGCGGGCGTGTACTTCGGCGAGCAGATCGGCCACCTGATCGAGTGGGCCGAGCAGTTCCACTACTGGCTCATCGGGGCCATCGTCGCCGCGCTGGCGATCTTCGTCGCGCGGGCGGTCTGGCGCGGCCGCAAGGACGAGGTCGCCGGCCCCCCGCAGAAGGCCGGAGATCCCTCGGCGAACGGCCTGGCGCGGCTCCCCGCCGAGTCGGTACCGCTGCGGGTTTCCGCCGACAAGCCCGCCCTCGCGAGCGAGGAGAAGGGCAGGGCGACCGGCTGATCGCCGCCCTGCGCGCCCCGGCGCAAAGGTCGTTTGACGACGAAAGGCGGCTTCCTGTATAGATGGCCGCCCCCCGACGCGGGGCCTTCAGCGTCTCCCACGCAAGGCGGAGGAAGAGGCGACGGCGCAGGCCGTGTTCGGAGAGGACCATCGCGGCCTCCCGCGCGCCTTCCCCGCGCGGCCAGGAAGGTCGCCCGGAGGTACGCCGGTGCTCGACCCCGACAAGATCCAGGAAGCCCTCACCTTCGACGACGTCCTGCTGGTTCCGGACGAGAGCGAGGTGATGCCCCGCGACGTGGAGACCTCCACGCGCCTCACCCGCGAGCTGACCCTCAACATCCCGATCGTCTCGTCCGCCATGGACACGGTGACCGAGGCGCGGACCGCCATCGCCATGGCCCAGCAGGGCGGCATCGGCGTCATCCACAAGAACCTCTCGGTCGCCGACCAGGCCATCGAGGTGGTCAAGGTCAAGAAGTTCGAGTCGGGCATGGTGGTCGACCCGGTCACCATCGAGCCCGAGGCGCCGCTCCACCAGGCGGTGGCGCTCATGAAGGAGCACGAGATCTCGGGCATCCCCGTGACCCGGGGCGGGCAGCTCGTCGGCATCCTCACCCACCGCGACCTGCGCTTCGAGCGCAACCTGGAGCAGCCGGTCGAGAAGGTGATGACCCGCGACCTCGTCACCGCGCGGGAGGGCGTCACCCAGGAGGACGCCAAGGTCCTCCTCCACAAGCACCGCATCGAGAAGCTCCTGGTGGTGGACGAGGCGGGAAAGCTGGTGGGCCTCATCACCATCAAGGACATCGAGAAGACCCAGCGGCACCCCAACTCGAGCAAGGACTCCATGGGCCGCCTCCTCGCCGCGGCCGCGGTGGGCGTGGGGCCCGATCGCGAGGAGCGGATCGAGGCGCTGGTGCACGCCGGCGCGGATCTCGTGGTCATCGACACCGCCCACGGTCACTCCCGCAACGTGCTCGACGCGGTGCGGGCGACCAAGAAGCGGTTCCCCGACCTCCAGCTCGTGGCCGGCAACGTGGCCACGGAGGGCGGCGCCAAGGCGCTCGTCGACGCCGGTGTCGACGGCGTGAAGGTCGGCGTGGGCCCCGGCTCCATCTGCACCACCCGCATCGTGGCGGGGGTCGGCGTCCCCCAGCTCACCGCGATCGCCGACGCCGTGAAGGCGTGCGCCCCGGCAGGCGTTCCGGTCATCGCCGACGGCGGCATCAAGTACTCGGGCGACGTGGTGAAGGCCCTGGCCGCCGGCGCCAACACGGTGATGATCGGTTCGCTCTTCGGCGGCTGCGAGGAGGCGCCGGGCGAGGTGATCCTCTTCCAGGGCCGGTCCTACAAGCAGTACCGCGGGATGGGCTCGGTGGGCGCCATGAAGGCGGGCAGCAAGGACCGCTACTTCCAGGGCGACGTCGAGGAGGAGATCAAACTCGTGCCCGAGGGCATCGAGGGCAGGGTGCCGTACAAGGGGCCCCTCGCCATGATCATCCACCAGCTCATGGGCGGCTTGCGGGCCGGCATGGGCTACCTCGGCTGCCGGAACATCGAGGAGCTGCGGGTGAAGCCGCGGTTCGTGCGGATGAGCTCGGCGGGCCTGCGCGAGAGCCACGTCCACGACGTCATCGTCACCCACGAGGCCCCGAACTACCGGCGCGACTGAGAGAGCCAGCCCCGATGACCGACATCTACGCCGAGAAGATCCTCATCCTCGACTTCGGCAGCCAGTACACCCAGCTCATCGCCCGCCGCATCCGCGAGCAGCACGTCTACTGCGAGATCCTCCCCTGCACCGCCTCGGAGGATCAGATCCGCGCCTTCGCGCCCAAGGGGATCGTCCTCTCCGGCGGCCCGGCCTCGGTGGAGACCGTGGGCAGCCCGATCGCCCCGCAGGTGGTCTTCGACCTCGACGTCCCGCTCCTCGGGATCTGCTACGGCCTCCAGTACCTGGCCAAGGCCCTAGGCGGGAAGGTCGGCCCCGCGCCGCAGCGCGAGTACGGCCGCGCCTCCATCCGCGTCGAGGCCGCCTCACCCCTCTTCCAGGGATTCACCCCGGGTGAGAGCTGCGACGTGTGGATGAGCCACGGCGATCGGGTGGAGGCGCTCCCGGCAGGCTTCCGCGCCGTCGCGTCCACGCCGTCCTCCCCGTACGCCGCGGTGGCCCACGAGACCCGGCCCATCTTCGGCCTCCAGTTCCATCCGGAGGTCCACCACACGGCCCGTGGGAGCGAGATCCTCGCCAACTTCCTGCGGCTCTGCGGCTGCCAGGGTCGGTGGAACATGGCCGACTTCTCCAAGCAGCTCATCGAGGAGATCCGCGCGCAGGTCGGAGACGGGAAGGTGATCTGCGGCCTCTCGGGAGGCGTCGACTCCGCGGTCACCGCGCTCCTCATCCACAAGGCGGTGGGCGACCAGCTCCACTGCATCTTCGTGGACCACGGTCTCCTCCGCAAAGGCGAGCGGGAGGAGGTTCGAGAAGTCTTCCAGGATCGCTTCCACGTCCCCCTGGAGATCGTCGACGCGGAGGAGCGCTTCCTCGAGAAGCTCGCCGGCGTCACCGATCCGGAGGCCAAGCGCAAGGTCATCGGGCACGAGTTCATCGAGGTCTTCGACGAGGCGGCCAGACGGGTGGGCGACGCGAAGTTCCTCGCCCAGGGCACAGTCTACCCCGACGTGATCGAGTCCATCTCGTTCAAGGGGCCGTCCGCCACCATCAAGAGCCACCACAACGTGGGCGGCCTCCCCGAGAAGATGAACCTCGCCCTCGTGGAGCCGCTGCGGGAGCTCTTCAAGGACGAGGTGCGGCAGCTCGGCCGGGAGCTCGGCATGCCCGAGCACATCGTCAACCGGCAGCCCTTCCCCGGGCCGGGGCTGGCCATCCGCTGCCTCGGCGACCTCACGCGGGCGCGGCTTTCCACCCTGCGCGAGGCCGACGCCATCGTCCGCGAGGAGCTGGCGGCGGCAGGCCTCCAGGACCGCGTCTGGCAGGCGTTCGCGGTGCTGCTCCCGGTGCGCTCCGTCGGCGTCATGGGCGATCAGCGCACCTACGAGGAGACCTGCGTCATCCGCGCCGTCGACTCCGTCGACGCGATGACCGCCGACTGGTCGCGCCTCCCCCACGAGCTCCTCGCGAGGATGTCGTCGCGGATCTGCAACGAGGTGAAGGGGATCAACCGCGTGGTCTACGACGTCTCGAGCAAGCCGCCCGCGACCATCGAGTGGGAGTAGGGCGGATCGCCCGCCGCCGGGCGGCCCTCGAAGGATCCGTCCGGAGGGCCGCCGTCGGTCGGCGGTGAATCGGCGAGGGCCCCGGGGCCAGCCGGCAGCAGGGTCTTCAGCGCGAGCTACGGGCAGAGGACGGGATCGAGCATTCCCATCGGCCCTCCCAGGGCTCGGCCTCCCTAGGCCTCACGGACCCCGGCATCCCCTCGAGGACGAAACGGCGGCAGGGGGCCGAGCGGAACGGCTCCGCGGTCTCCCGATCTCCAGGAGGTTACATAACGTCCCTTAGACGAACCCCGGTCGAGCGCGAGCGGACGTCGAGAGGCCCCCCGCGGCGACCTGGCCGGCTATGGTCTGGCTCGATGCCCGCGGAGACGAACCACGGATATGCCCACCGCGAAGTGGTCGGCGCGGCCGCTGCAGGCCGTACGGTTCTCGCCTGGCTCGCGACGACCTATGTCCACTCCGACGCCGCGACGTGGCGGGAGCGGATCGAGGGCGGCGAGGTCGAGGTGGACGGCAGGCCCGCCCTGCCGGATCAGGCGCTCCGGGCGGGACAGGTTTTGGTCTGGAACCGGCCCCCCTGGAGCGAGCCCGAGGTGCCGCTGCATTACGATCTGCTCCACGTGGACGACCAGGTGCTCGCGGTGGCCAAGCCCTCCGGGCTGCCTACGATGGCCGCAGGCGGTTTCCTCCAGAACACGCTGCACGCCTTGGTGGACCGTGACCATCCCGGCGCGAACCCCGTCCATCGGCTCGGGAGAGGCACCTCGGGCGTCGTGATCTTCGCCAGGTCGCCGGAAGCCGCGTCGAAGCTGGCGCGGGGCTTTCGTGAACGGCGGGTCCGCAAGGTGTACCTGGCCTTGGCGACCGGCGATCCCGCGTGGGAGTCGAAGTCGATCGAGGTTCCGATCGGGCCGGTGGCGCACGCCCGGCTCGGGACGGTCCACGCGGCGACGCAGGCGGGCAAGCGCGCCCGCACCCAGGCCCGCGTCCTCGAGCGCCGCGGCGACGCCTGCCTCCTCGAGGTCGGGATCGAGACCGGCCGACCCCACCAGATCCGCATCCACCTCGCCGCCGCGGAGCACCCACTGCTCGGTGACCCGCTGTACCAGCCCGGAGGCCACCCCAGGCAGCACGTGCTCCCCGGCGATCTCGGCTACCACCTGCATGCCTGGCGGGTGGAGTTCGAGCACCCCGCCGGCGGCAGGATGGAGATCAAGGCGCCGCCGCCTCCGCCCCTGAAGCCCAAGAGCCGATCGGGCGGCCCCGCCAGCGTCGCGCGCGAGGTCACATCCGGGTAGGCGATGCGTGACCGGACCCGAGCGCTGGCGTGCCCACACCCGGTCGGCGGCGCGCGAGCGGACGCGGGCGCTGGTGAAGCCACCTCCTTCCCGGCGGGGGAGAGGCGAAGCGAGGCCGCCGGGCTCGACCGGCAGGGCCTCGGCCATTCACGGGGAGGGTGAGCGTATGCCGTCCGTGAAGATCCTGGCCATCGTCGCCCTCCTCTGGCCGATGATCGTGGAGGGCGTGGGCATCGATCGCGGGGCGCTCGCCGCCGCGCTGCGCAGACCGCTATACCTCCTACGGGCCTTCGTCGTCGTCTTCCCGTTCGTCACCTCGATCTACGTGCTGGCCCTGCGCTCGCGCGGGCGAGGCACGGAAAGCCCGGGTTGACGGTCACGAGAAGGGGATCGATCAGGCGATGGAGCGGCTGGAGCGGTCGATCGGCGGCTCCGGGAACTGAACCGAAGTTCCGGGTCCACCCGGCCGTGTCCCGTGCGGTCCACCGAGATTCGCAGGGGCCAGGCGAAGGATCGCCTCCACTGTGGCACTCTTGGGTGGAACCGCCGCCGCTTCCCTTCGGCGGGCAAGGAGTGTCCATGAGGCTTCGAGCGTTGGCGTTCGCCGCGGCGCTGTTCGCGTTTGCGGGATGTGGAGAGCCGATCCCCTTCGAAGGGACGGCAGATGGGCAGCACCCCGTCCTGGGCGACGACGGTGCCGGCGAGGCCCTGAGCTGCGACGACGCGCGCTCGTCGCTGCGCGCCTGCCGCGCCGCCGCGCCTTCCTGTGACCGGCTGGCGAATGCGCTTCGCACCTGCATCGGCGATCGGTCGGGGGACGGCGACGTCCGGCCGCCCCGCCGCGACCCGGCCGATCCCCCCGAACCGACGAACGACGGGAGGCCCCCGCGCCGCGGTGGCGACGACGGGACGCCCGCCGGCGGTGACGGGATCGACGCCGACGGGCGCCCCAACGGCACCGCCGACGGGCACCGCAGCGGCGGCACCGATGATGGCGACGTCCCGAGCCGCAATGCCGACGGCACCCGCCCCGATCGCGGGGACACCGGCGACGGGCGCCGCGGCGGCGGCACCGACGATGGCGACGTCCCGAGCCGCAACGCCGACGGCACCCGCCCCGATCGCGGGGACACCGACGACGGGCGCCGCGGCGGCGGCGCCGACGATGGCCGCCGCTGCGATCCGCGAGACGGAGCCAGGCGGGAGGATTGCCGGCCGCACCACCCCGAGATCCCCGATCGCTGCCAGCCCATCGCCGACGATCTGGCGGCCTGCAGGCATGCCTGCGCCGACGAGCGCGACGCGATGCGGCTCGCGTGCGCCGACGACTGCACCCTCGCCCGCCTCGCAGCGCAGTCGTGCATCCAGACGACGCCCGCCTGCGACCATCCTGGCCAGGGCCTTCGGGACTGCCTCGACGCCGCCCGCCAGATCTGCGCCGCCGGGCCCGGCCCCGACGGAAGCGATCCCTCCCAGGCGTGCATCGACGCGGTGGCGGCCTGCCTCACCGACGGCGACCCGTGCCGCAGCGCCTGCGGCGCCCTGGTCGAGAACGCGCGCGACGTCTGCGGGGCGACGGGCAACGGGCGCCCCGGGAGCGGATGGGCCGAGGGTGAGGGCGCCGGCGGGAGCGCCGGCCACGACGACCCGGATGCGGCCGGGAACCGCGGTGGCGGACGCCGCGGCGGCTCCGGCGGCGCATAGGGGCGGCCCGGGAGGGCTCGACCGGCTCCTCGCCTCCCCCGCCCCGGGCCGGTGGGCGAGAGGGCCCTCCCTCCGCGCCGGGTGATCTTCGCTCCTGGCGCCTGGTGCGCCAGGGCCTCGCGGGGCGGGCGGATCGTCGGTCCCCTCGCCCCGAAACCGTGAGGGACATGCGCCGGACCGGCCTCGCCATCCTCGCCCTCGTGGCGCTCGCTTCCTGCGAGAGCGGAACGGCCCTCCAGCTCGTCTCCGCGAAGGTGGCCACCGCCGCCTTCTCCGAGCGCCCGGCGGGGGTCGGCGCCTTCGCCGGCGACCGGCTCCTGGCGTGGAGCCCGCTGGATGCCGAAGGCGAGGTCCTCCTGGCGGTGCCGCCGGCGGAGGCGATCGGATTCTCGCTCACCGACGCCGATGGGGTGCCCGTCGTCTCCATCGAGGTCCGCCCGGATCGCCCTCTCCTGATCCGGGTGTGTCACCCCGTCCCCGAGCCCTTCGACCTCGGCGAGATCCGGGCCGAGCGGCTCCCCTGCCGGCCTCCCGAGGACTGCGCCGACGAGTGGGAGGCCGCCCGCGCGTGCCGCGCCGAGGGCGGGGACGCGGCCTGCATCGACTGCCCGCCGAGCGAATGCGACGCCATGCGGCGGATCCTCGAGCTCTGCCTCGACGGCCGCGAGCCGGCTTGCGGCGGCCACCGCGCCATGACGTCGCGAACGCGGCCTCCCAGAGACGGGATCGGCTGTGAGGCGGAGCGTTGATCGGCCTCCTCCTCGCCGCCGCCGTCGCCTCGGCGCCCTGCCCTGCGGGCCTCGTGCTCGAAGGTGATCCCGAAGCGGTCGCCAACGTTCGCGCGGAGCTCGGCCGTCGCCCGGAGGGCCCAGGGGCCGGCTGCCGCACCCTGCGAGCGCGGATCGACGCCGCCGACGACGGCTGGATCGTCTCGGCGGGAGGATCGTCACTGCTCGTACACTCCGCTCGCACGGCGGCCGCGTGGCTGGAGAGCCGCCTGCGACCCGATCTCTCCGCGCCGCTCATCGACCTGGCGCTCCTCGACGACGTGCCGGCGCCGGCCGACGCACCCCCCACGATCGCCGCCACCACCGCGCGGTCGCCCGTCCCACTCGAGGTCGGCCTGCGCGCCGAGGTCGCCTGGACCACCGAAGGGACGGAGTCCGGCGCCGCCGCGACGTTTTCCCTCGGCGGCTGGGCGTTGGAGCCGGTGGCGATCCTGCGCGGGGCCGCCAGCGGGCGACTCGAGCCGGACGGCCTCCCGCCGGTGAAGCGGTGGGAGGCCGAGGCGCTCGTGGGCGCCAGGCTGCCGTGGCGACGGGGCCCTCTCGCGCTCCTGCCCGGCATCGGGCTCGGCCTGGGGATCGACGGGACCTCCCGCGACGCTTGCGAAGGATGCCTGCCGGTGGTCGAGGACGACGCCTCCTCCATCGCCGCGTCCATGCGGACGGAAGGCTTCGTCGACGCGACCCTACGGCTCGCGAGCGGGCTGGCCCTCGCGCTCTCCCTCTCGGCGAGCGCGAGCCCCTTCGCCAAGAGCGCCCCCACCCTCCCCGCCTGGCTCCCCCCCGACCGGGATGGCGCCGCGCACCTGGCCCTCCCCGCCCCTCCCGTCTACCGCCTCCGCGCCGGGGCCGGTCTCGTCTGGAGTCTCCGGTGAGATCGAAGGTGGTCCCCTTTCTCCGTGGCGAGACGCCGCCCCCCGAGCTCACCGACGAGGCGCTGGTGGCCGCCTGCGGCGTAGGGGATCGGGGCGCGCTCGCCGCGCTCTTTCGCCGGCACCACGGAGCGATCCACCGGTTCTGCGCGAGGATGCTCGGCGACGATCCCGACGACGTCGTGCAGAGCACCTTCCTGGTCGCCTGGGAGGACGCGGCGCGCTTCCGAGGCCAGTCCTCGGTTCGGGCCTGGCTCCTCGGGATCGCCGCCAACCGCGCCCGACGCGAGCTGCGGAACCGAGGGAACGAGCGCCGCGCCGTGGAGTCGATCCGCGCCAGGCCGCTGGCCCTCGCCCCCGACCCCCGCGAGCAGGCGGAGCGCAGGCAGCTCGTCGCGAGGGTCGCGGCGGGGATCGCGGCGCTCCCCCCGGAGCTTCGCGAGACCTTCCTCCTCTGCACCATCGAGGGGATCCCCGGTCCCGAGGCGGCCCGGATCCTCGACGTCCGCCCCGGCACGCTCTGGCGGCGGCTTCACGACGCACGGAAGCGGCTCCTGCCGCTCCTCGACGGAGACGAGCCATGAAGCCGTCGAACTCCCCCTGCCCCACCTTCGAGGAACTCTCCCGAAGCATGGGGGGCCTGCGCTCCAGGCGGATCGCCGCGCACCTCGCTCGCTGCGAGACCTGCCGCCGCACCTGCGCCGCCCTCGCCGAGCTGGAGGAGGTCGCCCGCAGCCTCCCCGCACCCACGCCGGCGCCGCACGCCGCTCGCCGGATGGAGGAGACGCTCGTCGCCATCGCGCCGGCGCCGCGGAGCGCCCGAGGCGGCAGGCCGCTGCCTCGGCGGATCGCAGCAGGCGCCGCGATCGCAGCCGGGATCGCGGCCGTCGTCGCCCTCTTCCCGGCCGAGGAGCGCGCGCCGCTGCGCCACCTCGAGGCGTCGGAGGGCGCCAGGTTCGAGCGGCTCACCCAACATCCCGCCGGGGACGGCGAGGCCGCCGTCGAGCTGGTGCGCCTGGAGCAGGGGACGGTGGCCCTCCAGGTGGAGCACCTCTCGCCCAAGGAGCGCTTCGTGGTGACGACCGCCGACGCCGAGGTGGAGGTGCGCGGCACCCGCTTCGAGGTGGACGCCGAAGACGGGCTCCTTCGCCGGGTGGCGGTGAGCGAAGGAAGGGTCGAGGTGCGGGTACGGGGCGAGCCACCGGTGCTGCTCCTCCCGGGGCAGCGTTGGCTGCGCCTCGACCCGCCGGCGCCGAGCGGCGTGGATCAGATGGCCTCCGCCGATGCGCTCGAGGAGCCGCCGGTGCCGGCCGCGTCCCCGGCGGCCGGGATCGGGGCCATGGCCGCATCGATCCCGGACGAGCCACGCGCGATCGCCTCCGGGCAGGTCCGGCGGCGGTCGCCGACGCCCCCGGCTCCTTCCCCGCTCGAGCCACCCGGGGCGCCTGCTCCGTCTCCGCTCGAGCCGCCCGCTTCCGATCCCGACGATGCCTCCGCGGCTCCACCCGTCTTTCCGGCGGAGGAGGCGTTCGCCTCCGGCTGGGCGGCGCTTCGGGACGGCGACGCCGGCGAGGCGGCCCGTCGCTTCGCTGCCGCGGCGGAGGGTCGCCACGACGCGCTCGGACAGGACGCGGCGTACTGGGAGATCGTCGCCCTGGGCCGATCCGGCGCCGCAGCAGACGCCGAGCGCCGGATGGCGCGATTCCTGGAGCGTCACCGCTCGTCGCCGCGTGCCGGAGAGGTCGCCCTCATGCTGGGCCTTCGGCTCGCGGCCCGGGGCGACCGGGCGGGTGCGCTCGCCCACCTGCGCGCGGCGAGGACGGACGCGGATCCCCGCGTGCGCGAGACCGCCGGGCAGGCGCTCGATCGCCTGGGAGATCCGGATCCCGACCGCCTGCCCTGAGCCGCCTCGTCTCCTCGAACCCACCTCGGCAGGTGGCCGTACCCCTCGCGTTCGAGCGGGACGGGGCGAGGCCGCCCATCCGGCCTCCGGAGGGCCCGGCGATCGACTTTGCCCCTTTGCCGCGCTGCCCCGGGACGGCAAGATGCGACGCATGATTCCGCACCCTCGAATCCCCGCCGCGGCGCTCGTCGCCCTCGCCCCCCTCGCGGCGTCGGCCCAGGAACCCGAACCAGAACCGAAGGAGGAGGCGGCATCCCGAGAGCCGCAGGCGCTGCCGATCCGCGCCGAGGCCCGGCCGGTCACGGGCGAATCCACCTACCTCGCCGCGGATCTCCCCGCCGAGGGGATCGCCCCCGAGTCGACCTTCGTCCTCACCTCCGAGCACGCCCTCGTCGATCTGCGGGTGCGGCTCCTCGACGAGGGCGGCAAGCTCGTCCCCACCCGGGATCGCGCCGCCGTCGGCGCCGGAACCGTCTACGAGATCCGGCCGGCGGCGCCGCTGATCACCGGCACCAACTACCGGATCGAGATCGACGGCCAGCACGCGCGCCGGCCCAGCGACGTGGCGGGGACCTCCTACCTCCCGCAGTCCTTCGAGTTCCGCACCCTGGGCGAAAAGCCCCCTCCCCCGCCGCCGCCGGCGAAGAAGAGCAAGCGGGGCCGTCGCCGGTAACCCCGAATGAGGACCCCCATGCGCTCGCACTTCCTCCTCGCGATCTCCTTCCTCGCCGCGTGCGCGGGGGGGCAGTCGACCCGACCCACCCCCGACCCGAGGAGCCGCGAGGTCTCCTTCCCGAGCCGGGGTCTCGAGCTCGAGGGGACCCTCACCCTGCCGGGTGGAGACCGCCCCGCGCCGGCGGTGATCCTCGTCCACGGCAGCGGCCCCAACTCCCGGGACGGCCTGGTCCGCGGTCAGCTCAACATGAGTTTCGGTTTCACCATCCCCCTCATACGGGAGCTCGCGGAGGGGCTGTCCCGCACGGGCTTCGTGGTGCTCCGCTTCGACAAGCGGACCTGCGGCCCCTTCAACGGCTGCGCCGAGAACGGCTACCCCTTGCCGGATCCCGACACGCGGCTCGACGTGCTCCTCGACGACGTCTCCGCCGGCATCGACCTCCTCCTCGCCCAGCCCGAGGTCGATCCCGAGCGCATCTTCGCCGTCGGCCACAGCGAGGGTGGGGTGTTCGTGCCCGAGCTGATGACCCGGCGACCGGAGGTGAAGGCCGGGGTGATGCTCGCCGCGAACTTTCGCCCCCTCGACGAGATCGTGGCCCGGCAGGTGGAGGACAGCCGCAAGCTGGCCCGGGAGCTGGGCGCGAAGGAGGAGGACATCGACGAGGCCCTCGCCAGGATGGAACTCCTCGCCCGGCGCCTCGCCCAGATCCGCGGGGGCACCGCCGAGGGCCACGGCCCCGGCGGCGCCTCCCTCGCCTA
The DNA here is from genome assembly GCA_035565615.1 of Vulgatibacter sp. GTDB lineage: Bacteria > Myxococcota > Myxococcia > Myxococcales > Vulgatibacteraceae > Vulgatibacter. The sequence continues at coordinate 827 of DATMSB010000017.1, read as the reverse complement.
CTGGCACGACACCTTCGCGCTCTCGGTGGCCGCGCCCGAGCGGGCGCGCGCCCTCGACCGCCCCCTCCTGGCGATCTCCGGCGACTACGACTGGAACGTACCACCCTCAGAGATGGAGCTGTGGGAGCAGGCCTTCGCCGGGACCAGGCACCGCACCCTGGTGCTCCCCTGCATCACCCACGCCCTCAATTGCGTGTCGCAGCCCGACTACCGGAAGCTCAGGCAGGCCGACTTCGGCCGCCACGTGGATCCGAGTGTGATCGAAGAGGTGGCGAACTTCCTTTGGAAGAACGCCCTCCCCGAGCCTCGGCGACCTCGAGATTCACGACGGGTGGAGTGATGTCTTTCCTCGAGCGGATCCGTTCCCTCACGGATCACCGAAGTGCTGCGCCTCGACCTCGCAACCATTTCGAGCAAGTGGGAGTACCCTACACCGGCAAGCTGACCCCGCGCTGAACCGTTCGAGCCTCGATGGGACCGAGGTCAGGGTAGGCCCACGATCGGCTGGCCCTTCGGGTAGCGGATCGCGTACCGCAGCTCCACCGCGCGCTCCTCGCCGGGGGCGAGCTTCAGCGTCCACGCCTGCACGCCCGGCCGGGCCTCGTCGGCCGCGTCGGGTGCGGTGGTGCCGTCGAGGACGCGCACCGAGATGTCTTCGTCCTGGCTCACGGGCACGAGATCGCGCAGGACCAGTTCCACCACGGCGGCGTGGTGGTTCTTCACCGTGGTGCGGGTGCGGTAGCGGATTTCCTCCGTCTTGGCGAAGAGCCCCGACTCCTCGCGCCGGCGCTCGAGGACCTTGCGCTCCACCTGGATGCGGGGGTCGG
>DATMSB010000016.1:0-14483 GCA_035565615.1 Vulgatibacter sp. | reverse complement strand
TATTTCTTCGCTAAGAAGAATAATTGACGTAGTCTCGTCAACTTAAATTGGTTGCGGGGACAGGATTTGAACCTGCGACCTTCGGGTTATGAGCCCGACGAGCTACCTGGCTGCTCCACCCCGCGGCAACCGACGGGCGTTCTAGGGCATTAACAGGGACGAGTCAACGAGATTCCCCGGGGGCGTCGCCACGCCCACCTCGGCGAGCCGCGCGCTGGCATTCGGCGCGGCCTCGCGTGTTACGATCCCGATCGAACGGTCGGTCGGCCCATCGAACCCGAGGGACCCCAGGCGGCGCATGCAGACGAACTTCGTCCTCGACACCAACGTCCTGCTTCACGACCCCAAATCGCTCGTCGCCTTCGGCGAAAACCGCGTGGTCGTCCCCATCTACGTCATCGAGGAGATTGATCAGTTCAAGCGCGATCTCTCCGAGCTCGGCCGCAACGCCCGCCAGATCGCGAGGAAGCTCGACACCTTCCGGCAGGCCGGGAACCTCAAGGACGGCGTCCCCCTCGAGAACGGCGGCACGCTCCGAGTGCTCTTCTCCCGGCGAAAGACCGCGGAGGAGACGGTCGACGGCTCGCTGATGGACAACAAGATCCTCGCGGTGGCGCTGGATCTGCGCGAGCGGGAGCCGGACAACCCCACGGTCTTCGTCACCAAGGACGCGAACCTGCGCATTCGGGCCAACGCCCTGGGGCTGACCGCGGAGGACTACGACGCCGAGAAGGTGGAGATCGACGAGGTCTACTCCGGCGTCGCCAGCGTGCAGGTCTCGTCGAAGACGATCGACGCCTTCTACGCGGCGGGGGAGGCGGAGCTGCCGCCGCTCCCCGAGGACGCGCCGATCCCGCCCAACGAGTTCGTCATCCTCCACGACGAGGCCAACCCGAGCCGCTCGGCGGTCGCCAAGTGGTCGTCGGATCGGCGCCGCGCCGTCCCCCTGATCAAGGTGCCGAAGGAGGGCGTGTGGGGGATCCGCCCCCGCAACAAGGAGCAGGGCTTCGCCCTCGATCTCCTCCTCAACGACGAGATCAAGATCGTCACCCTGGTGGGCAAGGCGGGAACCGGGAAGACCCTCCTCGCCATCGCCGCTGGCCTCTCCAAGACGATGGAGGACGGCGTCTACCACAAGCTCCTGGTGAGCCGCCCGGTCTTCCCCCTGGGGCGGGACATCGGCTACCTGCCGGGGAGCGTCGAGGAGAAGCTCAACCCCTGGATGCAGCCGATCTTCGACAACGTCGAGTTCCTCATGAACCTCAGCAGGGCCGACAAGAAGGCGGGCCGCGGCTACCACGAGCTCATCGACCTCGGGATCCTCTCCATCGAGCCGCTCACCTACATCCGGGGCCGATCGATCCCCAACCAGTACATCATCGTCGACGAGGCCCAGAACCTCACCCCACACGAGGTGAAGACGATCGTCACCCGCGCCGGGGAGGGGACGAAGATCATCCTCACCGGCGACCCCTACCAGATCGACAACCCCTACGTGGACTCGACCAACAACGGCCTCATCCACGTGGTGAACCGGTTCAAGGACGAGAAGGTCGCCGGCCACGTCACCCTGAGCAAGGGTGAGCGCAGCCAGCTCGCGGAGCTCGCCGCCAACCTCCTCTGACGGCCGGCCCCCCTGCGCCACGGGCCTCGATGCCTCCCGCGGGCATCCGAGACCCTGCGCGAGGAGATCGGCACCCCGAAGGACGAAGCGCCCGCGATTCTCATCGCGAGCGCCACGAGGGGAAGCATCCGGGGGAGGGAAGCCTCAGTTCAGCATGGAGTAGTCGACCAGCTCGACCCGGCGCGGCGCCAGGCCGAAGGTGAGCTCGTCGCCGTAGCCTTCCGCGTCGCCTCCCACCTGCAGCGGCAGCGGCTCGTTCGAGCGCACCGTGAACTCCTCCACGTGGAAGTCGAAGATGTCCGGGTGCCGGAACCGGCCCTTCCAGATCGAGCCGAGGTGGGTGAGGATCGTCAGCGGCGCCACGTTGGTCACCCGCAGCTGCATCTTGCCGGGGACGAGGCCCGCGAACGGGAACATCTTGAAGTTGAAGCCGTAGAACGGGACCGTCGACGCGGCGCACATCTGCGCGGGGCCGCGGAAGAGCACCTCGCCCTCGCCGAACTCGCGCACCGGGTTTCCGTCCGGTCCCAGCAGCGTCGCCACGCCCTTGCCGTTGATCACCTCGATCTCGGGCATCTTCCGGTTGACCAGGTAGCGGGGGACGGTGCGGGTGGCCGCGGCGATGGCGTAGCCCGGCGCGCCGGTGGAGAGCTTCTTGAGCGGGCCCGCGCAGAGGCGCCTGCGCACCGCGCCGTAGTCGTTGAGGATCGCGGCGTCGAGCCCCACCCCGGCGAAGGGAGTGGCGCGGTCGTTCGCCTCGATGAGGTCGATGCGCCGCACGCAGGGGACCTCGCCCGCCCGCGCCCGGAGCACGTCGTCGAGCACGCCCTGCCCGGAGGTGGCGCCGACCATGCCGGCGAGGGCGTTGCCGGTGCCCAGCTTGAGCACGCCCACCCGGGGCATGGGCCGATCGGTGCCCTTGAGGTACGAGAGGATCTCGGTGACGAACGAGACGAAGGTCCCGTCGCCGCCGCCGGTGAATACCGTGCGATAGCGTCGATCGACCACGGTGCGGGCGATGTTGCGGGCCTCCAGCGTGGACCGGGAGAAGAAGAGGTCGTCCTCGGGGACCACGTGGGAGAGGGCGCGGTGGACCTTCGAGGAGACGCGCTTGGCGTTGGCGTTGAGGAGGACGGCGACCTTGGACTCGGTGGCCAGGTTCTCCATCGCCGCGAAGGAGGGGGCGAGGGCGACGGCTGGGGTCATCGATGGTGCTCCGATCGGGGCGTCGAGCCAGCGCAATTGGTGCGTAGTCGATGATGCAGTGCGCCAGTCGTGTACCCGTTCGCCCCACCCTCCTGCACCCCACATGCCATGTTCATGGGACCGATCCTGCAATAAGGAAAATTCCAAGGCAAATCAGGCGGATAGGCGAGCGCGTGCCCGCCTCGGCCCCGGCGGAATGGCTAGATTGTTCGCGTACGCGGGGTGGCGGACTGCGTAGCTCTTTACGCAGTGCGTGAACCCACCCGTGAACCCCTCGGCTGGAGCGCTCGAATGGGAAAGATCATCGGCATCGACCTGGGGACCACCAATTCGGTGGTCGCGGTGATGGAGGGCCGGGAACCCACCGTGATCACCAACGAGGAGGGGGCCCGGACCACCCCCTCCGTGGTGGCCTACGTCAAGGATGGCGAGCGGCTCGTCGGCCAGGTGGCAAAGCGGCAGGCGATCACCAACCCCGAGCGCACCATCTTCTCGATCAAGCGCTTCATGGGCCGCCGGTTCGACGAGGTCCACGAGGAGGTCCACCACGTGCCCTTCCACGTCGTGGCGGGGCCGAACGGCGACGCCCGGGTGGACGTCGGCGGCAAGCTCCTCTCGCCGCCGGAGATCTCGGCCCAGATCCTGATGAAGCTGAAGCGGGCGGCGGAGACCTACCTGGGCGAGCCGGTGACCGAGGCCGTGATCACGGTCCCGGCGTACTTCAACGACTCCCAGCGCCAGGCCACCAAGGACGCCGGCCAGATCGCGGGCCTCGAGGTGAAGCGGATCGTGAACGAGCCGACCGCCGCGGCCCTCGCCTACGGCCTGGACAAGAAGAAGAACGAGAAGATCGCCGTTTACGACTTCGGCGGGGGCACCTTCGACATCTCGATCCTGGAGGTGGGCGAGAGCGTGGTGGAGGTGCTCGCGACCAACGGCGACACCCACCTCGGCGGCGACAACATCGACCAGCGGATCATCGGCTGGATGATCGACGAGTTCCGCAAGGAGTCGGGGATCGACGTGTCGAAGGACAAGATGGTCCTCCAGCGCCTCAAGGAGGCGGCCGAGCGCGCGAAGATCGAGCTCTCCTCCACCCTGGAGACGGAGATCAACCTCCCCTTCCTCACCGCGGATCAGACCGGCCCCAAGCACCTCCTCTCGAAGCTGTCCCGGGCCCGGCTGGAGGGGATGATCTCGGATCTCGTCGAGCGATCCATGGCGCCCACCCGCAAGTGCCTCGAGGACGCCGGCCTCGACCCGTCGAAGATCGACGAGGTGGTGCTGGTGGGGGGCTCCACCCGCATCCCCAAGGTGCAGGAGGCGGTGAAGTCCTTCTTCGGCAAGGAGCCCAACCGCAGCGTCAACCCCGACGAGGTGGTGGCGGTGGGCGCCGCGGTGCAGGCGGGCGTGCTGGGCGGCGAGGTGCGGGACCTGCTGCTGCTCGACGTGACCCCCTTGAGCCTCGGCGTGGAGACCCTGGGCGGGGTGATGACCAAGCTCATCGACCGCAACACCACCATCCCCGCGAGGCGGACCGAGACCTTCTCCACCGCGGCGGACAACCAGACCTCGGTGGAGATCCACGTGCTCCAGGGGGAGCGGGAGCTCGCCCGGGACAACCGGACGCTGGGCCGCTTCCACCTCGACGGGATCCCGCCCGCTCCCCGCGGCCTGCCGCAGATCGAGGTGACCTTCGACATCGACGCGAACGGGATCCTCCACGTCAGCGCCAAGGACAAGGCGACGAACAAGGAGCAGCGGATCACCATCACCCAGTCGTCGGGGCTCCAGAAGGACGAGGTGGAGAAGATGGTGGCGGACGCCCGCGCCCACGAGGAGGAGGACAAGCGGCGGCGAGAGCAGATCGAGGAGCGCAACCGGGCGGACCAGCTCGCATACCAGGCGGAGAAGCTCGTGAAGGAGAACGAAACCAAGCTGTCCCAGCAAGCGCGCGATCGGGTGACCGCGGCGGTCCGGCAGGTGAACGAGCGAAAGGACGGGCCGCTGGATCCCTTGCGGGAGGCGATCCGCGAACTCGAGGCGGCGACCCACGCCGCCGCCGAGGAGCTGTACCGGGCGAGCGCGGGGCCGGCGCCGGGGGGCGAGGCGCCGCCGTCCGGGGAGGAGAAGCGGCCCGGGGAGGACGAGGTGGTGGAGGCGGAGTACCACGAGTCTCCCTGACCGCCGCGCCGCCTCGCCCGGCGCCCCGCGCGACGGACGCTCGTGCGGTCCCGCACCCTCGCCGTGCGCACCTTGGGGCTGGCATGCGTGCGATCGCCAGCCTCGCCCTCCTCGCTCTCGCCCTCGGCCCCTGGACGGGCTGCGCCTCCACCTCGGCGGCGCGGGAGGGGCCGGCCGGGAACCAGCCGAAGGTCGCGTCGGTCGAGATCGAGGGGAACCAGGCGGTCGGCGACGGGCTGATCGCGGATCGGATCGCGACCCAGGCCAGCAACCGCTTCCTCTTCTTCGGCAGCGAGAAGCGGCTCGACCCCGGCGCGCTCGATCAGGATCGGCGGCGCATCGAGAGCGTGTACGCCGACAACGGCTACTTCGCCGCCGAGGTGTCGGTACGCGTGATCGCCGCCGGCGCGGACGAGGTGGACGTGGTCTTTCAGGTGGAGGAGGGGCCGCCCACCCTGGTGCGCTCCCTCACCATCCTCGGCCTGGAGGGGCTCCCGGAGGCGTCGGTCGCGAAGATCCTGCAGGCGCCCCCGCTCTCGGTGGGCAGGATCTTCGTCGAGGCCGACTACCTCGGCCTCAAGGAGCAGATCGTCTCCCGCCTCGAGGAGCGGGGCCACGCCACCGCGAAGGCGGAGGGCACCGTGGAGATCGCGCCGGAGGAGGGGAGCGCCGACGTGGTGATCGTGGTCGAGCCGGGGCCGGTGTACCGGTTCGGCGAGATCCGGGTGGAGGGGAACCTCCTCGTCTCCGCCGAGACGATCGAGGAGGCCGCGAAGGTGGTGCTCGAGCCCGGCGATCGCTTCTCCCCCGCCAAGATCGCCGAGGCGGAGGAGGAGGTCGCCTCCCTCGGCGTCTTCGCGTCGAGCATCGCCGCTCCCGGCGAGCCTGATCCCGAGACCGGCACGCTGCCGGTGGACGTCTTCGTGAGCGAGGCGGACTTCATCCGGATCCGGGCCGGCGGCGGCTTCGGGGTCGAGCAGGGGTTCGAGCAGGTCCGGGGCCTCCTGGACTTCACCCACCTCGACCTGTTCGGAAACCTGGAGCAGTTCACCCTGCGCAACGACATCGCCTACAGGTTTCTCTTCAGCGAGTCGCGATCGGGCATCGGGGGCCGATCGATCGCCGACCTCACCCAGCTCGACTTCATCGGTCCGCGGGTCGATCTGTCGGTCCGCGCCGAGTACGAGCGGGAGCTGAACCTGTCGTTCACCTCCCAGTCGGTGGCGGGGCGGGTGGGCACGCCCATTCGCTTCCGCCACTGGCTCTTCTTCACTCCGAGCTACAACCTCCAGCGCTTCTTCGACGTCTCGGTCTTCGATCCCGGGACGCTGGCGGGCGTGGAGGCGGTCCGGGCGTCTCCGCTCGTGGACTGCCCCTCCGGCTGCACCTTCTCGTACCTGGAGCAGCGCCTCATCGGAGACAGGCGCTCCGATCCCCTGGAGCCCCGGTGGGGCTGGTACGCCTCCCTCGGCCTGCAGGAGGGAGGCTCGATCCTCGGCGGGGACTTCACCTGGATCCGCTTCGTCCCCGAGCTGCGCTGGTACGCGCCCATCTCCCCCTCGGTGATCTTCGCCACCCGCCTCCAGCTCGGCATCCTCCAGCCCCTCGACGTCTCCGGGGCGTGCGACGAGTCGGAGGACCCCTACTCGCAGGCGGTGGACTGCTCGCCCATCGTCGTCCGCTTCTTCGGCGGAGGCGCGGCCGGCTTCCGGGGCGTCGGCGCCGGCAGGCTCTCGCCCCTGCGGGAGGCGCAGGAGACGAAGCGGAACGGGAAGACCACCACGGTCTTCGTCCCCCTGGGCGGCAACTCGTCGTCCCTGGCCACCGCCGAGACCCGGTGGATGTTCGCCCAGCGCTGGACCGCGGTCTTCTTCGTGGACGCCGCCAACGTCGCCGCGGGCCCCACCGACGCCTTCGATCCCTCGGATCTCTTCTGGGCCGCCGGCGTCGGCCTCCGGTACCGGACCCCGATCGGCCCGGCGCGGTTCGACGCCGGCTACCGCTTCCTCCACCGGCACCTCGAGGTGGTGAACGGGACGGCGTCCTTCGAGCGCGGGTTCTTCCGCTGGTTCGCGTTCTTCCTGTCCATCGGCGAGGCGTTCTGATGGCGCCTCCGGCGCGGATCGCGATCGGGGCGGCCGCGGCGATCGGCGCGATCCCGTGGGCGGCGCTCGCGGCGATCGCCTTCCTCCACGCGCCGTGGGGAGCGAGCCGGCTCACCCGCGCGGTGGAGGATCGCGCCTCGTCGACCCTGCAGGGGACCGTCCGGATCGGCGCCCTCCGGCTCGGCTCCCTGGGAGAGCTCGCCGCGCGGCGGCTCCTGATCCTGGATCCCGAGGGGAGGCCCGCCGCGGCGATCGCCTCCGCCGAGCTGCGCATCGATTCCGCGGCGCTCCTGCGCGGGACGCTCCGCGTGGAGGCGCTGCGCCTGGAGGGCGTGCACGTCGAGCTCGCGCCGTCGCCCGGCGGCGGCCTCGCCCTGGGCCGGGCGCTGCGCCCCGTCCAACCCGCCCCGAAGGCCGAGGCCCGCCCGGACGAGCCGCTCCCGCCGGCGCCCCCGCTGCCGATCGAGCTCGCCGACCTCCACGTGTGCGGCAGCCTGCGGGTGGCGAGGCGACCGGGCGGCCCCCCGACGCTTCTGGTGCGGGACGTAGACCTCGACGCCACCGGCGCGTGGCGGGGCCACGACGCCCGCGTCTCCCTCACGGCGACCGGGGACGCCGCCGTGCCACTGGATCGGCCCCTGGCCCTCGGCGCGGTGGCGCGCTTCGCAGACGGCGTCCTCGCCGTCCCATCGCTCGATCTGCGCCTCGGCGGGACGCGGCTCTTCGCCGAGGGGAGCGGGCTCGTCCGGGAGCGGATCGCAAAGCTCGGACTCCACGGAAGGATCGAGGCGGAGGCGGCCAGACGCCTGGGCATCGCGATCGCCCGGGACCTCGACTTCGAGGGGAGCGCGCGGCAGCGCGGATCGCGGACGGAGGCCGACCTCGCCGCGTCCACGGCGGGCGGAGGGACGCTCCACGTCGCCGGACGCTTCGACGCGGAGACGACCGGGGCCGAGGTCCGCACCCGGCTGGGCGGCGTCGATCCGTCCCGGTGGGTGGTGGGGGCGCCCGAAGGTTCGCTCGACGGCGACGCGAGCGCGGAGGGGAGGGTGGAGCCGCTCGACCTCCGGGTCTCGGCGCACCTCGGGCGTGGCCGCCTCGAGGGCGAGCCGCTGGGCCCCATGGACCTGGACGGCCGGGTCCGGCGCGGCGAGGCGGGGAGGCCGAGGGTGGACGTGGACGCCCTGCGCGCCGCGCTCCCCGGCGCGTCGATCGAGGGGCGGGGGCGGTGGGCCCCTCCGGACGTGGAGGGGCGGGTCGAGGTGGGGCTGCGGGATCTCGAGGAGCTGCGCGCCTGGCTTTCCCGCGCCATCGGCCTGCGTCTGCCTCCCCTCGCGGGGGAGGGGACGATCGAGGTCGAGGCCAGGAGCGTCCCCGGGGATCTCCTCCTGGAGGCGAGGGCGGACCTGCCGCGGCTGCGGGTGGCCGACGCGGCGGCGAAGGGCGTCCGCCTCGTCGGGAGCGCCGCCGTCGCGGGCGGCGCGTGGCCCGCCGGCGAGGCCCGGGTGGAGGCTTCGTCCCTCCGGTTCCGTGAAATGGAGTTTGACGAAATCACCCTTCGTGCGAGGCGGGACCGGGGCGGCGTCTTCCGGATCCGCCTGGGCACTGCGGCGCCCTCCGCGGGCCGGGCCGGCGCCGCGCTCCACGCGGACGGGATCGCCCGGCCGGGCTTCTGGAAGGTCGACCTGGGGCGGGCCTCCCTTCGCAGCGGCGAGGTAGACCTGGAGGCGCGGGGCGACGCCGTGGCGACGGAGGGGCGCGCCACCGGACGGATCGAGGCGGCGGCGGGGCAGGTGGGGATCGTCCGCGCCTCCTACGACGGCCCCGACGATCCGCTCCATGCGGGCGGGGCGGCACCCCTTCGGCTCGAGGTGGTGGCCTCCCCCGTGGATCTGGGCGGGCTCTCCCGGATCCTGGAGCGGCCGCTGCCGGCGGGGCGGGTGCGCGCCCGCCTCGTCGCCGCCGGGACGCTGGAGGCGCCCGAGCTCGAGCTGGACGGGAGGGGGACGGGGCTGTGGTTCGCCCAGGCGCCGTCGGTCGAGCCCTTCGACGTACGGGTGCTGGCCCGGCACCACGCGGACGGGGGCGAGAGCCGGCGCGGCCACCTGGAGATCGCGGTCGATGCGTGGAGCGGGGATCGGCGGATCGCCGAGATCGCCGCCAGCGCGCCGGTGGATCTGCGCGCCCTGCGGGCCGCGCCGAGGGCCGAGCTCGATCGGGTGGCCACATCGCCGCGAACGCGTGTGGCGGGGGAGCTGCGCGGGATCGATCTCGCCATCCTGGGCGAGTCGGTGGGCAGGCCGGGCCTCCACGGCGCCGCCGCCGCCACCCTCGACCTGCGCGGCCCCTTGCGCGATCCCCGGGGGCGGATCGCGGCGGAGCTGCGGGGCGGCCCCCTGGGCCCGGTGCGCGACGTGCACGCGGCCGCCGCGGCGGAGCTCGGGGACGCCTCCGTGAAGGTCTCGGCGACCGTGGACTCGGAGGAGGCGGAGGCGGCCCGGGCCCGGGCGTCGGTGGAGATCGGCGCCTCCCTCGCCGTCCTCCTCGACGGGCGGGTCGATCCCGCGACGCCGGTGGCGGCGGCGATCGAGCTGCACCGGATCGATCTCGAGGATCTCACCTCCGACCGCTCCGAGGCCGACGGTCGGCTCGCCGGCGTCGTCTTCGGGAGCGCGTCCTTCAGCGGCACGGTGGCGGCGCCCTGCGGCGACGGGATCCTCCACGCCCGGCGCCTCGGCGTCCGCGGCGCGCGCTTCGGCGACCTCGAGGTCTCGCTCGCGCTGGACGCGACGCGCCTCCAGGCCAGGCTCCACGCCTTCGAGGAGGGAGGGGGCACGCTCGCCGCGGGCGTGGAGCTCGGCGATCGCTGGTTCGAGCGCCTCGCCTCCGGCGACGCGGCGGCCATCGCCGCCCTGCCGGCGAAGGTGGGGCTGGAGGCGGAGCGGATGTCCCTCGCACCCCTGGGCAGGGCGCTCTCCCGCAGCCACCTCGCCGGGATCCTCGACGCGTCGGTGAAGGGCGAGGGGCGGCTCGCGGACCTGCGGCCCCTCGGCGCGATCTCGATCGGGGAGGGCGCGGTCCAGATCCCCGGCGGCGCGATGTACGAGCGGATCGCCGCGCGGGTGAACCTCCGGGAGGACACCATCGAGCTGCGCGCCCTCGACGTCCACGGGAGCGAAGGCGGCCGCTTCTTCGCCAGCGGCAGGATCGGTGGACCCGGCGCGAGGCCCTTCGCCACCGTGATGGAGACGCTCCTGCCCCTGGCGTCCGGCACGGCGACGGCGCCGGTCCCGTTCGACCTGGATCTGCGCGCGGACGGGATCCCGGTCACCGGCTCCGGCGGGCCCCTCGCGCGGTTGACCATGCGGGATCGCCTGGAGGGGCGCATCGGCCCGGGCGACGGGGTGACGGCGACGCTGACGATCGCCTCCGCCGAGGTGGAGCTGCCGCCCCAGCCGCCGCGGACGCTCCAGCCCCTGGGGCCGCTGCCGGACGTCGTCTTCGTCCCGGGCGCCGCCCAAGCGGCGGCGCCGCCCGGCGAGAGGAAGGGGGCCCTGCCGTTCTCGCTCCACGTGGCGGCGCCACGGGACGTCTTCGTCCGAGGGCCGAACGTCGAGCTCGAGCTCCAAGTGGATCTCTTCGTCGTCCGGGATCGGAACGGGGCCCTCGCCGCCACCGGCTACGCCAGGACCCGCCGCGGAGAGGCCGAGGTGGCGGGGCGGACCTTCGTGGTGGAGCACGGGGAGGTGCGCTGGATCGGCGGCCCGCCGCGCAACCCCCACGTGGACGTGACCGCCCGGTACGACGCGCCGCAGGCGACGGCCTGGGCGGACATCGGGGGCACGATCCAGGATCCCACCGTCCAGCTTCGATCCGAGCCGCCGCTCTCCGAGAGCCAGATCGTGATGCTGATCGTGGCGGGCCGCACCCAGAACCCCGGCATGGAGCCGCTGGCGGGGCAGCGGCGGGAGGGGCAGGCAGGGCAGGGCGCCGCAGCCTCCCTCGCCGGCGCCGCGGTGACCCAGAAGCTGCGGGAGGCGCTGGGCGCGCGGGTCCCGGTGCAGATCCTCACCAGCCAGACCGCGACCGGCCAGACGGTGGTCGAGGCCGGCACCTACGTGGGGCGGAACCTCTACGTCGGCTTCGTCCGCAACTTCCTCGCCGAGCCGGGCGAGAACACGAACGAGGTGCACGCTCAGTACGATCTCTCTCGCACGGTGGGCCTGCGCACCCGCTTCGGCGACGCCGGCGCCGGCGGGGTGGACGTGATCTGGGAGAAGCAGATCGCCACCCCCGCCCAGCAGCGCGCCCGCAAGCGGGCGCCGCCGCCGCGCCCGCCCCACGAGCCGGAGGGCGAGACGCCGCTCGAGAGCGCGCCGCCCGACTGAACGGCTTCCGGCGGGCGAGCTGACGGGCGTCCCGGCCGCCGTGATAGAGGTGGCGCCATGGCGCGCGCGTCCTCCATGCGGCTGGTGATCCTCTCCCGGTCGGACACCATCTACTCGACCCGGCGGTTGGTCGTGGCGGCGCGGGAGCGACGGATCCCCACCCGCGTCCTCAACCCGATGGACTGCGAGATGCACCTCGACGGGAGGAACGCGCACCTCCTCTACCGCGGCAAGCCCCTCCGCCCCGCCGACGCGATCATCCCGCGGATTGGACAGTCCATCGCGCCCTACGGCCTGGCGGTGCTCAACCACATGGCGCTCTCCGGCGCGGTGCTCGTCAACGGCGCCGACTCCATCGCCAGCGCGCGCAACAAGATGCGCTCGCTGCAACTCCTCACCGGCCACGGCATCGACGTGCCCCCGACGGTGATGGCGCGGGATCCCCGCTCCATCAAGGCGATGGTTCCCCTGGTGGGAGGCGTCCCGGTGCTGATCAAGCTGCTCCAGGGGACGGACCGCCAGGGCGTGATGATCTGCGAGACGATGCCCTCGCTGGAGGCGGCGCTGGAGGCGATCCTCGGCCTCGGCCAGAACCTCGTGGTGCAGCAGTACGTCCGCGACGCCGACGACATGGATCTGCGGGCGCTGGTGGTCGGCGGGGAGGTTCGCTGCGCGGTGCGGCGGATCCCGCGGCCGGGCAGGCTGCGCCGCACCCTGAGCAAGGGGGCGAAGTTCGAGCCGGTGAAGCTCCCGCCCGTCTTCGAGCAGACGGCGATCCGGGCCACCGCGATCCTCGGCCTCGAGGTGGGCGCGGTGGACATGCTCGACCACGACGGGAGGCCCCGGGTCTTCGAGGTCCACAGCTCGCCCGGCCTCAAGGAGCTCGAGCTGGCCACCGGCCACGACCTCGCCGGCGCCATCGTGGACCACGCGGCGGCGCTGGTGCGGCGGGCCCGCGCGGACCGGCTGGAAATGCGCGCCTCGAAGCGTTAGAGATCGAGGGCGTGGCCGGCCGGCGAATCGGCCGGTCCCCCGCCCCCCGCGCGAGGTGAACCCGATGAACCGATCGCTCCACATCCTGGCGGCCGCCGCGCTGCTCGTCGCCGCCGGCTGCAAGGACGCCGCTCCCTCGGCCGCCTCCGGGTACGTGGCGGGCGAGGTCCCCGAGGATCCGAAGGTCCTCTACTCGGTGAAGGCGAGCGCGGATCCGGCGAAGGCCGGCGAGCCGGGCACGCTCCACCTCGCCATCCAGCCGATCCCCGGCGCCGAGGTGAAGGCCGAGACGCCGTTCCGGGGCAAGCTCGCGGCGAAGGGGCCGGTCCGCGTGCTCAAGGACGACCTGGCCTACGAGGACCGCGCCAGGGAGGTCGACGGGGGGCCCGTCTTCGACATCCCCTTCGAGGCCGGCGAGGCGGGCCAGGGCTCGATCGACGCGGACCTCACCTTCTTCGTCTGCGTGGCCGAGGCCTGCATGAGGACCACCGAGACGGTCTCGGTTCCGGTGCTCGTGAACTAGTGGCGATCGTCTACGGCGTGCATCCGGTCGTCGAGCTGCTGCAGGCGCAGCCGGGCTCGATCGATCGCGTGTGGATCGCGGAAGGGGCGAGGGCCCACGACCTCGAGCGGATCGTGCGGCTCGCCCAGGGCGCCGGCGTCCGCGTCGAGCGGACGACCCGGGATCGCATCTCCAGGCTGGCGGACGGCGGGGTGCACCAGGGCGTGGTGGCCCAGGCCCGGGAGCCGACCTACGCCGATCCGGACGACCTCGTCCGCCTCGCCGCCAAGCGGGGCGACGAGCCCCTCCTCGTCGCGCTCGATCAGGTCCAGGATCCGGTGCACCTCGGCGCGATCCTGCGATCGGCCCACGCGATGGGCGGGCACGGGATCGTCGTGCCGAAGGATCGCGCGGTGGGGCTCACGCCCGCCGCGATCAAGGCGAGCGCCGGCGCGTCGGCGCACCTGCAGGTGGCGCGGGCCACCAACCTCGCCCGCACCCTGGACGACCTCAAGAAGGCCGGCGTCTGGATCTTGGGCGCGGACATGGCCGGCGAGCCCTGCGACCAGGTCGATCTCGCCATGCCGATCTGCCTGGTGATCGGCGCGGAGGGGAGGGGCCTGCGCCCCCTCACGAAGGATCGCTGCGATCGCCTCGTCGCCATCCCGATGCCGGGGCGGGGCGCCAACAGCCTGTCGGCCTCCGCGGCAGGCTCGATCCTGCTCTACGAGGCGGCGCGGCAGCGGCGGGCGAGGGCGCCCCGCGGCGATCGAGGGGAGGGGGCGGATCGTTCTTGACTTGGATCTGCCGTTCCCTTTACAAGCCCCACCGCACGTTGGACGGCACGCCTTCGCGAGAGGGGTGCATCCAAGCGGAAAAGATGGATGGAAGCGATTGTGGCGGTGGCCGGACCGCTACGCTGGTGTAGCTCAGTCGGCAGAGCAGCCGCCTTGTAAGCGGCAGGTCGCGGGTTCGATTCCCGCCGCCAGCTCCAAGAGAGACGACTCCGAGGAGGGGTACCCAAGCGGCCAAAGGGAGCAGACTGTAAATCTGCCGGCATCAGCCTACGAAGGTTCGAATCCTTCCCCCTCCACCAAGCGTTGAAGTGAAGTAGAAGGCAGTAGCGGTACGAGAGGACATATGCGGGAATAGCTCAGTTGGTAGAGCGTCAGCCTTCCAAGCTGAGGGTCGCGGGTTCGAGTCCCGTTTCCCGCTCCAAATACGATGCCCTCGTAGCTCAGTTGGCAGAGTGCGTCCTTGGTAAGGACGAGGTCACCGGTTCAATCCCGGTCGAGGGCTCCAAGACTTTCTCACTCGTTTTTCGGAAGAATGGAGGCGGCAGATGTCCAAGGAAAAGTTCGAGCGCACCAAGCCGCACGCGAACATCGGCACGATCGGTCACGTCGACCACGGCAAGACCACGCTGACGGCGGCCATCACCAAGGTCCTCTCGTCGAAGGGCTTCGCCCAGGCGATGGACT
>DATMSB010000015.1:0-4144 GCA_035565615.1 Vulgatibacter sp. | reverse complement strand
CGGGCTTGATTACGGGCAGAAGTACCGCAACCTCCCCCATATCGGCGTGGTCGGCCGAGGCGGCGGCGCCTCTTGATTTCGACGGGCCGGCACCGTCATTCTCCGCCCGCGATGAACTATTGCGATCCCATCGCCCCTCTCGGTGGGCTCCTGCCAAGGCACCTCTTCCTCGAGCCGCTGCTCGCGGGGGCCCGGGTCCTCGAGCTGGGCGCCGTGCGGATCGCCGGCGGTGCGAGCGCGACGTCGCTCCACGACCGGGGCGCCGCGTCGGTGGCCACCGTGGATCTCGACGCCGAGGCGATCGAGCGGGCGCGGGCCGACTTCGGCGGGCCGGGGCTGCGTTTCGTCGAGGGGCCGATCGCGTCGCTCGAGGCGGCGGCGTTCGACCTGGCGATCCTCCACGGGGCGTCGTGGCTCGACGAGTTGGACGACGTTCGCCGCGCCCTCGCCCCGGCGGGCAGGCTCGCCGTGGCGCTCGACGGCCCGGCCTCGTACGGCGAAGTCGCGGCGATCCTCTCGGCCCGCTTCCCGTCGGTGGAGGTGGCGACGATCCGCCCGGTGGCGGGCTGGGCGATGGCGCCCGTGCAGGTGCCCGGCGCCCCGCTCGCCGTCGACGATCTCGCCGACGAGCCCGCCCCCGCGTCGCAGTTCGTCTTCGTCTGCGGGGAGTCGCCTGCGGGCCTGGCGACCCGGCGCCTCGCGATCCTTCCCCGCGAGGCGACGCCCGGCCTCGAGCGGATGGTGCGCGGCCTCGCCGAAGGGGAGGCAGCGGAGGCCGATGCCGTGGGTGAAGCCAGCCCGGCGGAGACCCTGCGCACGGCGGAGTCCGGGCTGCAGGAGGAACGCGACGGGCTGCGCGCGGAGGCCGCGTCGCTGCGGTCGGAGCTGGAGACCCTGCGCGCGGCGGAATCGGGGCTGCAGGAGGAACGCGACGGGCTGCGCGCGGAGGCCGCGTCGCTGCGATCGGAGCTGGAGACCCTGCGCTCCTCCGAGTCCAGGCTCCGGGAGGAGCGGGACGAGCTGCGCGCCGAGATCGCCGCGCTGCGCGATCGCCTGGAGACCGCCGACGCCCGGGACGACGAGCTGGCCGCGCTCGAGGCCGAGGCGGCCCGGGCGCGGGCGTCGGCCAAGGGGTTGCGCGACGAGCTGGCCGCCCTCCACGCCGGCGCGGTCCTCGACGTCGCGATGGATCGCATCGGCACCTGGGGCGGGGACGACGCCCTGGCCCGCCGCGCCCGGGACGCCGAGGAGCGGGCGGAGATGGCGCGGCTGCGGCTCCGCGAGGCGGAGGAGTCGATGCGCGCGGCCGAGCGCCGCGCCGAGGCCGCCGAAGGCCAGCGGGCGGAGGCGGTGATCGCCGCGCGGCGTCTGCAGCTCGAGCTCGAGCGGACGCGGCGAGCGGCGGCGCTCGGCTCGGCGGGTCGCCAGCCTTCCAACCCGGAGTAGGCGCCGTGAGAAGAGGTCGTCTCGTCGCCGCCCTCGTCGTTCTCGCCGCGGGGATCGTGGCGGTGGCGCTCTCGCGATCCGACGACGCGCCTGCGCCCGCGCCGCCTGCGCAGGCGCTCCGCCCGGAGGTCGGCTTCGAGGCCGATCCGGCCGCTCCGCCGCCCGGCTCCGACGCCGGCCACCTGCGGGGCAGGGTCCTCGCCGCCGACGGTCGCCCCGTCGCCGGCAGCGAGGTGCGGGCGCTCTCCGATCGGACGGTCCTGGCGACCGTCGTCGCCGACGAGGAAGGCGCCTTCCGCATCGGCCCCTTGCGCCCCGGGGAGATCCTCCTCGTCGCCCGCAGCGGCGGCCTCGCCTCCGACGTCGAGGGGCCGATCCCGCTGGCGCCCGGCGAGGAGCTCGGCGGCCTCACCCTCCACCTCGCGCCGGGCGGGAGCCTCGCGGGCAGGATCCTGGACGCCGAGACCGCCGCGCCGCTGGAGGGCGCGGCGGTGCGGGCCGCGGGGCTCCTCTCCCGGACCGACGCCCTGGGCCGCTTCGCCTTCGAGGGCCTCACCCCCGGCGAGATCGTCCTCCAGGTCCGGGCGGAAGGATACGAGCCGCGGGACGAGCGCCTCTCCATCGGATCGGGCCCCACCAGCGGCGTCGAATTTCGCCTGGCCAAGGGGGTCCGCCTCGCCGGCCGGGTGGTGGACGCCGCCGGCCGTCCGGCGCCGGGCGCGACGATCTTCGCCTCGGCCTACCGGCTCCACGGGAGCGATCGCCGCCCCGCCGGGCGGGCCGGAGGCGACGGGACCTTCGCGGTGACCGCCGCGGGTGGCCAGGTGATCCTCGAGGCGGTCGACGCCTCCGGTGGCACGGGGCGCAGCGACGTCCTCGCCGTGCCGCCTGGCGGCGAGCGGGTGGGCATCGAGATCCGGATCGCGGCGCCCGCCTCCCTCGTGGGCAACGTCATCGACGCGGCCGGCGAGCCGCTCCCGGGCGCGACGGTGTACGCGGCGGCAGGGGAGCGCACCTTCGGCGGTGTCGCCGCCGGGCGGGACGGCAGCTTCTCCCTCGGGGGGATCCCCCCCGGCCCGATCCAGGTGGTGGCGGTGAGCGGCGTGGCGAGGTCGCGGGTCGGCCCCCTCGAGATCCTCGAGGGCGAGACGGCCCACGTCACCCTGCAGCTCGGCGCCCACGAGCTGCGGGGGCGGGTGGTCGGCACGGACGGCCGGCCCCTGCCCGGCGCGTCGGTGGCGATCTGGCCCGAGGGCGGGCCTCGCTCCCTGGCGACGGCGCTGACCGCCGGCGGCGACGGCGCCTTCGCGGCGGGGGGGCTGCCCGGAGGGCCGATGCGGGTGGAGGCGTCGTACGAGGCGCTGCGCGGCGAGCGCCGCGGCGTCTCGGCCGCGGACGGCGAGGTGATCCTGACCCTCGCCGGCGGCGAGCTGGCGGGGCTGGTCCTGCGCGAGGGTCGGCCTGCCACCGAGTTCTCCGTCGCGGCGTCGCCCCTCGACCCGGGAACGTCCGGCGGGACCTTGCGCTCCTTCGTGGCGGCGGACGGTCGGTTCCGCATGTCCCTCCCCCCCGGCCGCTGGGAGGTGCGGGCCAGCGCGCCTTCGACGACGGTGGCGACCGCGCAGGTCGAGGTCCCGGAGCGAGGCGCCAGCGACGAGGTCGTCCTCGAGCTCGAGGCCGGCGGAGTGGTGGAGGGCCGGGTGGTCTCGCCCGACGGGGCGCCGATCGAGGGTGCCCGCGTCTCGGTGGCGCGGGGGGCGATCTTCGCCTTCGCCGGGGGCGGGGACGCGCCGGGCGCGCCGCAGGCCCTCACCGCGGCCGACGGATCCTTCCGCCTGGAGGGCGTGCAGCCGGGGCGGGTCCCGGTCTTCGCCTTCCGACCGGGCTTTCGCTTCGCGCGGCCCACCGTCACCACGGTCGAACCGGGCCGCGCCGCCTGGGTGGAGGTGCGCCTCGCGCCCGGCGACTCCCTGGGAGAGGACGCCTTCGGCGGCATCGGCCTCACCCTCGGCGCCAACCGGAGGCGGGAGCTGATCGCCGCGGGCGTCGTCGTCGGAGGGCCCGCGTTCTCCGCCGGGGTGAGGCGGGGGGATCGCATCGTGGCGATCGACGGCGCGCCGCTGTCGCAGGGCGCGGGCTTGCGCGAGGCAGTGGAGCGGATCCGGGGCCAGGTCGGCACCCCCGTCACGCTCGATCTGATCCGCGACGGCGTCCCTTTCCGCGCGGTGGCGGTCCGCGCCGAACTCCGCTACTGAAGCGTCGCCGAGGGGGACGGGCGGAGGTTGACGCCCCGACCCCCCGAAAGGAGACTTGGGCCGGTGCGGCACTACCTGGAGCTTCCCCAGAGCCTCGAGCTTCGCGACCCGGAGACCGGCGCATTCGGGCTCTCGTTCTTCGTCGAGTACGCCGAGAAGGAGCTGCTCCGCTCCCAGCGATACGGCCGCCCATTTTCGCTCGTGACACTTGGAGTGGAGGGTGTGCGCGATCTCGCCCGCATGCACGGCGCCGACTCGATCCGCACCCTCCTCCGGGCGGTCCTCGCCGCGGTGGGGCGGGTGGCGAGGGACGTGGACGTCGTGGCGCGGATGGACGACGAGGAGTTCGGGCTCCTCCTCCCGGAGACCGATCACTTCGGCGCCCTCATGTTCCAGCGCCGGGCCCTCGCCGCCGTCGCCGACGACGCCAGGGTGAAGGAGCT
>DATMSB010000014.1:0-3876 GCA_035565615.1 Vulgatibacter sp. | reverse complement strand
CTCGGAGGTCGGGCGTTTCCTCGGAGGTCGGGCGTTTCCTCGGAGGTCGGGCGTTTCCTCGGAGGTCGGGCGTTTCCTCGGAGGTCTTGGCGTATCCGCGGAGGTCCGGCGTTTCCATGGGGGTCGGGCGTTTCCGCGGTGGTCCGGCCCTTCCGCTGGGGCCCGGCGCTTCCGCTAGGGGGCGGCGCCTCCTCTGATGGTGCCTCGCGTTTCCGAGGGGCCCGTGTCCGTCCGGGCCCGTCGACTCGAATGTCGGGGTCACCTGTCACAACGAGCGCATGGAAAAGTCGAGCGTCGACGAGCAGAGAGCCAGGAACGCCCGCGAGCGAGCGGAGCTGAAGCGAATGGGAGAGGAGATCGCCGCGGTATCGGCCCGGATCTCGGCAGCCCAGTGGAAGCTGCTCTCGCTCATACGTGAGTTCGACGCGCGGGGAGGTTGGGAGGGCGCCCTCACCTGTGCGCACTGGCTCTCATGGCGAGTCGGCCTCGACCTCGGCGCGGCTCGGGAAAAGGTGCGGGTTGCGCGCGCCTTGGGGCGCCTCCCGCTCATCGACGAGGCGATGCGGTCCGGCCACCTCAGCTACTCCAAGGTACGGGCGATCACCCGCGTCGCCACGGAGGAGAACCAGGAGGCGTTGGTGCACATGGCACGGAACGCCACCGGTTCCCAGATGGAGCGGATCGGGCGTGCCTATCGACGCGTGCTCCAGCGGCTCGAGGACGGCAGGATGCAGCAGGCGCCCACGGAGCGATGGATTCACACGAAGCACCTCGGCTTCGGAATGGTCAGCATCGAGGCGCAGCTCCCCGCGGAGGAAGCCGAGGTCGTCCTGAAGGCACTCGACGCGATCCGCTACGCGGCGAAGGAGAAGCTCACCTCGAATGCAGCGGAGGCCTCCGATGTGGCAGGCCCTCGGTACCCCATCCCACGGCCATCGAGCCTCCAGGAGAAAGGACTTCGAGGGACAGTGCGACTTCTGGCATCTCGGGAAATGCGGGCCCGATGGACGGCGCGGAGAACGACGCATCGGACGGCAGATTGGATGGTGCGCCCAACGGTGCAACGAACGCCGACGACGTTTCGATTTGCGGTGCAATGGACTTCGCGAACGTCTGCGGCGTGATGGGCAGCAACGCGACGGTCGGCGGCGCGACGGTCGGCGGCGCGACGGTCGGCGGCGCGATGGTCGGCGGCGCGATGGTCGGCGACGCGACGGTCGGCAAGGCGGGCGACATCTTGGTGAACGGTGACGCCACGAAGGATCACTTCACGGCGATCCGATCTCCCCAAGAGAGCGGAGCCGCTCAGGAGGTCGCGGCCGAATCCGCGTCGCCTAGGCGGCGCACCGACGCCCAGCGCTCGATCGATCGCGCCGATTCCCTCGTCGCCTTGGCCGAGAGCGTCCTCCATTCACCTGATGCGATTCGCGCTTCCGGTCGCCCGCGGGTCGAGGTGGTCGTCCACGTGGACGCCGACACCCTCGCGAGCGCGAGCGAAGCGCCCGCCACGCTCGAGGACGGCACCGGGATCGATCCGGAGACGGCGAGGCGCCTCTCCTGCGATGCGCCGATCGTGGAGGTGGTCGTCGACCCGGATGGGCATCCCCTCGACGTCGGGAGGCGCACCCGCGCCATCCCGCCGGCGATGAGGCGGGCCTTGCAGGTCCGCGACGGAGGATGCCGATTCCCCGGCTGCACGCACCGGCACTTCGTCGATGGGCACCACATCGAGCACTGGGCCAAGGGCGGTGAGACCCGCCTCGACAACCTCGTGCTCCTCTGCCGAACCCACCACCGCCTGGTCCACGAGGGCGGCTACTCGATCTCCATGGAAGGCAAGGAGCCCGTCTTCTTCGATCCGGACGGCACGCGCCTGGACGGCAGCGCCTACGTCCCGCGCTTCCACGATCCGATCGGCCTCGATCGGTACGCAGGATTCCTCTCCTGGCTGGACGAGCAGGAACACGCCGAGTCCACCGAGACGCCGCCGCCACCCGATTGCTACCCCTGGGACTTCGAGCTCTGCGTGGACGTCCTCGTGCAGCGCTATGCGGGACCGCCTCCTCTGCTGGACACGGACGCAGCGATGCGCCGCGGAGCCGCGCCTGGCGACGCCAGGCTCGCCGCTTGAGGTCGCGTCGGCCGCTGCGCATGCACGCCCGAGCCCCGAGACGAGGTACGCATCGCGGGCCCGCAGCCGACGACGCGATAGCCAGTGAGCGACCGCCGGTCCTGCGCCGCGCCATTCCCACTCCGGAATCGTCTCGGCCTGCCAACAGGGCACAGGGCAGGCGCTGGTCGGTCGGCGGGCGAGCCGCGGTGATCAGCCGAGGGTGTCCGGCGCGGGTGGTCGGCTCGCCTGACGTGTTTCGGCGGGACGGCGGCAGCGAACGCCGCGATCAGCCGCGGGCACTGGCGCGGGTGATCTGCTCGATGCGCTGCGCTTCGGCGAGGCGGCGGCGGGCGAACGCCGCGATCAGCCGCGGGCGCCGGCGCGGGTGGTCTGCTCGATGCGCTGCGCTTCGGCGAGGCGGCAGCGGGCGAACGCCGCGATCAGCCACGGGCGCCGGCGCGGGTGGTCTGCTCGATGCGCTGTGCTTCGGCGAGGCGGCGGCGGGCGCGCAGGATCTCCGCCTGAACGCGCTGCGGATCGGGGTGGCGCTTGAGTGCCTCGAGGTAAGAGGCGAGAGCAGCCTCGGGGTCGTCCATCGCCAGCCGGGCCTCACCGATCTGGAAGCGCGCGCGGGACGCGATCTCCGAGTCGGGCCAGCGGCGCTCCACCTCTTCGAAAGCGGCGACGGCCTGGGCGTTCTCGCCCTCGAACTGCCACGCGGTGGCGAGGAGGAAGAGCGCGTCCGCGGCCCACTTGCTGCCGGGCGCCCGCTCCGCCAGCGCGGCGCATTCCTTGCGGGCCTGTTCGTACTGCTGCTGCTCGAAGTAGGCCTTGGCGGCGAGGTAGGCGAAGCGCTCGCCCTCCGGGCGGCCGGACTCCGCGAGCGCCTGCCACTGTGCGATCGCCTCCGAGGGATCGGAGAGGAAGCGCTTGGAGAGGTCGGCGAGCTTTTCGCGCGCCGCCCAGGCCTCCTCGTGCGCCGGCTCCTCCGCGATGAGCATCCGGTAGGCTTCGGCGGCGCTTCGGTAGTCACGCAGCTCGAGGTAGGTCAGATCGCCGTATCTCGCGAGCGACTCGACGCGGGCGGCGCGGGTTCTTTCGCTCTCATGGTCGCCCTCCTCGTCGAGGTACGCGAGGAGGACGCGATACTCCGCGGCCGCTTCCTGCGCCTTCCCCGCGAACGAGAGCTGCCGCGCCCGCTCCAGACGGGTGTTGACGGACGACTCGCATCCGGGGAGGACGAACCCGAGAGCCAGGATTCCGACAATCGTGACGAGCGCGTGGTTCATGCACGATCCCGCGGAAGCGCCAGCGCTTCCGTTCTGCACGCTGCCCCCCCGGCAGAGGCGTGTCGTGAGCCCCTCACATACACATGGGATCCCCTCTCAGGTCAAGCGCCTGGAGGCAGTGCCGCAAGCGTCCACCTTTGCATACATCGGTCCGCGTCGGCGGCACTCCGCCTTCGTCCCAGCGATGCGCAGGTAGACGCCGAGCGGAGGAGCTCACGGTGCTCCTCGCGGCCCGCCTCCCCGGGGGAAAGGCAACGAGGAGAGTCACTCCGCCGACGGATGCCCCGCAGAGCGCTCGTCCACCGTCCCGGCCGGCTACGATCGGCGGCGCCGCCAGGCGATCGCGCCGGTGACGACGAAGGCGAGGAGCCCGAGGTCGCCGCCGCCGGCCTGGCAGCCGCCGCTCTTCTTCTCGGGCCTGGCGTCGCCGGCGGGTGGAGACGGTGCGGTCGCCAGCACGCGCAGGGCGATCGA